>SYHD01000019.1 GCA_005799265.1 Planctomycetia bacterium | reverse complement strand
GCGTTGTGCAGCGAATGCTTGGCGCCATTGGAGACGATCACCTGTTCCGGAGTAAACTCGTATCCGTAAGTTCGCTTATACCAGCGCGCGATGGCGCCGCGCAGCTCGACGAGCCCCGACGCGGCCGTATAGTGCGTGTGCCCGTCCATCATCGCCTTGTACGCAGCGTCGCAGATGTGCTTGGGCGTATTGAAGTCGGGCTCGCCGAGGCTGAAATCGTGGACGATCTTGCCTTCCATCCTGAGCTGTTTCGCCGTGGCGCCGGCGGCGAGTGTCGCGGAAGGTTGCACGGCGGCGGCCATCTTCGAGATCGGGAGCATTACGAGTTCCTCGTGAATACGCGAGATTTCCTCTGACATTGTATGATGCCGTCAACAGGGCGAGCGCCGATGGCTATGATGATATTGCGATACAACGAGCCGCGGCCGTTAGGAAGCGGGGGAACGGAACGCTCCCTGACGGTCGCGGCTCGTCAATCACGGGAGAGCGATCATGGTTTACCTCTCACGCATCTACACGAAAACCGGTGATCTGGGCGACACCGGACTGGGCGACGGCAGCCGCGTGCCGAAGGATCATCCGCGCGTCACGGCGTATGGCTCCGTCGATGAGTTGAACGCGCTCTTGGGCGTGTTCCTTCTGCAGGTCCGCGCGCCCAAAGTCCTCGAATTGTTGAAGAGCGTGCAGAACGATCTCTTCGATGTCGGCGCCGATCTGTGTTTGCCGCAAAAGGAAGGCGAGGCCGCCCTGCGCGTGCGCGCCAGCCAGGCGGAACGATTGGAGAAGGTGATCGACGGATTCAACGAACGCTTGCAGCCGCTCAAGAGTTTCATCCTTCCCGGCGGAACGCAAGAGGCGGCGTGGTGTCATCTCGCGCGCACCGTGTGCCGGCGCGCGGAGCGCGACGTGGTAACGCTTTGTTACGTCGATAAGATCAATCCGCAGGTGATCGTCTATCTCAATCGGCTGTCGGATTTGCTATTCGTCTTGGCGCGCGTATGCAACAATGATGGGAAGGACGACGTACTTTGGGTGCCGGGAAAAACCCAATCGTGATGCGGCTTGCGGCCTGGCGAACGAGCGCCCAGCCACAGGCGGCAAGCGTGGGAGACACTATGGCTTGCGGCTCAAACGTTCACGCTGGGCGTAATCGCGAATGGCTTCGAGATGCTCCTGAAGGTTCATGAGCAGGATCTTCACTTGTTCATTCGCTTCCATCATCCGACGCAACCCATTTTGGAAAGCCAACACCTTGGGATATTGGCTCTTACGACGGACCGGGCGGGTGAGGCCTCGGAAATCAACGACGCGCGGCAGGAGGTGCGTTTGCACCAATTCCGCCAGATCACGAGACGCCTTTTCCGAACTTGCCATGAGCTGACGTAAGGTGAGCCTGCGAAGCAATTTCTCAGCCATACCGAATCCTGTTGGAAAAAAGAAAAAAAATTGGGGCGAGGCATCCCTTTCGTCAAAATCATTGGCATTTCGATCCGTCCTAATATAACCTTGTGTTAGGGTAATTCCAAGTCGAAGTGCGAATTTTCAGCGCGTAGTGTTGAGCCAAGAGGGCTACTGTTCACTTGAGCAAGCTTGGCCTTTCACAGATCAACAAGTTCGGTGATTGTTGCCGGTGGATTTTCGCCGCGCGAAATCTCAAGTGATGCGCGGCGCCGTCCCCTTTTATTCGTGAAAGCAACTGAATGCGGGTCTTATTATTGGCCGACATCCATGCGAACTGGCCGGCGCTCCAGGCGATCAAGGAGCAGTTCGACGTTTGCCTGGTCCTGGGCGATCTCGTCGATTACGGGCTGGAGCCTTCGCAGTGCATCCAATGGGTGCGCCAACAGGCGGCCCACGTGGTCCGCGGCAATCACGATCACGGCGTTGCCCAGTTCGTCAAGGTCCAGGGCAAGTCCGGCTTCAAATACCTCACAGGAGTCACGCGTCAACTGACGCAGGAACGGATCTCTTCCGAGGAACGCCGCTTCCTGGGGGCGTTGCCGATCAGCAAGCGCGTGACGCTCGAAGGCGTCAAGTTCATGCTGGTGCACGCGACGCCGCGCGATC
This sequence comes from Planctomycetia bacterium, assembly GCA_005799265.1. Taxonomy (GTDB): domain Bacteria; phylum Planctomycetota; class Planctomycetia; order Gemmatales; family Gemmataceae; genus SIAQ01. Next base: position 8,450 of record SYHD01000019.1, on the reverse strand, counting down.
CGCTCGACGAATATTCGACCCCCGACGCCGACTTCTGGTCACGTCGCCTCGCAGGCGTGGAAGCCCAGGTCGTCTGCGTCGGGCACACGCATCATCCCTACATCCTCGAAGTCGGCGACAAGCTTGTCATCAACCCCGGCAGCGTCGGACAGCCTCGCGACGGCGACCCGCGCGCCTCCTATGCGATCATCGAAGACAACCGCGTCGAGTTGAAGCGCATCGAATATCCCGTCGAAGACACCGTCAACACCGTCCTACAGAGCAGCCTGGCTGAACCCGCCAAGTCGCTCCTCGTCGAAGTCTTCCGCAGCGGCGGCCTCGCCAAACCCGACAGCGGCAAACAACAGGTACAACCGCCAAGCAGCGCGCTCGTTTCCGCCACATAGCCCGTGGTCCGTCGTAGCTTCCACGTGCGTATCCTTCGCTATAACATTCTTGGCCACGGACCACGAACTACGGACTACACTCATGAACCTCGGCTTCGTTAGCGCCATCCTCCCCGATCTCTCTTTGGAAGAGGTCTTCGCCTTCGCCGTGGACGAAGGCTTCGCGTGCATCGAACTGATGTGTTGGCCTCCCGGCGGCGCCGATCGACGCTACGCCGGCGTCACGCACATTGACGTGACCAACGTCAATGATGAGCTTGTCGCCAGCGTCCGCGGTCTCGTACACAAGACCGGCGTGCAAATCTCTGGGCTCGGCTATTATCCCAACCCGCTGCACCCCGATCCCGCACATCGCGAGCGCGTCGTCGGCCATCTCAAGAAAGTGATCCAGGCGGCGCCACGCTTCGGCGTTCACGTCGTCAACACCTTCATCGGCCGCGATTGGCACAAGTCGGTCAAGGACAACTGGCCCCTCGTCGATCAAGTCTGGCCCGACATCATGCGCTGTGCTCAAGACAACGGCGTGCGCGTCGGCATCGAAAATTGCCCGATGCTCTTCTCGCTCGACGAGTGGCCCGGCGGCGCCAATTTGGCCACCACGCCCGCCATCTGGACGACGCTGTTCGAGAAGCTCCCCACGCTGGGACTCAACTTCGATCCATCACACCTCGTCTGGCAGCACATCGATGTGGCCCGCGCGATCCGCGACTTCGGCACACGCTTTGTCCACGTCCACGCCAAGGACGCCCGCCTCGACGCCGACGCTCTTTACCAGCACGGCATCATGGGCCTCGCCTGGCACACGCCAAAGCTACCGGGCCTGGGTGACGTCAACTGGAGCGCGTTCTTCTCGGCGTTGACGGACGCCGGCTATCAGGGCGCCGTCTGCATCGAGGTCGAGGACCGCGCGTTCGAAGGTTCGCTGGAGCGACGCAAGCAATCGCTGCGGCAGAGCAAGCGGTATCTGGAGCAGTTCATGTGAGAGGTTAGCCGGACGCGCAAGCGACGGATGAGCTTCTCCGTCGCTTGCGCGTCCGGCTAGCAGGAACCGACGAAGTTGCGAATGCGATACTAAGCAAGAATCTCGTGCACGACGTGCCCTTCCACGTCGGTCAGGCGGAAGTTGCGTCCATCGTAGCGATACGTCAGCCGCGTGTGATCCAGGCCTAGCAGGTGCAGGATGGTCGCGTGCATGTCGTGCATGTGGACCTTGCCCGCGACGGCGTGGTGGCCGTATTCGTCGGTGCCGCCGTGGACGATGCCGGGCTTGATACCGGCGCCGCACAGGAATTGCGTGAAGCCGCCGGGGTTGTGATCGCGGCCGGTGCCGTTGCGCTCGGCGTAGGGAGTTCTCCCGAATTCGCCGCCCCACCAGACCAGCGTGTCTTCCAAGAGACCGCGCCGCTTCAAATCGGCGAGCAGACCCGCGACGGGCTGATCGGTGTTGCGCGCGTGCGTGGCGTGCATCGGCAGATTCGAGTGTTGGTCCCACGCCGGGTTGTCGGTGTTGTCGCCGTAGTTGATCTGCACATAGCGAACGCCCGCCTCCGCCAAGCGTCGCGCCATCAAGCACTGCCGGCCGAAGTTGTCGGTCCCCGCCTGGCCGATGCCGTAGAGCCGCAGCGTTTCCTGCGTCTCGCGCGAGATGTCGAGGATGCCCGGCGCCTGCGTCTGCATGCGGAAGGCGAGATCGTAGGAGCTCATGACGGCGTCGAGCTCCGTGTCGCCGGGCGAGCGCTGCATCTGTTCGCCGTTTAAGGCCTGCAAGAGATCAAGCTGGCCGCGCTGTTCGTCGAGCGTGCGGCTCGGATTGGCGATATTGCGAATGCGCGCCTCGCTGGCGGGGATGCCGGCCCGGCCAATCGCCGTGCCCTGAAACCACGACGGCAGAAACGCGTTCGACCAGTTGCGCGGCCCGCCATTGCCCATCGACGGGCAGATGGTCATGAAGCCGGGCAGGTTGTTGTTCTCCGTGCCGAGCCCGTACAGCGTCCATGCGCCGACCGATGGCCGCACGAGGTTGATCGAGCCGGTGTGCATGAACAAGGTCGCCGGGCCGTGCGCGATGCCTTCGGTGTGCATGCCTTGCAGGAAGCAGATGTCGTCCACGTGCTGCGCGATGTGCGGGAACAACGCGGACACCCACTTGCCCGACTGCCCATGCTGCCGGAACGGCCACAGGTTCTTCATGACACGATGCGACGTGATCGTGCGTTCGCGCGCGAAAGTGCGGGCGTCGTCGAAGCGCATCATCTCGCCATCTTCGCGCGCAAGCCGCGGTTTGTAGTCGAACGTATCGACGTGGCTCGGCCCCCCCTGCATGAATATGAAGATGACGCGCTTGGCCTTGGGCGCATGATGCGGCTGCCGCGCGGCGAGCGGATTCTCCGATGCCGAGAGCATGTCGGCCAAAGCGAGCGAGCCGAAGCCGCAGGCGAGGGATTTGAGGACGGACCGACGGGAATGCATTGTGTCCATTGCAATACCTCCAGAATCAGGACGAATATTCCCAAAAAAGCTTTGTCACGCGGCGCTCGGCCGATTACTTCTTTGCTTCAAGCAGTTTGAAAGACTCCAAGAAGGCGTCAGCGCCCTTGCTCGCCGTCACTTCAGGCGGGCCCACGAGCGCGATCTGATAAAGGCGGTCGCCCACGATATAGATGCGGGAACGGTATTCCGCTTTGATTTCGGGCACCGTGACCTTGAATTCACGCCCCGGATGGCCGGCGAGTTCGATGACCTTGTCATCGAGCAGCTTGCCATTAAACCCCTGGCGTACGGCGTCACGGGCGGCGATCAACCCCTTCTGCTTTTCCTCTTTGCTCAGGCCAGCAAGGCCGGCATCGACTTGGTACCCCACTACATGCGCCACCGTGCCGTCTTTGCTTTCGTAAAGAAACTGATGCTCTGTGATGTTCGTACCCGGCAGTTTCATGGCTTTGTGCTTCGGTTGCCCAGGGAATTGCACGGAAAATCCGCCTTCGAGCGACTTGAACGACGTCTCCAGCAGTTTGAAAGACTGCAAGAAGGCGTCGGCTTCCTTGCTCGCCGTCACTTCACGCGGGCCCATGAGCATGACCTGATAAAGGCGGTCATCCACGATATAGACGCGGGAACGGTATTCCGCTTTGAATTCGGGCGCCGTGACCTTGAATTCACGCCCCGGATGGCCGGCAAGTTCGATGGCCTTGTCATCGAGCAGCTTGCCATTCAACGACTGGCGTGCACCGTCGCGGGCGGCGATCAACCTCTTCTGCTTTTCCTCTTTGCTCAGGCCGGCAAAGCCGGCATCGACGTGGTACATCGTTAGATGCGCCACCGTGCCGTCTTTGCTTTCGTGAAGAAACTGATGCTGTGTGATGTTCGTACCCGGCAGTTTATTGGCTTCGTACTTCGGTTGCCCAGGGAATTGCACGGAGAATCCGCCTTCGAGCGACTTGAACGGCTTCTCTTGGCCGCGGGCGGCGCCAGTGACCAGTAGAATAACCGCTACGACGCCTTTCGAAATCAAGTGTTTCATGGAAATCTCCTGAATTGAGGGCTTACTTGGACCAGAATTCTTCGACACATTTCGTGACCAACGATTCCTCGCGTTCTTCGAGCCTCCAGGCCGCATACGCGAGAGCGGCGTCAATGTCTTCGGCCTCTAGATAGGATACGCCTGCAGAATCCGTTCACGCGTGGCGCCGGTCGCAAGCAAGCCCACGACGGTTCCTGCCGTGACGCGAAGTCCGCGGATGCAAGGCTTTCCGCCCACCGCGGTCGGATTGTGCGCGATACGATCAAGTTGCTTGCGACCCTCCTCAGTTGACATACCGAAAATCCACGCACGCAAACAGCGTCTCAGTTTTTTCCATTCAGGAAGCTCGAGACGGTAACCAAAGCGCAGTGTTTCACGTCGGCATCTATCGAAGCATGACTCTCCAAAAAAGCCCGCGTACGCAGATACGCACCGCGCCAACGATAATAGAGATCCGGGAAGGGTATGCCGAGGCTCGCGGCGACTTCGTGTTTGGTCTTGCCGTCGAGAAACAATTTGATCAGGGCCTTTTCGTCGTCGGGAAGGCTCTCGGCCGCCAAATTCAACACCAAACGAACGGTCTCGGCCGGGATGGTTGACGGAAGCGTCTGGTCCGGTGAAGACTCGAACGGGGGATATTGCACTTCGCAATCTACGATCATCACATCGGCGCTGCCGTAGGTGCTTGCATTCCGAGATGGCTGCGTTTGTTCGTGGTTCATGGTTCATGCCGCTTTCATGGTCGAAGATGCAATACTCGATCGCCGACCATCTCTTTCTCGCAATAAAGGCGAATCAAGTAATCGCCGATTTTCGGAAAACGCAGGTCTTCCAGACGAAACAGGATTTGGACATTCGCCAATCGATCGGCGAAACGGAACGTCCGCGGGACGGTGCGGAAAACGGGAGCCAGCGTGTCCAAACGAACCGCCTCGATCCAAAATAGCAAGTCTCCAAAGCCGTCTGACAATTCCGAAAAGACGCACAGTCTGCCAAGCTGAAGGGGCGAAGCTTCGTCGGGTCGCACCGTATCGAACATATTCAAGACCGATGTCTTGTTCTTTTCATCGTCGCGCACCAACTCGTCACACAGGAAAACGGTCTTGGCAATGGGTGCGAGTTTCGCCATGATGGAACCCACAGTCGTTCGACAAGTATTGATCCTATCACAGAATGGTGCGGCGGTTCAATTCACATACCGAAAATCCACGCACGCAAACAGCGTCTGATAAAACCGCTCCCACGCCGGCAAACGCTGCTCCGCCAACGGGACACTCACGTACCGCACCGCCAGTTCGCGTTCGCGCGGCGTCGGCAGGCGGCCGAGCGATTTGCGATAGGCGAGGTCAATGCGTTCAGCGTCTTTCGCGTCGGCGTCCTTGAGTGCGAGCGTCGCCGCGTGGCGTGCCTGCGTCATGATGAACGGGCTGTTCATCATGAACAGGGCCTGCGTCGGCACGGTGCTGACGTTGCGGCGGCCCATGACCATGTTCGGATCGGGGAAGTCGAACACATCGAACAGCTCGTTCAAGCGATTGCGGAAGATCGGCGTGTAGATGCTGCGGCGCACGTCGTCGAAGACATAATCGCGCTCCGCCGTCGTGCCCTTCTTGATTGTGTTGCCGAGCGTGGCGCGGTCGAGCTGGCCGCTGACGACGAGAATCGTGTCGCGCAGAGACTCGGCCTGCATGCGCTGGCGATTCGCACGCCAAAGCAGGCGGTTTTCGGGATCGGCCTTCATACCCTCAACGTTTGATTCGCTGGACATCTGATAGGCACGCGACAGAACGATCTCGCGGATGAGCTTCTTGACTGACCAGCCGTAGCCCCCCCTCACCCCCGGCCCCTCTCCCCCGGTGGGAAGAGGGGAGGCAAAGCGGACGGCGAGGTAGTCGAGCAACTCGGGATGCGACGGCGTCTCGCCGGTGGCGCCGAAGTTATCGACGGTGCGCACGAGGCCGACGCCCATCAGGTGATGCCAGGCGCGATTGACGAAGACGCGTGCCGTGAGCGGATTATCGGGGCTGGCGATCCACGCCGCCAACTCACGCCGGCCGCTCTCCTTGTTCGAGAGTTTGGGCATCGTGCCGCGCGTCGCCACTTGCAGGAAGCCGCGATTGACCATTTCGCCCTTGTTGTGGACGATGCCGCGGATGCAGACGTGGAAGTCGCCAATCTTGTCGCCGTCGGCCACGGCCATCGCCATCTGCCGTTCGGGAGCGCTCTTCTCAAGCTGTTTCAGCCGGGCTTCGAGATCGGCCACCGAAGCCTTGCCTTCTTCGATCTTCGTCAATGGCGCCAGCTTCGGCGCCTGCTTGTCGGCAAGCGCTTCCGGCAAGAATTGCACAGCATCGCCGATGACGTGCCCGTTGGCGCCGTCGGTCGTCAGCATCACGAACCACTGATTTCCCTTGGTGAAACGGTAACGCCCCAGCGACACGAAGCGTCCGTCGATCGGCGGCCGCAGCTTTTGATTGATGAGCACTGTGTCGTCGCCTTCGCGATGAAAGATGCGCACGGCGACCTTGTCGGCGCGATTGGTCGAAGCCGTGTACGCCAGGCGAACTTCGTAAATGCCGCTCTCGGCGAACTCGGGCTGGAAGGTCAGCGTCTTCTCGCCCTTCATCGCGCGGTCGTCATAAAGATAGCCTTGGCCGATGTAGTTGCCGCTGAAGACCGAGTGCTTCCAGGCGCCGACCTTGCGCGCGTCCACGTCATCGATGACGATACCGGGCAAATCCTTGACGGCGAGCGGCGTTCCCTTGATCGGCTCGTTAACGACGCCAGCATTGGGATTCTTCGCCTTGGCGATCTTGATCTGGGCCTTCAATGACGCCACCAAGGTCTCGTGCTTCTTGATCGCGGCTTCAAGCATCGGATCCTGGGCCGGCAATGGCCGTTCCATCCACTTCGACACGTTTGAGTGCACGATGAACTTCGTACTCTTGAAGATGCCGGCGAGGGCGTAATAATCTCTCGTCGGGATCGGATCGAACTTGTGATCGTGGCAGCGTGCGCAGCCGATGGTCATGCCGAGGAAGCCCTTGCCGATGGTGTCGATCTGCTCGTCGATAACGTCCATCTCCAGGAGCGGCTTGTCCTGGCGTTCGAAGTTCGTCGGACCGAGCAGGAGGAACGCCGTCGCGACAAGCTGCCAGTAGCGTTCCTCCGGCGTGCGCGCGTCTTGCAGATCGCCAGAGAGTTGCTCGATGATGAACTGCGCGAACGATTTGTCGCTGTTAAAGGCGTTGATGACGTAATCGCGATAGCGCCACGCATCCCTGAAGATCGCCGTGCGGCCGCCGCCGGACGATTCGGCAAAGCGGGCCACGTCGAGCCAGTGCCGGCCCCAGCGTTCGCCGAAGTGAGGCGACGCCAGCAGCCGATCGACGACGTTGACGATCGCTTGCGGTGAGCGATCGTTGACGAAGGCGTCAATCTCCTGGGGCGTCGGCGGCAGGCCGATGATCGCGTAGTAAAGCCGCCGCAATAGCACCGCGCGATCGGCGTCGGCGCTCGGCCGCAGGTTCTTCGATTCAAGCTTGGCCAGCACGAAGCGGTCGATGTCGTTACGCGGCCACGAGGCGTCATTAACTTTCGGAATTTCCCGCAGCGTCGGCGACTGGAACGCCCAGAAGTTGCGGCCTTCCTCGACGGTCGGATACTTGTGTGCGACCTTGACCTTGCCCGTGCGCGGGTCCGGTGCGCCCATGCGCACCCACTTCTCGAAATCGGCGATGACGTCGTCGGGGAGCTTGCCTTTCTTGGGCATCTTCAGCTCGGGATCGGTGTAGCGAATGGCCTTGATGAGCAGGCTCTTGTCGGGATCGCCGGGCACGATCGAAGGGCCCTTGTCACCGCCTTCCATCCAGCCGGCCTTCGTATCGAGAGCGAGTCCGCCCTTGAATTTCTTCAGCTCGGCGGAGTGGCACGAATAGCAATGCTCGGCCAGCACGGGCCGGATCTTGCGCTCGAAGAAATCGTCTCCCTGCTGGCTGCGCGCCGTGGGAACGAGATACAGGAGAAACGCAAGCAGCGCGAGGATGATCTTGGGGAAATGGGGCAGACATCGCGCAAGAGCATGTTTCATCATTAGCTTCCCATAGCAGCGTTGGCGCGTGAATCAGACCTTGGTTATTATAGCGGAATCGGAGGAATCTCAAGCGTCATCGCTGGCGGTCTATAGCGTTCGCGCAGATCAATCCGAGCGCTAGGCCGCGCGCGACGGATCAATCGTGCCGCAACGCTTCGATCGGATCGAGACGCGACGCCCGGTAGGCGGGATACAGGCCAAAGAAGACACCGACGCCGAGAGAGACCCCCATCGACAGTACGATCGGCTGCCAGTTGAGCAGCGCGGGCAGTTCGAGCCTGAAGAGTGTGTGTGCCGCCCAGGGGAGGAGGAAACGCAAGCTGATGCCAACGAGGACGCCGAGCAATCCGCCGACGGTGGTCTGCACGATGGCCTCGATGAGGAACTGGAAGGTAATGTCGGAGCGCTTGGCGCCGAGGGCGCGGCGGATGCCGATCTCGCGGGTGCGCTC
>SYHD01000205.1 GCA_005799265.1 Planctomycetia bacterium | reverse complement strand
CAGGGGGAGAGGGGAGAGATACCTATCTCGTCGAGAAACTGGTAATCACCGCTAGGCGATCGAGCTCAATGCGGAACTCGTAGGTGATGGCCAGCGCCTTCTCGCCGTTCATCCCGGGTTCGACGTCGAGGTCCCAACGCAAGAGGTTCTGCACCTTGCTCTCACGCATGTAGAGCGGGTCCTTACTCGTTTCGGGGGCAGACTTCACCAGCGTGATGTTGGCGGTCTCGCTTGTCTCCGAATGCGGCAAGCGGTCCCACACCTGCATGCGCACGGCCTCGGTCTTGAAGCTATTGACGAGGATGCGGTAATCGTACTTGAGCAATTGATTGCCGCCTTGCGTCGTGCGCGTCTTCTCCATCAGCTTGCGTTTGACCTGGAACTGCGGATCGACGCCGAAGCCTGCGGTGAACTCCTCGCCGATCGCGACGAGCGGCATGGCCATGCGGCCGACGAAATCGGCCCCTTGATACATCGTCGCCTCGCCGGGCAGCAGCACATAGGTGCTCTTGTTGGCGAGGTCGGCCAGGCGATAGACGTGCGGATTGAGCACGGGGACGGCCTTGTAGTAATACTTCGGCGTCAGGTTGAGTTTGGTCACCTCGATGACTTGTTCGTCGTTGCGCGACGGGATCGAGATCTTCGACTTGAGCAAATACGCCACGGTCGGCCCCTCCGCGCAGGCGGCGCCTTTGCCGACGTGCAGGCGTTCGATCGCGATCTCTTCGCTCGACTTGGTCAACTCACGCGTCTGATCCAAGGCAGCGGCTTCGTTGAAGAGAAACGCGGATTCCTTTCCATCCTTGCTCTTGTTCGCCAACTCCTGAGCTCTGTTCCTGTACTCCAACGCATCCTGGGCCATTTCAGCCGTGCTCTTCGGATTGACGTAAATCGAATTAGGAACCGCCCATTGCATATTCGGCGACACCACCAACGGCGCGAACTGTACTCCTGGCGGCTGCGGAGGCGCCGGAGGCAGTGGACCACCATATGGAGCGGAGGCCTGCGGCTGCGGGATCGGTCCCGGATTGTTCACGACCACCGCATTGGGCCGCGCCATCACCGTGACGCCCAGCGCCTTCAGGTCCGGCGGCGCCGCGTTCAGCATCGGCTGCGCGGTGGACAACGTCAGCTCCACGCTATTCCAGTCCTCGCCCGTGCGCTGCACTAGGGCCGCCAGATAGTCGATCTGCACTTCCTCATTGGTCTTGCCCGCGCGGAGCTTGTACTGCGGCCGCCAGGTCGCCGAATCGACGAGGTAGTTGAGCTTGATCTTGCCGCCCATCGCCTTGCTACGATCGATGACGATGACGGCGTCGCGCTCGATCTTGCTCGTGCCCGACGAGATGCTCGACAGCTTCCGCTGCAGGAAGCCGAACTGCTCGCCGATGGTCTTCGCTTCTTGCCGGAGCTTGACGAGTTCCTTCGTCTTCTCGGTGCGCTGTTCCATCACGTAGGTGATCAGCTTGACAACGGCCTCGGGGTTGAGGCCTCCCTTCTCGGTGGCCGACACGGTGGTCTTGTCCGTGAAGTTTTCGAGCTTGCTGACGGCGACCAGATTTTGCTCGATCGTCTTGATGTCGGCTTCGATCTTTTCGAGATGGATCTGGTGCTTCTTCATTTCATCGCTCAGCTTGCGGACTTCCTCGCGGGTGTCTTGCTGGACGGGGCGTGTGCGATAGCGCGTCGTCAGGATGCGCATGCCGTCGTTGCCTTCGGAATAGAGCGAGCTCTGCACGGTCTGCTGCGGGAGCTCACTTACAGTGAGCTCGATCAGCCCGTCCCCCTTGGGCACATCGACTTCGCGGCTGATGAGCGCGCTGTTGGGATACACGGTGACCTTGACGACCTTGCTGACCGCGATCTTAGGCGGCACGACTTTTTCCGGACCTTCGCCGGCCTGGTCGGCCGGCGCCTGTGAGAACATGGTTTGCGTGGAGACGACGACGCCGACGAGGGCGAGCAGACCGAGAGTCAAGAAGAACCACTTACGCATGACACGCTCCTTGGGAAAAAGACGGGGTTGCGAGCTCTTGAAACGTGAAGGGAACATTATGGTCTGGAAGAGGAAATCTGCACAATGGCAGTTTGATCGTTACAATAGAATCGGGTGTGCCTGTGGATTTTGGCCCTACGCCAAAATAAGCTCACGCAAAGGCGCAAAGGCGCAAAGAATGGTAGGAACGAATTCCTTCAGTGCTGGGCAAAAGTTATTACCACCGTGTCGTATTGTTTCCTTTGCGCCTTTGCGCCTTTGCGTGAGCTCACTTGGAGAAGGAGATTACGATGACAATGCGCTCCCTCATGACGTTCCTGTGTTGCAGTATGTTGTTGACCTTGCCGGCAACGATGGTGACCACGCCCGCCCAGACCGTCCTCGTTGCCGACGACTGGCCCCTCTTCCGCGGCAATTCGCTGCAGACCGGTGTCGCCAATGGTGCGCTGCCCGCCAAACTCGAAATTCGCTGGAAGGTCGATCTCAAGAAGGGCATCGAATCGACCGCCGCCATCGTCAACGGCGTCGTCTATGTCGGCTGCTACGACGACCATCTGCACGCCTTTGAGCTGGCGACCGGCGCCCTCAAGTGGAAGTCGAAGCTCGGCCCCATCAAGGCGCCGCCGAGTTTTTTCAAAGACAAGATCTTCGTCGGCGACGAGGACGGCATGTTCTACTGCGTTGACGCCGTCAATGGCAAGAAGCTCTGGGATTACGAGACCAACGGCGAAATTACCGGCGGCGCCACCTTCGCCGACGACACCGTGATCTTCGGCTCCCACGACGCAAGCCTCTATTGCTTCGACATCAAGAGTGGCAAGGTCGTTTGGAAAACGAAGACCGAAGGTCCCGTCAACGGCTCCGCGCTCATCGCCAATGGCCAGACCTTCGTCGCCGGCTGCGACAGCCATCTGCACATGATCGACGTGAAGACGGGCAAATCGAACGCCAAGGTCGAGCTGTCTGGCCAGGCAGCGGCGACCGCGGCGGTCATCGGCGACAAGCTCTACGTCGGCAACATGAACAACGAAATGCAGGGGATCGATCTCAAGAAAAAGGAGGTTCTTTGGTCCTACGCCCCCAAGCGCGGCCAGCCCTTCTACAGCTCCGCCGCCGTCACGGACAAGTACGTCGTCGCCGGCAATCGCGATCGTAACCTCCACGCCATCGATCGCATCAAGGGGGACGTGGCGTGGGTCTTCCAGGCGAATGGCCGCGTCGATAGCTCGCCGGTCGTCGCCGGCATGCGCGTCTACTTCGGCGCTACCGGCGGCACGCTGCACGTGCTCGACCTCGCTAAGGGGACGGAAGTGCAGAGCCTCGATCTGGGTCAGGGTATCACGGCGTCCCCCGCGGTGTCGCGCGGCTGTTTAGTGATCGGCACGACGGACGGGTTGCTCTATTGTCTCGGCAAGAAGTAAATCTGCTCGTTTGCGTTTTCGCGCACAAGTCCCATAAGGAGTTTCCTCGATGGCCCCCATCGCGATCGTCTTCGGCGCCTTGCTCAGCGTGCTCGGCGTTGCTCTGTACATTTACACGGCCATGGCCAGCGTCACGGCGCTCATCCCCGCGTTCTTCGGTGTACCGCTCATCTTGCTCGGCGTTCTTGCGAGCTACGAGAAGTATCGCATGCACGGCATGCACGGCGCGGCTCTGCTTGGCTTGATCGGATTCGCCGTCCCGCTGGGCCGAGTTATTGTAGCATCGACACGCGATGGATTCGCGTTCGGCCCGGGGATCGTTGGTTCAATCACGATGTCGGCGTTGTGCTTGATTTTCGTCGGCCTGTGCGTCAAGTCGTTCATCGACGCGCGCGTCGCGCGCAAGCAAAAGGAAGCCGCAGCGAAAACCCCGCAGGCTCCTTCGTCGCCTGCGGGCTTGTAGATCATGTCAGATAATCCCATGCAACGGCTTGCCCGGCGCCGCCAGTGCATCGACGCGCTTGCTCACCGCCGCATCCTCCACCAGCGGCGGCGCGTGATGCGGCTTGCTGCGCGCGTCGATTACCAGCGAACCGTGGCAGCCCCAATGCTTCTGCGACGTGAACGCGCCGATGCCGGAGATGTCGGCTGCGGGATTCGAGCGTGTGAACGTCACCCATATGAAGTTGTTCAACGTCCGAGCCGTGAAGTCCGGGTCATCTACCAGCACGATCAGCGGAAACGAATTGATAGTGTCGCTTGGCTTGAACGATTCGCAAAAACGGTCCAAGTCGCAATTCGCCTGGATTGCCAGCACCCCAGGCAAACACACGCGGGGCTCGCAGAAACCGTCACGCAAGTTGCCCGGCACGGTCGTCGGCAGCGCGCGGCGCGGCGGCCCGACTGCGGCGAGCACCACCTTTGAGCCTTCGTTGAAGCCGCTGCCCGAATAATCGAGCGTGTCGATCGTCGTCCGTGTCTGGAAGTGGACGTCGCTCGTCCAGTCGATCCGTTCGAGAAGATGTGCGAAGAAACGCGGGATGTCGTGAATGTCAAGCTCCGGCGCGTCCTCCTTCGCGATAATGCACAAATACTTCGCCAGCGACAATTGGCCTTGTCCCAGGATCGCGTGCGCGCACGTCAACAATTCCTGTGGCCGGCGGCGCGGCTGATACGGCACGTAACGCTCGCTACCAATCGCCAACAGCAGGGGATGCACGCCCGCGGCATCGACGGCGTGGACCGCGTGGACACCGTGCACCACCGTTGGGATGATCGGGCCGGTGATTTCGTGAATGATCGCGCCGAAGTTCGTGTCCTCCTGCGGCGGCCGGCCCACGACCGTAAACGGCCAGATCGCGTCCTTGCGATGACGCACGCTCTCGACATTCAGGACCGGAAACGGATGCGCGAGGCTGTAGTAGCCGAGATGATCGCCAAACGGTCCTTCGGGAAGTTGCCGTGTCGGATCGACCGTGCCCGTGATGCAGAAGTCGGCGTCGGCGTTAGCCGGCAGCGCAAGCGACGGATTGAAACGTCCGTCGCTTGCGCT
>SYHD01000018.1 GCA_005799265.1 Planctomycetia bacterium | reverse complement strand
TGCCGCCATTGGCGTACTCGAAGCGGCCTTTGCGCAGCTTGTCGGCGCCGGTGAACGAGTGCGGTTCGTGGCCGAACAGCTCGTCCTCCAGGAGGTTCTCGTTGATGGCGGTGCAGTTCATCGGCACGAAATGCTTGAGCTTGCGCGGGCTGTTGTTGTGGATGGCCTTGGCGATAAGCTCCTTGCCGGTGCCGGTTTCGCCGTTGATGAGGACGGTGGCGGAGGTCGGCGCGATGCTTTTGAGACGGTTGATGACGTCGAGGAATTTCGGACTATTGCCAACGAGGCCTTCGAAGCCGAATTTTTCGTCGAGCTGGGCCTTGAGCTGGCGATTGTCCTGGGCGAGGCGGAAGCGTTCAGCCGCCTTGTCGACCATGGTGCGCAGTTCTTCGAGACCGACGGGTTTCTGCACGTAGTTGGCGGCGCCGGCGCGCATGGCTTCGACGGCGGTGGTGACATCGCCATGACCAGTGATGACGACGACTTCGGCGTCGGGTAGCTCCTGCTTGGCTTTCTTGAGGAGCGTGAGGCCGTCCATGCCTTCCATCTTGAGATCGGTAAGGATGACGCTCGGCTCTGCGCGTTCGATAAGTCTCAGCGCTTCGGCGCCGGAGTGGGCGAGCGTGACGACATAGCCGGAACGTTCGAGCGCCTCGGCCATGGTCTCGGCGAGCGCGACCTCGTCGTCAACGATCAGCACTTTGAGCCGCTCTTGAGTCATGCCGCCGTGCTCCTGCCGCCTGCGGCTCAGCGCTCGGAAGTGAAAACGCGAGCGCTAGGCCGTATGCGGCTGTCAAGGTGTCTTCAACACTTCGATCTTTGCCGCGCTGGAGACGATAATCTGCGGTCGGCCGCTGAACAAGGTCAATGGGCCCTGAACGCGAATCGATTTGCCTTCGAAGTACGTGCGCGGCAGCGTGATACCGGCCTTGGCGAGACTGGCCTGGGCGTCCTGGTTGAGCACGATCGTGAAATTTTCGTCGCTGGTGCGATCGAAGGCGGAGTTGAGGAAGATCAGATCGCCTTTTTTCGTTATGCCGGTCGCGACGACCTTCATCTCCACGGCCACTTCCTTGTTGAGCGCTAGTTTGACAACCTCGGCGCTCATGACGATGCCGTCGATGCGCACGAGAGACGCAGCCGTTTTGCTTTTGATGGCGCCGGGCTGGAGCATGCCGAGAGGGATGCGCTCTTGGATGGTGACGTCACCGTCCTCGGCGCGTATTTGCAGGCGGACGAGCGGATCGTCGCGCGACCAGTCGATGGTGATAAGGCCGAAGTTGTTGCCCCAGTTCATGGTGGCGACGCGATGACGATTGACTTCTTGTTTGCGCCATTTCTGTGAGGCTTCGGTCAAACCGCTCGAAGTGAGATCGTAGAGCGGATAACCAATGCCGGCGTCCATCATCGACAGCTCGGCGAGGTGGCGATCGCCGCTGACGCAGACGATGCCGCCGGCTTTCGTGTCCTTGATGAGCTTGAATAGGCGTTCGCGCTCATGCGGGAGGTTGTGCCATTTCTCCCAGCCGTGATCCTGGGCGACGACCTGGATGCTCGTGACGAGAATGCGCACTCTGGCCGGGACCTTCAATTGCTCTTCGAGCCATTGCCATTGGGCATCGCCGAGCATGGTTGCCTTGGTGTCGGCTGACGGCTCATAGGGGCCTTCGCCGAACGGCGGCTTGATCGCCTTCTTCTTGAGCGGGCTGCGGGAATAGCGCGTGTCGAGCACGATCACTTGCACGCGTTTCTCCGGCGGGCCAAACGATTCCGCGTGATATATACCCTTCTGCTTGCGGCGCGGCGAATCTTTGGCGACGCCGAAGAAGTCGAGAAAGAGCTGCTGCGATTCGTCCTTCTTGGGGTACTCGGCGCCGCCGTCGTTGACGCCGTAGTCGTGATCGTCCCAGGTCGCGAGGATGGGGCAGGTTTTCGTCAGCTTCTGCCAGCCGGGGATGGCGCCGAGCAGGTCGTATTTTTTCTTCATGACGGCCATGTCTTCCGTGTCGCCGTAGATGTTGTCGCCGAGGGCCAGATAGATGTCGGGCTTTGCCGTCAGCAGCGTGCTCCAGATCGGCTGCATCTTATCCTGGCGGGCGCAACTTCCGAATGCGATGCGGTGGAGGACGAGCTTGTCGTCAGCTCGGATCGTGATGGCGCCGAAGTGCATTACGACCAAGCCGAGTAGCATGGAGCGGAGCAATTTCATGGGAACCTCAGAAGATTGGCTGCGTTAGTCTGTGCTATCAGATTAGATCACATAGACAAGGGAGTGCGATGTCAGCGCCGTCTGCGGTTTAGTGTTTGCAAATCGCCGCGCGAGCGCTATGCCGCTAGCTGCAATACGAGAGGTTTCTCTTTTCCTGCGAATCCTTAGAAAAGACCGTGCCACGCGCTCTCGAGGCCTGGAGTTTCGCATGACCGACGAATCCGACGAGGAAACGCTGGACGATCGACTCGAAAGCATCCAGCGCCGCGCGGAAAACTTTCGCGAGCTGCTTGAGGACGGCGACGAGGTCACCATTGGCCGCTCTGGCGAGGTGCTGCAAGTCGTCGAATCGTTCCGCTCGAAGTTCGAACGCCAGCACGCGAAACTCTTTGGCCGAATGTTGAGCATCGAGGAGCAGATGAAGACGGGGCTGTTCCCCTATTTTCTCGGGCTAGTCGGATTCGCGGGTTTTCTCGTCGGCCTACAATTGACCTGGTGGGAAGACGTGCTTGGCGCGTCCTTGTGCGAAATGCTGAATCGCTGGTGGTTCTACGTCTTGGCGCCGCCTAGCGTTCTGTACCTGGCGCATCTGAGTTGCGGTCGCTGGGGCTACTTCAAGTATCTGCGCCATCGCGTGGCGCTGCTCGACATGATCGCGGCGGCAGGGCTTGACCGCGACGAGCTTCTGGTAATGCTGCGCGACGAGAGCGAGTTGAACAATGTCGTGCATTTCCTGAAGCTTGATCCGGGCCCGTTTCTTGCAGCCAAATCGTAATCTGGGAACGAGGAGATTGTTCATGATCGAAACCACCCGGCTCGTGCGCGACCTGGTATCACTTCCCAGCGTCAATCCGTTTCGCGCCGACATCCCCGCCGACATCACGCTCGAACATCGCGTGACGGCCTATCTCGACAAGTTCTTCCGTGGACTTGGCGTGCCCTATGAGCGCCAGCCCGTCGCGCCCCAGCGCGAGAACATCGTCGCGCGCCTGACCATCCCCGGCGCCAAACGCACGCTCCTTCTTGAAGCCCATCAAGACACAGTGCCGATTGACGGCATGATCGTCGAACCGTTCGGCGCCAAGATCGAAGGCAACAAGCTCTATGGCCGTGGGTCGTGCGATATCAAAGGCGGCATGTCGTCGATGCTCGCCTGCTTCGCCCGACTCGTGCGCGAGAAGCCGAAGGGATGCTGCAACATCATCATGGCGTGCTCGGTAGACGAGGAGAACACGAAGCTGGGTGTGATGGAAATGGCCAAGCACGTGCGCGCCGACTTCGCCGTCGTCGCGGAGCCGACCAGTCTCAACATCGTGCACGCTCATAAAGGGGTCGTGCGCTGGCACATGACGACCACGGGGCGTTCGTGCCATAGCTCGTCTCCGGAGAAGGGCATCAACGCCATCTACCGCATGGGGAGATTGCTCGTCGGCATCGAGCAATATTCCGCTCACCTGCGCACGACGACAAGCGATCCGCTGCTCGGACCGGCAACGCTAAGCGTGGGCGGCATCGAAGGAGGCGTCAGCGTCAACACGGTGCCCGACCGCTGCCGGATTGCGATTGATCGCCGCGTCGTTCTGGGGGAGAAGCCGGGCAACGCGCCAGGTTTGTTGCTGTCGTTTCTCGTCGACAAGGCGGGCATCGACTTCCCCGTGGAGATGGGTGAGACGTGGATCTGCGATCCCGCGCTCAGTCCGCAAGGCTCCGAGGAAATCCAAAAGCTGCTCGGCACGGCAATCGACGCCGAGCGCGGCAGCCATCGCGTACACGCCGTCCCCTACGGAACCGACGCGGCGACGCTGGCATGGGCGGGCATCCCAAGTGTAATTTTCGGGCCGGGCGACATCGCCAAGGCGCACACGATCGACGAATGGGTTCCGCTCGATGAGGTGGAAACGGCGTCAAACATTCTCTATCGGCTGGCGTGCTCGATCGGATAACGCCCAAGCCCGCGGATGAGCGTAGCGAATCTGCGGGGTCGGCTGCCCTCACCCCCAGCCCCTCTCCCAGAGGGAGAGGGGGGGGAAATCACGGCACAAATGGCTTGGGCCGACCCGCTTCGCGAATCGTCAACGTGAATTCGCCCAGAGCGCCATCGACGTTGGAAGCGTAAATCGTGTGAATCTCGGTCCGTAGCGGCCAATACTCAAGCCGAGCATGCCTGCCGAATCCGCGGAAGAATTCCATGTTTTTGTCGAAGCGATCCTCGACGCGCACCGTGGCGTTGAACTGTTTGCCATCCACCTCCACGATGTAATTTCGATCGCCGCGAAGTTCGATCTCATAGCGCTTGTGGCGCGACAGGCCATTGACTCCGGCGCCGAAATCGATGGGATCCGAAATCGCTATCATGCCGCGAATCTGGAAGACGCCATCCTGCATGATGGCGCGATTGCCTTCCAGGCGGCCGACCGTGACGGCGGGAACTTCGGCAAAAGGCCGCCGTTGCTCGACGACGATCAAATTCGATGGCACTTCGCGCGGCCGATAAGTGAAAAGCGTAACGAAGCTGCTGAACAGCAGAATGACAATCACAATCGCGCCGAAAATGCCGAGCGCCCAGGGCCAAGTCGGCCCGTCGGGCAACTTCTCGGCGGCGGTTCGGCCGCGGCGCGAACGGGGTCTGTCGTCGTTATCACCGAAAACCGGCGCGGGCTTGTCGCGGCGCGATGCCAGCGGAGGGGCCGTCGGCACAGGGCGGCCTTGCTCGTCCAGGAGGACCGGCACCGGCGTTTGTGCCGACGGAATCAGGATCAGCCTTTGGCAGCGCGGACACTGTCCCGTTTGGCCAGTCAGCTCTTCGCCGACCTGGATCAGGGTCTTGCAATTGGGACATGGAAACGAGATCGCCATGACTGCCTCGTGACAAGGAAAAAGCGAGAGAAGAGAACGTGGCTCTTCGAGATTTTTTTCCTTGTTCCTTTTCTCAGATACCGATGTTCGACAGCATCTCCGCCAGCCGCCGCGCCAGTCCCGCCAGCGCGGGCGAAGCCGTTTCCACCGCGACGGTCGCGCGTTCGAGCCGATCGCGTGCTCCCTCCAGGATACCGGGCGCGTCCTCGGCAAGAGCGACCTCGACCAGATGCGACGCCGACTCGGTCAGGTGTGCGAGTTCGGTGGAAGGGACATTGGCTTGTTCCAGCGAGTTGCCCAATTCTTCGACAAGATCCGCCAGCAACAGCTGCGCCTCGGGGCCAAGATGATGCGTGTGTCGCAACAGCACGGCAATCGTCTGCAATAGTGTGCGCACCTCCGCCGAGGAGGGGGATGCGGACGATGACGGTTCGTTCATCGTTGGATCTCCTTGGCGCGAAGGGGTGTATCAATGCGAAGCCGCTCTTCATCTAACGTTCGCGGAGAAGCGCCGCGTGAGCTGGCGCAATTCCGCGAGCGCTAAACGAAGAGCGGCTTCGCGATTTCGTTTGGGCCTAGTAGCGGTCGCGTCCACCGCCGCCGCCGTAGCCGCCGCCGCCGCCACGGCCGCCGCGTCCACCGCCACCACCACCGCCGCCGCCACGATCTTCCTTGGGTCGGGCTTCATTGACGGTGAGCTTACGGCCTTGCATGTCTTTGCCGTTCATGCCTTCGATGGCCGCCTGGGCTTCCGAATCGGAACCCATTTCGACGAAGCCAAAGCCTTTCGAACGGCCGGTGTCGCGATCCATGATGATCTGGACCGATTGCACGGTGCCGAATGCGCCGAACCCCTGCGTCAGGTCGTTTTCGGTCGTGCTGTAGGCAAGGTTGCCGACGTACAGTTTCTTTCCCACCACAAACCTCCTTCAGAGAACTTCACGCCACCGCAGCGTCCCCCATAAGGATCCAGGCGGCGTCAACGGGATGTCAAATGTCTTGCGGCCTGGGACGAGAGAACTGGCGAGACAACGGCGAAGTCATCACTTCCAAGGAACCTCGGCAAACCTCAAGAGCAGTAGTATCATAATCGATTTTATTGGTGATGCAACACAAATCAGGAGAAGGAAACAAGGATCGGTGCGCGAGTCCTTTCGAGATACTTTCAGTTTGGTAAAAACGCGACGCGCTTGGGGGCCTTGCCCACGAACACTTTGCCGACGGTCTTCATCTGACCGTCGCGCGACACATCGACAAATTGCAGCGTATGGTCGCCGAGGTTGCTGAGCATGACGCGCACCTTGTCTGCTTTGGAACCAGGGATCGGCTCGATGCAGCACGGTTTCGACACGTCCGTCAGGCGATAGAGCAGTTTGCCCGTGCTCATATCGACGGCGTCGAGGAACGAACGACCTTCGTTGGCTGCCAGGACGATGTTGTCATGAACGGCTTGCACACCGTGGTAGGTGACCTCCTGTGGTTGCGCATTTTCCTTGGGCGGCGCCAGCTCGATCATACGGCTCACCTTGCCGGTTTTCAGATCGGCTTCAAAGAATCCGTTAACCCAATGTGCGCCGCAGAAGATCTTCGATTCATCGGGCGTGAACGTGAGACTGCGCGGGTTGACGGTCAACGGGTAGAACTTGACAAGCTTGCGTTCCGCGAGATCGACGACGGCCACGCCGGTCGCCTTCTTGCAGGTAACATAAACGTACTTGCCCAGAGGGCCATAGCGAACGACGTGCGGCGCACTCAGCTCCTTGATGCGGAACGACTCCTTCATCGTGTCGATGTTGATGCCGACGATATCGTCGCTGTAGAAGTTGGCGACGACGATGTCCTTGCCGTCATTGGTTAGAACGATGTGATCGTTGAACATCTTGCCGATCGGTATTTTGCCCTTGAGCTTGAAATCGGGAAGAGAATAGAACTTGACGCACTCCTCGTCCTCGACGCCGACGGCAACGGTCTTGCCGTCCTTGGACACGGCAATGCCGTACGGGCGCGGACCAACAGGGAAGCGTTTCACCTCCTTGATGCTGATAAGATCGACAAGCGAGACCGTGCCGTCGCCGGTGTTGACGACGAATACCTGGCGCGGCGACGCGGCCGCGCCGGCGGACCGCCCATCGGACACAAGGGTCGCCGCGATGCCGAGTACAAGCAAAGCGGCGAGGATCGAGACATTACGAATCATGGCCGAGTTCCTCCAAGAAACATTGTTAATCGATGGGTTTGCGAAGCACAAGATTGCTGAAGGAGGTCTGCGCATCGGCCTTGGTCCACAGGCCAATCTTACCCGCCTCGCTGAACGCGTCGTCTTTAACGTCGAGCAGCTTTTTGCCGTTGAAGTAACATTGGATGTGCTGCCCCTTGTGCACGACCCGAATGGTGTGCCATTTGCCGGTGTCCCCCGTGACCTCGGCGTCGCCGAGTTGGATGCGTTTGCCGGCGACGACCTTATAGAGGCGGAAGTTGCTTTCGAGCGGGTTCATGCGGACGACGTAATAGTTGTCGGCATCCTTGACGCGCCACATGGGGCCGCCGCCCTGATCGCGTTTGCCGGCGACGGCTTTGAACGCGATCGAGAGATCGAGATCGGCGAACTTCGACTTGTCGGCGATGCAAAGATTGAAGAGGGCATTTGGACCATCGGGCGAAGTCTGGGCGAGCACCTTCGTGCCCTTCGGCGCGGTCTTGTCCACGCCGATTCTCCAGACGCTGCCTTCGCCCTTGCCGGTCTTGGCGGCCGTCCAGCCCGCGGGGAGATTGCCGATGGTTGCGTCCTCGAAGTCCCAGCTCGTCGTTTTGTCGTCGCCCACGATGCCGATCAGCAGTAACGTTGCACACAGCGCGTTCATGTAGCTTCCTCGTCGTTTGGTTGGGTTCAGCAAGATAGGAGTCTTGCCGCGTTGCCGTTCTCCCCTCTCCCCCTGTACTCACGGGGAGAGGGGTGGATGGTTACATGATGAATAGTCTACAAGCCGCCGACATTCAATAAACTAACGTAATGATTTACTTGTCTCCCTCGATCCTCGCGGCCGATTTCAGCAAGCTTGGCGCCCAAGTCGCCGAAGCGGAGAGCGCCGGCGTCACGCGGCTGCACGTCGATGTCATGGACGGACATTTCGTCCCCAATCTCAGCATGGGAGCGGTCGTTGTCGAAGGGCTGCGGCCCATCACCAAGCTCTTCATCGAAGTCCATCTGATGGTTGAGGAGCCCGCCAAGTTTACCCCTGCGTTTATCGACAAGGGGGCCGACCTTGTGATCGTTCATCAGGAAGTACTGGAGGACGCCCGGCCTTTGCTCTCGGACATCAAGAAACGCGGCATTAAGACCGGCATGGCGATCAACCCGAACACGCCGGTCGAAACGCTCGTGCCGTATCTTCCTTTGCTCGATCTGGCGCTATGCATGACAGTGTTCCCCGGTTTCGGCGGCCAGGCATTTTTGCCGTACAGTCCGGAGCGGATCGGCAAATTGCGGCAGCTCATCGAGGAACATAACCCACAATGCGATCTGGAAGTGGACGGCGGCATCGACGCCAACACTGTTGGGCTCGCCACACGGGCCGGGGCCAACGTACTCGTCATCGGCACCGGCATTTTCCGCCATCCGCGCGGCATTGGCGCGGCGGTGCGTGAACTCCACGACCTCCTCTAGCGGCTTGGCGCTCGCGAAGGAGCGATCTATCATTTGAGGCTTCTCGGCGAGCGCTAAGCCGCAAGCGGCACTTGTCGCTCACCGACCTGGTTTTTATCATAACCAGATACCGAAGCATCCATTTGCCGGAGAGAACCCGCCATGTCGATTGATAAGAGTCTACGCCGCAAGAACACGTTGCAGCGTGCCCGCAACGTGCTCACGCGCGCCGAACGTATTGCCCAGCTCACGAAGGAAGAACGCTGGCCGGACGAGCGCAGCCCCTATGGCTTGCCGAAGGTGAAAGTCATTAAGGTCGTCGTGAAGAAAGCGAAGAAGAAGGAAGAGAAGGCGGCCGAAGGAGCCGAAGGCGCCGCTGCCGCTCCGGGCGCCGCGCCGGCTGCCGCCGCGGCCCCCGCCGGCAAGAAATAACCTGGGCGAACGCTCGCAACGGCGGTTCGGCGCTCTCACGGGAGTGCCGAACCGCCGCGTGTTTTTGGGCATTTCTTCATAGACAGTTCGCGTCAATTCCTGGCACAATGGGCCTGGGCCGTTTGCGGCTTAGTGCTCGCGTGCTTCACTCCGAGCGCTAAGCCGCAAGCGGCAAATAATGTGCAATCCGTATCGCCCAGCGCATCGTCTAGTAGGATGAAGGCATGAGCGAGTTGGCCGTCAGCACCCAGGATGTGCGTGAGCCGAAGTCCGCGGGAGCCCCCATGGACACCGATGACTTCGTTTGCGCCTTCAACGGGATGCGGACCGAATTGGTGAGCACCCTCTTTTACGTGCTGGGCAGCCACGACGACGCCCAGGATGTCGCTCAAGAAGTGTTCATCAAGTGCTGGCGTACGCGCGAGACGCTCGAAGACATCAAGAACGTGCGTGCCTGGATTTTCCGTGTCGGCTTGAACGCCGCGAAGGACTTGCAGCGCAACGCCTGGCGTCGCCGCGCCAAGATGATTGGCGATGCCGCCCCGCCGGAAGTCGAAGGAAAGGTGCTGACCCCCGGTGACGCTTTGGAAAACAAGGAGACTCTGGAACGCCTGAAGAAGGCCCTGCACGAGCTGCGGCCAGAGGAAAAAGAAGTATTCCTCCTGCGTCAGAACGGAGATCTGACGTACGAGGAGATCGCAAAGATGCGCCGAACGCCGGTTGGCACGGTGAAGACGCAAATGCGCTCCGCCTTGCAGAAACTTCGGCGTGTATTGAAGGACTCGTGATCGGTTATGTTAACGTGCGAACATTGTCGAGAACGTCTGTTCGATTACGTTTACGGCTTGCAGGAGGCTGACGAGCTGCAGCAGACGCGCGAACACCTGCGCGGCTGCTTGAGTTGTCAAGCAACCCTGGCGCAGGTCGAGACGCAGCAAGGGCTGATGGCGCGCGCCGCCCGGGCGATCAATACCGTTCCAGAATTCACACTGCCGCTCGAGACTGCCGCAGCGACTTCGATCACCGCCGATCCAGCGCCGATTCCCGCATCGCTGCCGATGACCACCAAGGCGCCGCGTTCATTCTGGCGCCGGCCGTGGGTCGCCTGGACAGTGGCGGCCGCGCTTCTTTTGACGGTCGGTTCGTCCGTCTCCTACTATCGCACCAAGCTCGACGGCTACCGCCGCGACCTGGCCAAGCAGCGCAAGCAGTACGACCTGCTCGACGGTGAATTTGCCGTGTTGCCTGCGAAGTATGCGGATGTGCAAGAAAAACTGACGAAGGAAGTTCGCGACGCCGCCAGCCCGTACGTACACATGGTCGGGCCGACGCAGCTGCAGCCCAACGGCAAGGCGAATCTTTATATCACGACGCGCAATGCCGAGGGGAAGCCAGCGCAGAGCAACCTACGCGTTCGGCTCGTCGAGGCACACACGGGCAACGAGATTCATTTCGTGCGGACTCAGAGCGATGAGCTTGGCAAAGCGCGCGTCGAGCTCGACGCCGGCGCCGCCAAACCGGGGAGCAGCCTGCGCGTGAGCGTCGATGCCGAGACGGGCGCGGGGCGCGCACGCGTGCAGGACAACATTCGTGTGCGGACGCCGACCTATGTCACGCGCATCGACACGAACAAGATCCTCTACCAGAGCAACGACGTGCTGTTCTTCCGTGTGCTCGTGCTCGATCGTTACAGCCTGTTGCCCCCCGCCCAGCCAATCCTGGTTCGCGTCGCTCTGATCGACCCGAAAAATCAGGTCGTCGCCCAGCTCGACCTTGCAACGGCCGAAGGGGGCATCGTCGCCCGAGAGTTCCCGATCACCGAGAAATTCCTCGCTGGACAATACACGCTCACGGTCGATCCGCTCGAGGCCGGCCAAACGCCCGTGCAGCCCGCCACCCATCGGCTCGAAGTGGTGCGCGATCTGCGCACGCCCGATCTCCTCGTTGACCAGCGACGTTATCTGCCCGGCGACGAGGTCTCCGGCATCGTTCGCGGCGGACCGGCCCCTGAGCGCGCAATGGCCAAATTCGACAATCAGCCCCCCGTCGCGGTGACCGTCACGCCGGACGTGCAAGCCTTTTCCGCGATCCCTGAGATCGGCCGCGGCGGCGCCCTCCCGCCGAAGAAGGGCAATGTCGCAACGCCCGGCGCCGCACCTCAGTCGCAGACTTTTCGATTTGCGATTCCCAAGCAACTCCCCGCCGGAACCACCAAGTTTCTGCCGTTCACGCTGGAATTCGAAACCGGCAAGAAAATGACCACGTTCGCAGGCGTCGTCCCTCTCGAACCGACGGACCTCGACATCGATTTCTTCCCTGAAGGCGGCGACCTCATCGCCGGCGTCTCCAATCGCGTCTACTATCGCATTCGCGCCAAAGGCGGCGCGCCGGTCACGAGCGCTGGCAGCGTCATCCTGTGGACCAACAAGGACGTCATCGATTCCACCTACCAGCTCGGCCTCGGCTATTTCGACTTCACGCCTGAACTCAAGGGCGCTTACACGATTCGCATCACCTCCCCGGTCCAAACCATCGAGATTCAAGATCCATTCGCCAGGCTCGGCATACGTCCCGCCGGCGTCGTCCTGCACTTGCCCACCGCCGTCGGCAAGCAAGGCGATTCGATCCGGCTGACGATTCGCAATCAAGGCCCCGCGCGCCGGCTTCTCCTGGTCGCCCAGTGCCGCGGCCAGGTCGTCGATCAACAGTGGGTGGACGTCAAACTCGGCGCGCAAGATTTCACGCTCGAACCGACGCTCGACGCGCGCGGCATTATCAAGGTCACCGCCTACGAAGTCACGCCGATGACGCTCGCTGCCAACGTCAAGACCGTCGCGGGCTTCCTGGGCGCCGCGGCCGAGTCCATCGAATCGATTCTGACGCCCGTCGCCGAACGTCTCGCCTATCGCTCGGCGGTCCAGCGGCTCGACCTCGGCGTCACGCTCGGCACGCAGCAACATTTGCCTGGCAAGAATATGCTTCTCAAGATCAACGCCCACACCGAGCGCGGCGACCCGGCCAACAACTGGATCCTCGCCTCCGTAGCCGATGAGCGTTTCTTGGCACGCTCGCGCAGCCTTTCCGCTCATTTCATGCTGCTCAACGAAATCCGCGCCGGCTCCGAACTCGAAGATGCCCAGGTCGTCCTGCACGACGCCCCCGAATCGGCCCAGATGCTCGAACGCTTCCTCGGCACCCACGGTTGGCGCCGTTTCATTCCCGCGGCCCAGTCTGGCGCCGCGACACCCCTCGTATTCAGCCGCGAGAATATGCCGACCGAGCAGGTACAAAAGCAGCACGAAGCCAACCTTGACGCCGTCTTGGCGCCGATGCGGAAGACGGCATTTCGCGAGGAAGACGAGCTGCGCGCCCAGCGCATGCATGCGGCCGTCGCCGTGCAAATTGCCGCGGCCGAGTTCAGCGACTTCGAGAATCGCTTCCGCACCGGGCTCGGCGTCGCTCTTGGCGCACTCCTTGCCGTCCTGCTCTGTGCCAGTCTCGTGCTGATGTTCGTCGGGACGTATCGGCTCATCCGCCAAACACAGGGCGCCACTTCGATCTTTGGCAGCGCGTTTGCGTGTCTGGCGATCTGTCTGGGCATCCTCTTCCTCGGCACGCTTCTGCCGATGGCGCCTGCAAACCTCTTCAAGCAAAACGTGGCGGACGGGATGGCTTTCCATGCGCCGCTCGAACAAGTGCTCGCGCAAGGGCCGAAACAGCCGCACCTGCCAGAGGATGCGCCGCCGGCGCGGACGCACGCGCTGCGCGCCGCCGCTTGGGACGATATGCAGCCAATCCAAACGGCCGCCGATAAGACGTCCGCCAAAGCCTCGGCAAACGCCTACGTGGCAATGCAAGACAATAAGGCGCGCGCCTTCACCCGGGATCTTTTCGATCGGAGCAAAGATCCTGGCCAGCCCCCCCCCCTTAACAACGCCTTGGAGCTTCGCCGCAAACAAGCCGAGCAAGCGTTGAAGATTGCAGAAAAGGGAGGAAAGGGGGATTCGCCTATCCCTCTATCGAAGGGTAAGAAAGACGGCAAGGCGCCCGATCCGCAACCCGTCGCCCCAATCGCCAAGGCGGACGCCGAAGCGAAGAAACTCGTCGGCGTCGAGTACGCTCATCCGTACGCCCCGGGCTTATACTCCGACACGCTGCTCTGGCATCCCGCCCTGTGGATCGCCAACGGCGCCGGCGAAGTCCGCTTCGACATCGCCAGCGGCCAAACCACCTATCGCGTCCTGCTCCTGGGCCACAGCACCACGGGCCGTTTCGGGTTCTTCGAGACGCGCCTCGACGTGCTCCCCGTCGAAGCCGACCCGCCGCGCGGCAAATGATCTACCCGCTAGCTTACGGTTGCGCGCGGTCTCAATGTTTTAGCCGCGCGATCCAAACAACAGCACGCAATCGACCGCTTCCCGCAATATCAAGGCGTCGTTCTCCACGGCGTCTTCCCAAAGCCGCACCACGCGCAGGCCCGCCATTGGAAGCTCCACTCCCGCCCGGATCGAGAAACCGCGTGAATCATCCACGCGCAATTCCAGCCGGCGGCGCAAACGCCCGTCATAGACGGCCAGGAACGCCGCACCCTTCATGTCCCGTGTCTGCAATACGAATCGAATGATTCCTGTCCGCAAGAACGCGAGGCGATAGCGTTCGAGCAAAGGCTGCCAATCGATTTGCTCGGTGAACACCGTCAACCCGCCCGGAAGCGTCCGCACGATGACAAAATCATCCGCGACTTTGCGAACGTCCGCCAGCGCCGCCGCAGGGCGTGGGCATTCGGCAAGATCACGATGCGGAATTCCTATCTGCTCGACCTCCAGCCCTCCAGGGACCTCGACGGTCAATTCCAGCTCGTCGCATAGGTCGCGCAGCGCCTTCGCACGCCTGCGCGCAATCGATGGACTGAACGCCTCGTGCGCCAACAGCGGCGTCTGATCCGTCTCGCCAGTCGCTTTCGCATAGCCGAGCGGGCGATCGATGAAAACGCCCAGCCCCAACTCGGACCGCTCCTCGGCATGGTTCAGATCGAACACGCTGAGCCGCAGCGCACGCCGCGCGTTTTCGCCAAGCAAGCGCGTAAGAGGCTCATCCGCATAGAGTTGACGGCGGCGGCGCAACGTCTGCGTCAATTGCTCTTCCGGCACGCGCGGATGGCTAGCCGGCAGCACGCGCGCGTTCTCGCCGGGCGAGGTCGGCACGTCAGGCACGAGATGCCCTTCATAATGGCGCCGTAAGAGGCACGCTTGTCGCAACGCGCGCCGGCGCCGACGTGCCGGCGGATCGTCCGCCAGGAACGCGGCAGGGGTTCGTTCGAGTTCGCGCACATACACACGGAGCGCTGCGTCGAGGAGAATCGCATCGGGATAGTTGGCGCCCCGATGATGGAAGGTGACCAGATCGAACGCGGTCAGATGCCGGCCCAGCTGACGCAATAGCCAGCTCAAGAAATCGATCCGCTCCGCGACGTTTATCGTGCCGCGTTCGGTCAGAAGATCGAGAAGGGCCAGAGCATTTTCGACGAAGGAAGTATACGGCGACAGCGACACGTCGTTGAAGAGCGATCGCAAGAGGCGCGGATTCGCAATCCCGACCAGGCGTTCCGCGAGTAGAGGCAACTCGGTGGCCTGGACGGCACGCAGGACAAATTCGACCAGCTTGACCTGTTCGCTCCACGCCAAGGGCGCGCGCAGACTCGCGCCGAGAAAATCCTCCCAGGATTCGGCCGCGCGTTCGGGAACTTCGTCACGCTGGACATAGTGCAGTTGCCCGAAAAGAAACGCGGGCAGCGGCGCCTCGACCGAGTGCAAGGGTAGTCGGCTCGTGCCGACGATCGCTTGCCAGATCACGCAGATCAACTCATCGCGCAGGCTTTCGAGGTCCGCGCACGATTCGAGAGCGATCGTGCCGACGAGTTCGCGCGTCCAGCGGATTGTCTCCCGGCTCTCGACGACATTGCCCGACCCGTGCCCTTCCCAGAGGTAGCCGAGCAAGCCGCGCACGACGTGGATTTGCCTGGCCGAGACGTCGAGTTTGACCGACAGCATCGGCGCCGTCGGCGCATGCGTGTCTTCTTGTTGAATGACGTGCCACGCGAGAAAAGAACGCGTCGCGCGTGTGTGCGCCGGGTCGAGTAGGCGGCCGCGAAAAATCTCCCAGGCGATTGTCTCGGCACGCGCGGCAATCCACGTCAAACGCAAGTCAGGCGCGGCGAAGAAATGCCCCGGCTGCATCGCGTCGTCGATGAGCTGACCAACCGCAAGAAGATCAGTGGTCGCGCCGAGCAAGGCACGCCCGTCAGGAGAACGAAATCGACGCATGATTGAGAAGTCGGCCAATCGAGTGCGAATAGTCAAGAGGTTTGGCGATGGGGGGTCATTTGCCCTTGCGTTCCGCGCGCAGTTTGGCCCGCGTCTGGTCCCAGCTCTTCAGCGGCGTACCTTCGTAGACGCGCAGGTTCTTGAACGACACCGATTCGCCTTGCACCGTGAAGCCAACGCTGGCCTTCGGCGCGAGCAAGCCGTCATGGGTGCCGAACGCGATTTCCTTGCCGTCGAGGCGGGCGAGCATGTCTTTGCCGGACATCTCGACCACAAGGGTGTGCCAGACCTTCGGCTCGATCTTGATGTCGCGCTTGTCAAGGACGATGGGTTTTTCGTTCTTCGCCTTGTCCGCGTCGCGCACGACGCTAAAGCCATCGGTGGAGATTTTCACGCGGCAGACATGGCCCTTCTCGGCGTTCATACTCAGGGTGGTGAGCTTGGCGCCCTCCAGGCGCAACTGAAACTGCACGATGGCGTGCTCGAACCGAACGTTGCGCCGGCGTACGGCGCCGTGCATATCTTCGCTGCGTTCGGAGCCGCGCGTGACGCCGTCGATGACTTCCCATTTGCCCGGTTTGCCGAACCATTCTTTGCCGAAGGGTTGGTTAAGGTCTTCGCCGACGAGCAACTTGCCCGGCTGGAGCATGAGCGTTGGCGGCGCGTCCTTCTGGGCGCCGGCGTCGATGGTCACAGCAAACGTCATCGTGGCGAATGCACAAGACAAGAAGATTCGTTGCATGAGGAATTCCTT
Organism: Planctomycetia bacterium; assembly: GCA_005799265.1. GTDB lineage: Bacteria > Planctomycetota > Planctomycetia > Gemmatales > Gemmataceae > SIAQ01. The sequence goes on along the minus strand of SYHD01000018.1, from coordinate 1,019 downwards.
TGACGACGATTGACCTGGGTTGAACCAGCCTCGTTTGTAAAACAAGTTGGGCGGCGACGCCAGAAAAAAAAAACGGACACTCCTCACTGGTCCCGACCAGAAAATGAACCACGGGGAGCACGGGGGACACGGGGAATTGATAGAGAAATACTGCATTCCCCAAGATCGAGATCGGCTCCGTAATCGGGATGTCGCATTCTTCCACGGAGTCCCTGTATTACTCTCTTTGTATTCCCCGTGTCCCCCGTGCTCCCCGTGGTTCAATTTCACAAGGCGAAACGATGACGCTCCTTTCCGCGGCGGTGCTGTTGTTTCTCGTGATGGACCCGCTCGGCAACATCCCGTTCTTTTTGTCGGCGCTGAAACCAATCGAGCCGGCCCGGCACATGCGCGTCATCGCCCGCGAGCTGTTGATCGCGTTGGCCGTCCTTGTCTTCTTTCTCTTTGTCGGCCAGCACATCCTCGAACTGCTCGGCATTTCGGAGCCGGCGTTGACACTATCGGGAGGCGTGATTCTGTTTTTGATCGCGCTGCGGATGATCTTTCCGTCGCACGAAACGTCGTTGCGCGAGGAGGTCAGCGGCGAGCCGTTCATCGTGCCGTTGGCGATACCGTACGTCGCGGGCCCGTCGGCGCTGGCGACCGAAATGCTGCTGGTGCGTCAGGAGCCAGAACGCTGGCCGGAGTGGCTGCTCGCCCTGGTGCTGGCGTGGTCGGTTTCGAGCGTGATCATTCTCAGTTCGAGCTGGCTGCAACGCATGCTGGGCGAAAAACTGGTTACCGCCATGGAACGTCTCATGGGCATGATCCTCGTCGCGGTGTCGATCCAGATGCTGCTGTCGGGCGTCAAGGCAGCGTTGATTCATTTCGGCGGGGAAGCCTAGCAATCCGGCAGCGGCGGTTTTCCATAAATCAATCGGCTGACCGGTATATGGAGGGATCGCATGTCCGAATTGTTCACGGTCGAAAATCTCATCGCGCTGGCAACCCTGACCGGCCTGGAGATCGTGCTCGGCATC
>SYHD01000017.1 GCA_005799265.1 Planctomycetia bacterium | reverse complement strand
AGGATGTCGAGCCGGCCGAACTCAGCGACGACCTGGCCGATGACCGCCTCGATCTCGTCGGCGTGGGTGACATCCATGCGCAGGCCTTTCGCGCCGGCGGATCGCGCCGCCGCTGCTTCCGTCGCGGCCAGATCGAGGTCGGTGTAGATGACCCGGCTGCCGTTGGCCGCCAGACGATTCGCGATCGCCTGGCCGATGCCGCGCGCAGCGCCGGTGACCAGACTCACTTTGCCCGTCAGATCGCATTGCATGATGCACCTGCCTGATTTTTCGTTTAGCGCTCGCCTGGCGTCATGCGAGCGCTAAACGAAATTGGGATTTTCGACAAGGCCGCTTAGAGTTTGCAAAAACCTGGCGGCCGGAGCGCCGTCGGTGATGCGGTGATCGAACGTCAAGCTCAGTGTCACCTGGTCGCGGATGACGATCTGCTCGTCAAGCACGACCGGACAGCGCCGGATGCGGCCGATGCCGAGGATGGCGCATTCGGGAAAGTTGATGATCGGCGTGAACGCGTCGATGCCGAAAGCGCCCAGCGACGTGACCGTAAACGTGCCGCCCTGCAACTCGTTCAGGGAGAGTTTGCGTTGGCGGGCGCGCTCGACAAGGTCGTGCGTACGGGTCGACAACTCCTTCAGGCTTAGCCGAAGCACATCGCGCACGACGGGGGCCAGAAGGCCAGCATCGGTGTCGACCGCGATGCCGATGTGGATGCCATCGCAGGGCACAATGCGATCGTTCTGCCAGCGTGAGTTGAGAACCGGATGTTTCTCGAGCGCCAATGCCGCCGACTTGACGAAAAAATCGGTATAGCTGGGTACGAGGCCGTCTTTCCATTCTTTGCGCAGCTTGACAAGGTTGGTCGCGTCGATCGTGGTCGTGAGCGTGACGGGCGCGGTGGAGCGAAGGCTCGTCAACATGCGTTCGGCGATGATTCTGCGCGTCGAGCTAACGGGCGCTGCCATGGCAAGAACGTCGCGTTCACGGATGCGACCGGTCCGCCCCGTGCCGGTTGCGGCCTTCCAGTCAAGGCCGAGATTGGCGGCGGTGCGTCGCGCTCGGGGCGAACTGGCCGGGTGATCCTGCTCCCTTTCCCCTGTAACCGGGGGAGAGGATTGGGGTGAAGGGGGCGATGCGCCTTGCTTGAACGTGGTGTTCTTGGTGCGACTCTCCGACCCCCTAACCCCCAGTCCCTCTTTCCCGACTACTGGGGTGAGGGGAGCAATGGGTATCGGTTCGCCCGGTTGGAGCACAAAGCCGATGATAATGCCAACCAGAACGACGTCGCCATTGCTTGGCCCGTTGGCCGGAATATGGAGAACGCCTTCGTCGAAAGCTTCGATGTCTTCCGTGGCCTTTTCGCTCTCCAACGTGAAGAGCGACTCGCCGGCGCGAATCGTCGCGCCATCGGCCTTGAGCCAGCCGACGAAAACGCCTTGCTCCATGTTCCAGCCAAGCCGGGGGACGGTGATTGGGATCGCCATGGTTTGCCTCGGAGCACTGTGGCACGACGCTCCGTGTCGTGAACTGGCGACGCGGAGCGTCGCACCACTTCAGAATTCACTCTGCGACAAGCGCGCGGATCGCCTGGGCAATCGCTTCCACATTTGGGACAACCGCGTGTTCTAACGGCGGACTGTACGGCGTCGGCGTGTGTACGCCATTGAGCCGGCGAATGGGAGCGTCCAGATCGTCAAAGCCGTGGTCGCTGATCTGGGCGGCGATTTCCGCGCCGATGCCGAACGGGGCGAACGCTTCATCGACGATCAACAGCCGACCCGTCTTCTGGACCGACCGCGCGATCGTCTCAAAATCGAGCGGGGCCACGGTACGCGGATCGATCAGCTCCACCGAGACACCTTCCGCGGCCAAGGTCTCGCATGCTTTCAAGGCGCGTTGCACCATGAACGCGAGAGCCACCACGGTTACATCCTTCCCCGCGCGCACGACGGCCGCCTGGCCGAAGGGACTTTCGTAATCCCCTTCGGGGACCGGCCCCTTCAGCGATAGCAATTCGCGATGTTCGAGGAAGAGGACGGGATCGTCGCAGCGGAGAGCGTGGTGCAGCAGTCCCTTGGCGTCGTACGGCGTCGAGGGGACGACGACGCGCAACCCGGGGAAATGTGCGTACATCGGATAGTAGTTGCCCGAGTGATGCGTGGCCGCCGAATGGCCGATGCCGATACAGCCGCGCAGGAGAATCGGCATCTTGATGCGCCCGTCGCTCATGTACTGGATCTTGGCAATCTGATTGACGATCTCGCCAACGGCATCGAGGATGAAGTCGGCGAACATGAAGTCGATCACGGGCCGCGTCCCCGTCATGGCGGCGCCGCCTCCCAGGCCGACGAAGCCGCGCTCGCTGATGGGGGTGTCGCAGAGGCGTTCGGGACCGTGGAGATCGTAGAGGCCCGCCGTAGTCTTGAAGTTGCCGCCGCGTTTGCCGATGCCTTCGCCCAGAACGAAGATGCGCGGGTTGCGCGCCATTTCGTGGGTGAGCGCTTCGAGCGTGGCCTGCATGTAGGTGATTTCCCGCATAAGCCCAGGGGCGGCTGTCCCTGGGCTGGTCGAGGCTTTTGCGTAGATATGCGTCGCGGCCGACGCCGGTTCGGGCCAGGAGGCTTTCTCGGCGCTGGCATGCGCCGACTCGACTGCCGCGGCGACCTGAGTTTCCAGGGCGGCCAGCTCGCCTTCACTGGCCAGCGCCGCCTTGAGGAGATTTGCTCGCAATTGCACGATCGGACATCTCGGCTTCCACGCCTCCACGTCTTCGCGCGTGCGATACGTGAAATCGCCCATGCCCTCCGCGTGCGCCCGAGTGCGATAGGTGCGGCATTCGAGCAGCGTCGGACCGCCGCCTTGGCGAGCCCGCTGTACCGCGTCCGCCGCCGCGGCATGAATCGCCAGCACGTCGTTGCCGTCGAGATCCAATCCCGGCATGCCGTAGCTTGCCGCCCGACTCGCGACCGTCGGATTGCCGGCGGCGTAGCGGAACGGGATCTCCGTCGCGAACTCGTTGTTCTCGCAGACGAAGAGCACCGGCAGCTTCCAGATACTCGCGAGATTCAGGCCTTCGTGAAACGCGCCGTTGTTTACCGCTCCGTCGCCGAAGAACGCCACGGCCACGCCTGCGGACTTCATCAACTTGAAGCTATAACCGGCCCCGGCGGCCTGAAGGATGCACGCGCCGACGATCCCGCTGGTTCCCATCATGCCGACTTCCGGCGCGAACAGGTGCATGCTGCCGCCTCGGCCGCGCGAGCATCCCGTCGCCCGGCCGTATAGCTCCGCGATCAGTTGCTCGGCTGACACGCCTTTGGCGAGGGCATGGCCGTGCCCGCGATGGGTGCTGAAGACAGCGTCCTCCGTGCGTAGATGCGCGCACACGCCGACGGCAATCGCCTCCTGCCCGACGTAGGTGTGACAGGCGCCATGGATCAAGCCGCGCTGATGCGATTTCGCGAGCTGCTCCTCGCATCGACGAATGAGAAGCATGTTGCGATAAAGGCTCAGGAGTCGGTCTTTGCCGATCGGGGTTGATGCCATGGAATTCTCAATTTTCCCGCCATCCCGGTCGGTGACAATTCATTCGGCTACGTTGGCGCTTTGAGGACGATCGGGTTGTCAGATCATCTATGAAGTCGTCGTTTCCATGACAACCCACGGACTGGGCTGGGCATGAGGGATGCTTCGATGAAGGGAGTGCGGCAACGGCTGCGCTGGCATTCAATGCAATTCATCCAACCTAAAGTCCTTCTTGTTCTGGCCAGGAATGATTTCCACGGTGATGGTGCTGTTGATGTTGAACCGCGCTGGGAGGTATTGTTCGTCAACTTCTTGAAACTGACCGGGGGGACCGTCGGGGACCGGGATCTTCTCGCCGGACTTGCGCAGGGCTGTGATCTCGACGCGATTCTTGCCGAGCGCAGGTCCCTTGGTCGATGCCAGGCGGTACTTGCCCTCGGAAATTTCCGCGAAGGCGATGGCGCCCGCGGCGCCGTCGAGGGGCAAAAAACGAATGGTGCCCGTGGGAAGAGGTTGGCCAATCGCCAGCGTGACTTCGCCTTCGATGGCCGCGCGGGGTGGTTCTTGAGCACAGGCGGAAATGCACAGCACCAAGAGGAGACCGGTCAGCCGTCGCATGCTGATCTCTCCAACTCAAAAATCCGAAACGGTTTCGGCGCCGGCCATGGTCCCCAGCGGTTGCCAGACGGCTGTCAGACTGACGGTTGAGCTTATCCAACGCACCGAGCCGTCAGCGAAAGCCATGTTGATGCCGTTGCTATGCTGACTTCCGAAAACGTAGCGACAGGTCTTCGGATGGATGCCGTTGTCCACGCAGGCCTTGATGCTTGGAAAAGGCAACGATTCGGTGGAGCGCATGCAATGATAATCCGCTTCGGTCCACATGGAATGCACCCTGGCGTTGCTGAGAATGGGCGCCCACGTCGTTTCGTTCCAATTGTAAGTCAATATCGATGTCGAGTCGGGAGTGCCGGAATCATCCTGGGCGGACTCGCCCAGTAGAAAAGTGTTCGAGGTCCCATCGGAAATCCCCACCATGGTCGTGATGCTGGACGCGGAGAACGGTCCCACCTTGGCGACATCGCGTTTGGCCAACGAGCGGGCAAAGAAGTTGTCGACACCGGCGCCCCACTGACGGCCGGAGTTGAAGCAATAGCTCGACAGGGGACACGCGCCCGAATCGCACACATCGGTGTGCCCGTCGCGCGGACTCTGTTTCCGGTGCGCGTTGGCCTGCGCGTCCAACGGACAGACAAATACTCCTACCACTTGCTTGATGGCCAGCTGCGGGTTTGTGCCTCCAGCAGGACCGCCGTCCACGCCGCCGGTCCCGATAGAGAAATCATAAAGGTCGTAAAGAGGTACCTGGCTGAGGAAGGGGAGCAAATGGACGAAGCCGGTCTCGCGCCATTCCTCGCCGTCGAACATGTCGCTGGCCCCCGCACGCACATTGGCCCCCGGCGGCAAGCGATTGTTGACATTGTAATAGCCATGACATGCCACGGCGATCTGCTTCAGGTTGTT
>SYHD01000204.1 GCA_005799265.1 Planctomycetia bacterium | reverse complement strand
TGGCGACGCAGAACCCGATCGAGCAAGAAGGCACGTATCCGCTGCCCGAAGCCCAGCAAGATCGCTTCATGTTCAAGATCTTCGTGAAGTATCCGAACTTCAAGGAAGAGTTCGAGATCGCTCGCCGTACGACGACTTCGACGCAGGCCGAATCGACGCCGGTGTTGTCGGGCGATCAGATCCTCGAATTGCAAAAGCTGGTGCGGCGCGTGCCGGTGACGGACCACGTTCTCCATTACACGCTGGCGCTGGTTCGGCAAACGCGCTTGAGCGAGCCGGGGGCGCCGAAGTTCATCAAGGATTGGCTGGCCTGGGGCGCCGGTCCGCGCGCCACGCAATACCTCATTCTCGGAGGCAAGGCGCGGGCGCTCCTTTATGGCCGCACGCACGTGCAAACCGAGGACATCCAGGCCTTGGCGCTGCCGGTGCTGCGGCATCGCATCCTGACGAACTTCACCGCCGCGTCGGAAGGCATCTCGACGGACAAGGTGATCGAGCGCCTGCTGCGCGACACCCCGAGCAAGGAAGGCGAACTGACCAAAGACGAGCGCTTCCGGAAGATGTTCGCGGCCTAGGCCGATTTGCCTCTTGCGGCTTAGCGTTCGCGCGGCGCCGCGCGAACGCTAAGCCGCAAGCGGCCAACCTCATGAGATCGACACCGTGGCAACATCGAAAGACGATCCCAGACGTTTTCTTCATCCCAACACGATCGCGCGCATCTCGCAGCTTGATTTGCGTGCCAAGCAGGTCGTCGAAGGATACATTTCCGGCCTGCACCGCAGCCCGTTCTTCGGCCATTCGGTCGAGTTCGTGCAGCACCGCGACTACGCGCCGGGGGACGACATCCGCCACCTCGACTGGAAAGTCTGGTCGAAAACCGACAAGTTCTACATCAAGCAATACGAGGCCGAGACCAACCTGCGCTGCCAGCTCGTGATCGACGTGTCGAATTCGATGCACTACGGCACGGGGGCCTTGAATAAGTACAGTTACGCATGCACGGTCGGCGCCTGCCTGGCATACATGCTGCTGCACCAACAGGACGCGGTCGGTCTGATAACCTTCGACGAGGACGTCCGGCAAGTCATCCCGTCGCGCAGCGCCCACACCCATCTCGACGCCATCGTGAAAGCAATGCACGTCAGCCGGCCCAAGGACAAGACCAACATCGAGCGCATCATCCGGCGCGTCGCCGAGAACATCCACATGCGCAGCCTGGTGGTGCTCATTACCGACATCTTCGTCGATCGCGAGGCGTTCTTCCGCGGCATGGAGATGCTGCGGCACGGCCGGCATGACATCCTCGTGTTCCACATCATGGATCACGACGAGCTGGCTTTTCCGTTTTCGGGGACGACGCGTTTCGAGGACCTCGAAGGCCCCGACGTGATCACCTGCGATCCGCGCGCGTTGCGGCAAGGCTACATCGAAGTCGTCGAAGAATACCTGACCGAGGTGCGCCGCGGCTGTGCGCGTAAGGGCATCGATTATCAGATGATCTCGACCAAGGACTACCTCGACGCCGCGCTGTCGAAGTTCCTGCACCACCGCGAGGCGATGGCGAAAGCGCCTGCGAAAACGCAAGCGCCCGTTTGAGCGATTACTCCCCTCTCCCAGAGGGAGAGGGGGGAAATGCACCATAGGATTGACCACCCATGCTCGGATTATTTCTCAACCCCGGGTTTCTCTTCATCGCTGCCGCGTTCGTCAGCGTGCCGATCATCATCCATTTGATCAACCGCATGCGGTTCAAACGGATTCACTGGGCGGCGATGGAGTTCTTGCTCAAGGCCCAAAAACGCACGCGGCGCCGGCTCATCATCGAACAGCTCATCCTGCTCATGCTGCGCTGCCTGCTCATCGCCCTCGTCGGCCTGCTGGTCTTGCGTTTTATCGGCTGCGGCGACAACAACCTGACCGGCAAACCCAGCCTGCACCTGGTCCTCCTCGACGACACCGTGTCGATGCGCGACGGCGAGAAAAAGGGGGGCGTCATGAAGAACTGCTTTGACGCTGCCAAGACCGAGATCCTCATCGACAAGATCGCCACGGCCCTCTCCAAGACCAAGACGAACGATCGGCTCATCATCCTGCCCATCTCGAAGATCGGCGAGCCCGGCTTCGAAGCCAAGGACTACACGTTCGAGCGCCTCAACAACACGGAGCATCTCCACAAGCTCACCGGCTTCATCAAGGAGCTGCAGCCCAGCTATATGCACGTCAGCCCGATGCAGGGCGTCAAGAAAGTCCAAGAGATCATGGGCGAACACGGCGAGAGCATCGTGACGCTGCACCTGATCGGCGACTTCCGCGACAAGGACTGGAGCCAGGCCCGCGGCGGCGAAGGGCTGACGAAGGAGTTGGTCGGCATGGTCAAGGACAAGGGGGGCGCGGTCAAGCTGCGCATCATCGACACCGCGGACCCGCCGCGTTCCAAGGGGCAGCAGGGTTATCCCAAGGCGCGCGACAACGTCGGCATCACCGACTTCTATCCCACCACGCGCATCGCCGGCGCGAATGTGAAGCTCGGCTTCAAGATCAAGGTCAAGAACTTCGGCGGCACGGAGGTTGAGGCTCGTCTCGATGTCTACGATGGCGTCACGGGCGACGATCTCATCGCCAAGATCAAGTTCGATCCCCCGGCGCAGCCCATCAAGCTGAAGCCCAACTACGAGACCGAAGTGGTCTTCGAGCATCGCTTCGAGCCCGACCCCAAAAAGAATCCGACTCCCTTTGAGCACCTTGTCGTGAAGCTCGGTTCCCCCGCGCGCGGGCCGCTCCAGAATGACGGGGTTTTGGAGGACAACGTCCGCCACGCTGTCGTTGAGGTGCGCGACCGGGTGCCGATCCTGATTGTCGATGGCGAGAGGGCCAAGGGGCGCGAGGAAGCCAAGGACTCCTACCATGTGGTCAACGCGCTGTACTCGCTCAAGAGCCATAAATTCCATATCGAATTCGCCGACGAAATCTCGCCGAACAAGCTTACCGAAGCGCTCGAGAAGGTGGACCTGCGCAAATACGCCGGTATTTATCTGCTCAATGTCCCCGAACTGACGCCGAAGCAGGTGACGATCCTCGAGAATTACGTGAACGACGGCGGCGGCGTGGCGTTTTTCCTCGGCCCCCTGGTCAAGGCCGATCACTACAACAAGGCGCTGTACCGGGAAGGCAAGGGGCTCTTTCCCGCCCCGCTGAAGGCGCCGTTTTATTTTCCCAAAGAAGGTGAGCCCGCGCTGGAGCCGAAGGGGGCCGACACCTTCCATCTGCTGATTCGCGAAGACAAGTTCGGCAACATGGGCAACGTGCCGATCTTCGGCGAGTTCCTCCGCGATCCGGCATTTCGCCTGCCGCTCTACGACATGCCGATCCGTCGTTACTTTCAAGTCGATCGCGCCAGGTGGAAACAAGAGCCCGAGCGCGTCTTCGAATTGGCGACGCTCCCCAACGATGCGCCGGCCCCAGCCTACGAGGAGGCCGTCGCCGCGCTGACGCGCGGGGCGGACGCCCGCGGCATCCAGGACGACAAGGAATTCGCCAAGTACCGGACGCGCTTCAAGAATCACCTCACCGCGATCGAGGAGCTCGCCCGTCAAGGCTCTGATGCCAAGGGATTTCACCTGGCTCGCGCCATCGAATATATGTTCCTCGACAAGGGCGACGACCAGGCCAAGGACAGCATGAGCGAATTCTGGACGAATCCGGAACCCAAGGTCCAGTTGCTGCGCTCCCAGTTCACCAACCTGCGCGAACAGGTGCAGTACGGGGATGCCTTCGTCGTCGCGCGCAAGTTCGGCAAGGGCAAAGTCGTCGCCTACATGTCCACGGCCGGCAAGGACTGGGGCGATTTCGCCGGCGGCTCGGCCTCGACCGTGCTCTACCCGGTGTTCATACAAGAGACCAACAACTATCTGTCGAGTGCGGGCATTGAAGCGAATCTGACCGTGGGCGCCCCCGTCACCGTCAAGGTCGACGCCGAGCAGTTCAAGGGCAAGAAGCTGAGCCTGTCGCGCACTTTTCTCAGGACCGATGACGCCAAGCCCCAGGATCGCGGCAAGCCGTCCGTGCAGCCGGGAACCCCCGATGGCAACCAGGTCGTCTTCAACCTCACGCGGCACGGCGAACCCGGCAAGCACCAGGAGCCGGGGCTGTGGGTGTCCGAACTGATCGAAGACGGCGTGCCGAAGAACGTTCTGGCGAGTTTCGCCCACGTCTTCAATGTCGATACCGAACGCGAGGGAAATCTACAGCGAGTCAGCTCCGACGAGCTGGCCCGCGAATTGACGAGCAAGGCGGAAAAGGGCGAGATCGCGGTGGTCACGGTCAATGATCCGGACGACTCGCTGGTCAGCAAGACCAACGACTTCTCCGAATCGCCCTGGTTGTTCTTGATGTTCCTGTTCATCCTGGTCGCCGAGCAGGCGCTCGCGGTGCACTTGAGCTTCCACTTGAAGAAGGACGATCAGGAACTGCAGCCGGCGGGATTGAAGGTGTAGAGTGGTTAGTGGCTAGTGGTAAACTTTGAAAAACAGAACTAACCACTAGACGAATCGAGGATGATGCCATGAATCCAGAAATCAAAGACCAGGCGGAAGTAGTTGAATTCGTCTGGCGTCGGCTGGGCGAGGAATGCCCGTGGTATGCGATCGGCGTGCCGGTCCTGTTCGCGTTCATGGTCGTCGGGCTGATCGTGCTGTTCATCCAGGATCGCAAACTGCTGGTGGCGGCGATCGGCTTCGGTGCGGTCGGCATCATCTCGTTCGTGTATTTGCCATTGGCGTTTTTCCTCGTGGGCATTTTGTCGTGGCTGGTGATCTTGGTGCCCGTGGTCAGCGTGGCGCTGTTCTACGTCGGCATGATGTACATACGCGACATGCGTTCGGTCCACCCGCTGTGGGCGATCTTCCTGGGCATGATCCGCTGCGCGGTCTACCTGATTCTCGCGGTCGTGTTTCTTCTGCCCGGCTGCCAGCACAAAGAACTGCACAAGTATGAATCGAAAGTCATCGTGCTGTTCGACGTTTCCGGCAGCATGTACACGATCGACGATCTGCCCGAACTACCCGAGCCCGGCAAGAAGGCAGTCAAACAGCCGACGCGCCAGGACAAGATCCTCAACTGGATGATGGCGCAGAGCGCCGAGAAGGGCGCCGGCGATGCCACGTTCCACGCCAACATCGTCAGCAGAACGCCGATGACGATGTACCGCTACGGCCCGATCGTCGATGAGATTGACGTCATTCAACTCCAGGCCGACAAGGGCAAGAATGAGCTTGCCCGCGAGGAACTGAAGAAATGGCTCAATCCGGACAAGAGCCACGTCGTCAAGCCCACCGATGAAGAACTGCAAGACTTGAACAAGGAAGCCAAGGACGAGAAACTCGCGTACTACTCCAAGCGTCTCGATCTGGTCGAAACGCTCAAGAGCGGCACCAACATCGGCGGTTCGAGTTTGCAAGCACACAAGCTCGAAAATAATAGCCTCGTCCAGGCCATCATCATCGTCTCCGACGGCCAATCCAACCTCGGCTCCGATGACGCCCGCAACGAATTCCTCGCCCGCGTCAACAACCCGAAGCGGACCATTCCCGTCATCACCATCGGCGTGGGTGAGTTCCGGCTTCCCGTCAGCATCCGCATCGACGACATCCAGGCGCCCGAGGAAACCCGCCCCGACGACAAGTTCCCCATCCGCGTGCCTGTCGTCAGCAGCGGCATTCCGGGAGAGAAATTCAAAGTCACTCTCGAAGTTTCACGTGTAAAGAACATCGAGGGGGACAAGGTCGAAAACGAGACCTGGACCCTGGAGCCCAAGGAGGGCATCTTCAAAGGGGCAGGGGATCTGCAGCAAGATATCGTCGAATTCGACATCGACGTGGAAAAACTGCAAAAGATCAGGGCTCAGGACGACAAGGCCGGCAAGCTTCTGGGCGAATGGCAATTCAAGGCTCGTGTGCCGCGTCATCCCAAGGAAGCGGGGTTCACCGAGAAAGAACATGTGACGGAACCTATCAAGGTGCAGGTGCAGAAGCGCCCGTTGCGTGTGCTCCTGTTCGCCGGCGGGGCGACGCGCGAGTATCAATTCCTGCGCAGCGCGCTCTACCGCGAGATGGTCGAGAAGCGCATGGATATGTGCATCTACTTGCAGACGGGCAAGGAAGATCACGTCGATCAGGATGTCGAATCGAAGCGCATGCTAGGCGATTTCCCGACCAAGCTCGACCCCGATCCGACGCCGGGCAACGAGTACATGAGTCTGAGCGACTACGACGTGATAGTCGCCTTCGATCCCGACTGGTCGAAGCTCACCCAGCAGCAGCAAAAGAACTTGAAGGAATGGGTCAGCACGCGTGCGGGGGGCGTCATCTTCGTCGCGGGGCCGGTCTTTTCCTTCCAGCTCGCCCGGCCCAAGGCGTACAACGTCGAGGCGCTCCTGTCGCTCTACCCGGTCGTGCCGCGCGACAGCCGCTTGCACGGCAGCAGTTTGCCCAGCGGCACCGTCGGGCATAACGCGTCGCGCCCTTATGCCCTGCACTTTTCGCCGGCGGCCAGCAAGTTCGATTTCATCAAGCTCGACGAGTCCGGCGAAGGACCGACCGCCGGCTGGAACAAGTTTTTCTGGAATGACGAGAAGACGCAGATCGGCCCCGGCATGGACACGCTGCCGCGGCGTGGCTTCTTCAACTACTACCCGGTCGAGCGCCTCAAGCCTGATTCGCAAGTGATTGCGGCCTTCGCCGGGCCAAAGGAATCACGCTTCGGCGATAAATCCATCGCGTTCAAGGATCAGCAGCCCTTCATGGTGGCCATGCGTGCCGGTTCGGGCAAGAGCTTGTACGTCGGTTCGGGCGAACTATGGCGGCTGCGGTCATTCAAGGATGGTTTCCACGAACGGCTCTGGATCAAGATGGCCCGCTACGTCGCCGCCGGCGCCACGCAGCAGAAGAAGTTTGGCCGCATCATCATGTCGCGCAACCTCCCCGTCGGCCTCGTCAATTTCGAGGCGCAGGTCAAGGGGGAAGATGGCCGGCCCTTGCCCATGGATACGCCGCCGACCGTGTACGTGCGCCGCGTGGACAAGGACAGGGACGAGAAAGCCGAGCCGCTCTCGTTCAAGCTGCAACCCAAGCCGTTCGACGAGGATTCGACCTGGCAAGGCAACTTCATCGGCAGCATCCACATCAAAGACGCGGGCGAGTACGAGTTCAAGCTGCCGATCCCGAAGCTGACGGAGAAGGATTGGCTCAAGCAGAACGTGGTCGTACGCAAGTTGAACCCGGAGACCGACAACGTGCGCACCAACTTCGCCTACCTGTATCAGATGGCCAGTGAGACGAGCACGCTGAAAAAGACTCTCTCTGCCGAGGTGATCCGCGAGATCGAGAAGCACGTGAATGTGCCCGCCGACCTGCCGCTGGGCCTGAGCGAACGGGCGGGCAAGCGTTTGTTCTTCCAGGTGAATAACGCCGCCGCCGTCGAGAAATGCCTCGTCGCGGTGCAGCCGAAGTCCGAGACCGTCAAGGGCAAACTCGTGGACCTCTGGGACCGCGGCTTCGAGACGATCAACGTCATCGCGCTCGTCGTGCTGGCGCCGGTCGTCATCGGACTGTTCGGCGGCATCGTCCTCTTATCGCTGCGGTGGTGGATCTCCGCGGCCCTTTTCTTCGTCCTATGCATGATTACGTCAGTCGCCACCCTGCTCGCCGCGTTGTTCGTCGAGCCGGTGAACTCGGCCCTCAACGTGGAGCTGCAGCTTGCGGTCAACGCCATCTGGGCCTCCGTGATCGCGCCGCTGGTCGTCGGGCTGATCGGCGGCGTCATCCTCTTGATTCTGCGGCAATGGATCGCGTCGGCCCTGTTCTTCGTTCTCTGCGTCGGGATGTCGATCGTGGCACTGGCCTGCATGTTGCTCATAGGCAAGGTCAACGAGTTCATGAACGTGGAATTGAGCGTCGGTTTTTCGGCGGTGCTCATGGTGATGGTGACACTGCTCGGTATCGAATGGCTTGCCCGCAAGTTGCTGAGATTGGCGTGAGCGTATTTCAAACTCCCCTCTCCCTTTGGGAGAGGGGTCGGGGGTGAGGGCCGATCCCGGAGATTGCTGGTTGCTCAGCCCTCACCCCTATCCCCTCTCCCAAAGGGAGAGGGGAATTGAATCCTGGAGTCAAGCGATGGCTACCGTGATGCAGACGCAGAAACCATTCAATCACCAGGAAACGCAGCGGCACGTGCGCCATCCGCTCGGGCTGGTGCGCAATTACATCCGCGTGTACATCTTCCTCGAAGGCCTTGCGCTCACGCTGCTGTGCGTCTCGCTCGTGTTCTGGCTCGGTATGGCGTTCGATTTCGGGCTGTTCTCGCTCGACGTGCCCTTCCTGTGCGGCCGCATCGAGCGTGTGCTGCCGGAAGAGACGCCCGCCTGGATCTTCAAGTTCATCCAGAAGATTGCCGAGATCGACGTTCACGGCGTCGATTGGATCCAGGAGCTCAACGAAGCCGACCCCTACAGCATTGCCAGCCGCGGTTGCCGCATCATCGTCCTGACCGTGGTCGTGGTCGTCCTGCTGGCGATCGGTTTGCTGAAAGTCGGCATGCGCTGGCTGCGTGAGTTCAACGATCGCGCCGTGGCCATGGTGCTGGAACGCCGCTTCCAAAAGCAGCTTGGCGATCGGCTCATCACCGCGATCGAGCTGGCGGACCCGAAGCTGTCCCAGAAGTACGGCTACTCGCAGGCGATGCTCGAAAAGACGATTCTCGAAGCCGTCGCCACGCTCAAGAAGCTGCCGGTGGCCAGCGTATTCAACTGGCGCCGCCTGTTCGGGCTGTGGTTCCTGACGGGCGTGACGACATTCGGCTTCCTCTTCGTCACGACCATGGTCTTTTGGGGAGGTTCAGCCGTATTCGCCGACCAGACGGTCGATCCCATCGGCTTCAGTTGGCGCTTCTACGACGTGGCGTCGATTTGCACGGAACGCAATATCCTCATGCAGAACACCTACTGGCCGCGCCGCGCCCATCTGGAAATCGCGCGGTTCCAGCCGTCGCGTGAAGAAGGCAAGCAAAACGAGATGCGCGTCGCCAAGGACGATGTACGCCCCGATTTGCAGGTGCGCGCCATCGAGTGGGTCATCGCCGATCGCGACGCCCCCAGCGGCTGGCGTGCCTTGACCTGGCGGGATCTCTCCGAACGCAGGCTCATAGAGCCGGATCTTCTTGAGGGCGTGAAGGTCCCCGACGATTTCAAGGAGTGGGCGATCGATCCCGATGAGCTGGAGCCTAACCTCGTGGCCGCGCTCTTCGGCACGGAAACGCAGGTGCGCAAGAGCGGCGACGTCCGCGCACATTTCTTGCAGGCAAGCATTGCCCACAAGATCAAGGTGCGCGGCGAGGCCGATAACCTGAAAGAATGGCTCGACTGGCAAAAATGGACGGTCGACAAGATCGCTGTGCAGATGGATGATACCAGTGTTCGCCCGTCGCTGCGCGGCCTGCGCAAGGGGGAAGATCTCGACAATCTTGACGCCATCGTCAAGAAGCTCGACGAGCTCGCCGCCTCGCCGATGATGACGCGCACGTTGCGCCGGCTCGAAGTGCCGCGCGACGTGGAAGTCACCTTCCGCGGCCGGGAGCTGAGTGCGCGCGAGCACCCAAGCCGCGATGTCGCCAACAAGTTTACGGTGTCGCTGGAATCGCTCAAGGAGTCGTCCCGTTTTCAGTTCCGCGCCCGCGCCGAGGACTTTTACACGCCGCTCAAGTACATCGCCCTGGTCCCCGCGCCGCAGCCCGAGGAAATCCACATCGACAAACAAGAGCCCGCGTACCTCTATCATCGCCTGCACGGCATCGATCAGCTCCCGTTGCAAGGCCTGAAGCACCAGACCAAGAATTTCCCGCTCTCCACGACGGGCGAACTCAACACGATCTCCATCCCGTCTGGCACCGACCTGGTCATCCACGTCAAGCCCGATCGCGGGCTTCACCCCGAAAAGGCCGTGTTCATCAAGGAGCATCCCATCCTTGAACCGGGCTTCGTCGGCTACCAGGGCAATTTGCCGCGCATCGATGACGATTACAGAAGTTTCAGCTTGGTCATCAACGAGGTGACGCGCAACCAGGAGTTCTCGGTGGAGTTCTTCGACGAGGACAACATCCGCGGCCGGCGTCGTTTCCAGATCAAACGCGATCTCGACAAGGAGCCGGACGTCGGTCCACTCGCGATTGCCGAGGTGAGCCTGCGCAAGCCGAAGTCCAAGGCTACCCAGCCAGGCGCCGAGAAGGAGAAGGAAACGGACAAGGACATCCATGATGCGCGCACGCAGGAGCTGCTGCGCAATTCGTATCTCATCACGCCCGATGCGCTCCTGCCCTTCGAGTGCTCGGTCAAGGATGACTACGGTCTGGTTCGCGTCGGCTGGTACTACAAGGTGCGCAAAGTCGATTTCGATCTCACGACCGGCACGGCACGCAGATTGCCGCCGGAAGTCGAGCAGGAGATGCGCCGGGTCCGCGTACCGGCCGCATTGAGTGGCCTGCAATTCCTTCCGGAGAACCCGCTCAGCATGCACTTCGCGCCCTATCACATTTACCGGACGTCGAAGTTCCTGCGCGACGAGTTGCGGATCGCGGGTTTCCGTGAAGCCTACGTCCCCTCCGAGGCCTTTGACGATTTGCTCGAACGCGAACGCCGCAAGGGACGCATGGACGGGATCGAGGCCATCAAGAACAACCTCACGAAGTCGAGGACCCCGCAGACGTGGGAATTCGATTTCCGTCAAGACCGCGGCTTCGACGTGCCCAGGTACATCAAAGCGCTCAAGGCGGTCGACGTGGATAAATCGGTGCAGCCGCAGTTCTTCCTGCAGATTTCCGTCCAGGCCACCGACAACAATGTCGAGAAGGGGCAGGACTACGACATCAACGTCAAGCACGAGGACGAAAACGTCGAGACCGAAACGCCCTACCTGAACGACAAGGGCCTGAGCGTCGAGGCCAGGCAAAAACTCCTGCGCGGCAATACGCGCCGGAACGAGAAGGGGACCATCAACTTTCTCGTCGTCAGCGAAAACGAGTTGCTCGCCCAGATCGCCCTGGAGGAGGAAGCGATCGCCGAGAAACTCGAAGCCGCCAAGGAGCGCCTGGACGCCAGCATCACGAGCCTCGTGCAGCAGCTGGAGAAGACCAAGGACAAAGACACCAACATGGAAACGCTGCGATTTCGCATGGACGAGATCCGCACCGTCATCTCGACCACCGGCGGAATCGTGCGCGACGCGGAGGTGGCCTACAAGAACATCGGTAAGGAGATGGATGTCAATCGCGTCCGCTCCGACCGCAAGAACAAGATCGCCGACACCATCTACTATCCGATCAAGTACATCGTCGAAAAAGACGAGCGAGTCCGCGGCAGCGGCAGCCACATCGACGCGGAGGCGGCGTTCCAGGCCGCGATCTCTCTGGTCGAGGAGGACGCCAACGCCAAGCGTGAGCCAATCTACAACCAGCACCGCCCGCTGATGAACCAGGCCGAGCGCGAGATGCGGCGTTTCAGCTTCGACATCGACCGCGTGCTCAACGCTATGCAGGAAGGCATCACCGAGGCCAGGCTGATCACGATCTTGAACGTGATCGATCGCGAACAGGGGAAGCAATCGAAGATCCTGCTTGAGAAGTACCGGAAGGCCGTGAAAGACTTGCTCGACGACGTATTGAAGGACAAGCCGGCGCCAATGCCAAAGAAGGACGCCAGCAGCCTGCGCGGCGGCGCCTTCGATGTGCCCGCGGCTCGCCTCGGCATGCCGGCGCTGGCCGGGACGCACGTGTGGGACATCGTTCCAGCGAACGGGCTGCATCGCCTCGCGCCGGGAAAATCGCACATGGCCGCGCCGGTGGGGCCTCAGGCCGTGATCGTCGAATCGAACTGGATTGCGTGGCGTGGACCGGCGTCCCCGAAGAGAAGTGATGCTGCGGGACGGCACGCGACTTTTTGAATTGGCCTTATTACAGGTGCGGAACTTGCTTTGCGCGCCACAATATGCCGATTCGCCGTTTATTTGGCTACTACCGCTTCAAGCTAGGAAAACCAGCGAACTTTTGCTAAGATTAACGATACCTGGCCAGGAATGAACGCCCGTTTATGAAGAGAATCCGCGATTTTCCATGAATTTTGTTGGGAGACACGCGGCGACTCGTCATAATATCGCCTGCCTCACCCTGACCAATACCGTCAGGATCGTTGATGCCGGGAAAATTCAAGAAGGATCCCATACCCAATTACTGGGAGGACCACATGAAAGCGCGTCTCATCCTCGTCTCGCTCGGCCTTGCCGTGATTGCGCTTTTGTCGCTCGGCATTCAGGCCCAGGAGCAGACCAAGAACGACAAGGACGATTTGACCTCGAGCCAGCAGCAGCTCGCCAATCTCTTTGCCGACTTCCAGAACTCGCTGTTCAAGCTCCAGACCAAGCTCGCGCGCGGCACCCCCGAAGAACGCAAACGCGCCGAAGATCTGGCCAAGGTCCTCGATGAGTGCAAGAAGCTCGCCATCAATCAAGAATTCAGCATCATGCTCGAAATCTTGAGGACAATGAAGACCACCAACACGAGCGAACTCGATAGGGCCTTCAAGCAGAGCGAGAACTTGGCCGACCGAATCGGCCAGGTCCTGCGCATGCTCCAGGACTCCAAGGCCGACCGCCTCTCCCGGGAGCGCGATGAGCTTAGCAACCTCATCAAGGAACTTGCCAAGGTCATTCAAGCCCAGCAAATCGCCGAGCAGCTGGTCAGGAATGGCAAGACCGACAAGGACGAGCTGGGCGGCATTCAAAAGGATGTCACCAAGAAAACCTCCAAGCTCGAAGAGGGCCTCAAGAAGTTCCTCGACGACAAGGGCAAGGACAAAGACGGCAAGGGCGGCGAAGCGAACCCGACCAAGGGGGATAACAAGGACGCCGGCAAGGATAAAGAAGGCAAGAGCGGCGAAGCCAAGAACGACGGCAGCAAGCCGGCCGAAGGCGCCAAGGGCCAAACCAAGAACGATGGCGGCAAGGAATCTCAACAAGGCCCCAAGGGCGAAACCAAGCCGGGTGAGAAGAAGGGCAATCAACCCGACAAGCAAGGCAATGACGAGCCCAAGGCCGGCGCCAAGGCGGGTGAAAAATCTCCCGACGGCAAAGAGCCCGGCGCCAAGAAGGGTGAGCAATCCCCAGACAAGAAGGGACAGGAAGGCGCCTCGAAGGCCAACCCGAGCGACAAGGCCCAGCAGGGCAAAGAAGGCGGCGCCAAGGACGCCGGCAAGAAGTCCGGCGACCCCATGAAGGATAGCCCTCAAGGCGCGGCCAAGGCAAGCGAGAAACAAGACAGCCAGCCCAAGGACAAGCAAGGCAGCCCCGATAGCAGCGCCAAGCCGAGCGGCGGCGATCCCAAGGCCGGCGGCAATGATCCGAAAGCCAGCGCCTCCAAGGCCGGCGGTGATCCCAAGGCGGGTGGCGACCAAAAGGCCGGCGGCGATGCCAAGGCCGGTGATCCGGGCGATAAGGCGGGCGACTCCAAACCCGGCGATTCCAAGTCCGGCCAGGGTCAAGCGAAAGACGGCGGCAAGGCCGGCGGCAAAGGCGGCGACATGGGCGGCGATAGCCCGCAAGCCGACAACAAGGGCGGCGGCGGTCAGCCTCCTCCTCCACCTCCCCCGGGCGGCAATAAACAAAACGATGACGTCAAGCAGAGCGCCAAGCGCGTCAACGAAGCGGGCTACGACCAAAAATCGGCTGAAGAAAAGATTGCCAAAGACCAGAAGGATCAAGCCGCCAAGGCCCAGGCCGACGCGATTCAAAAATTGCAGGACGCCCAGAAGCAACTCGAAAAGCTCCTACGCCAGATCCGCGAGGATGAACTCGAACGCGTCCTCGCCGCACTGCAAGCGCGCTGCGAGAAGATGCTTATGCTGCAAAAGCAAGTTCTCGCCGGCACGGTGGACACCGACATCGCCGTCAAGCGCAACCTCGACAAGAAGCCCAGCCGCGACAATCAGATCGATTCGCTGAAGCTCGCCGACAAGGAAAAGGAAATCGTTCAGGAGGCGAACAAGTGCATCGACATCCTCGAAGCGGAAGGCACGGCGGTGGCATTCCCCGAAGTCTTCCAGCAGCTTCGCCAGGACATGATGCATGTCCAGAAACGCCTTGAACTGACCGATGTGGCCAAGATTACCCAGGGCATCGAGCAGGACATCATCGATACGCTCCAGGAAATGATCAAGGCCCTCAAGGAGGAGCGTGAGAAGAACCAGGAAGACAAGGACAGCAAGAGCAAACCGGGCGACGGCAAGGCCGGCAAGCCCGGCGATCAGAAGCTGATCAAGCTGATTCAGGAACTCAAGATGGTGCGCTCGCTGCAAGAACGGGTCAACAAACGGACCGACTTCTACGGCAAGCAATTCCCCAATCAGGAGCAGGCCGCCGAGCCGCAGATCGTGCGCGAGCTCCGCAACCTGTCCGAGCGTCAACGGCGAATTCAAGAGATCGTGGACAAGATCGCGAAAGGAGATAACAAGTGAAGCGCATCCTCCGTACTACCATCGCTCTGGCCATCCTCGTGACTCTGGGGGGCCTGGCCCAGGCTCAAGGCACCGACAAGAAGCCGGCGTTCGGCGCTCTCGAAGCGCTGAACGACAAGACCGCCGAGGCGAAGCTCAAGGTCTGGCTCAAGGAAGTCGGCAAGAGCGACCCGGCCACTCTCGCGAAGCTCGACGCGATCTGGAAAGACAAGCAGCGCACCGTGCTCGACCGCGTGGCCGATTCGTTCGCCCTGGGCGATCCGGTCGCCGCCAAGCTGATGAACGAAGCGCGCGATCCGTCGGCCCCCGCGCCGGTGGTGCTGCCGGGCGTCTTCAAGGACGCCAAGCAATCGTCGTTCTACCGCGCTAACCTTGGTCTGATCTATGCTCGCGCGCTCATCAATCGCCGGGTGTATGAAGAGGCCCTTTCGACGCTGAGTTTGTTCGGCGCCGATCAGGTCGTCGATCCGTCCGCGTTCCTCTTCCACCGCGCGGTGTGCGAGCACCAGATGCGGCAGAAAGCGGACGCGACCAAGTCGATCCTGCGCCTTTTGGAAGAAGGGCACGCCATCTCTCCCGAACGTTACAAGACGGTCGCGACGCTGATGCTGCTCGACATGCACACCTGGAAAGACAAGGACCTGGGCGACATCGCCGGCAAGATGGCGAACATCGAACGCCGTCTCGACATCGCGCGCGGCGGCCCGGAAACGCAACGTCAACAGCGCGAGGTTCTCAATCGGCTCGACGAACTGATCAAGAAGCTCGAAAACCAGGAGAAGAACAAGAAGAAACCAGGCGATGGTCCGCCGAAGCCAGGCGATGGTCCGCCGAAGCCGGGCGATGGTCAAGGCGATGAATGCCCGGACGGCAACGGACCGCCGATGCCAGGCAGCAAGCCCGGCGATCCCAAGGGTACTCAGGAGTCCAAGCAGGGGGCCGACGTTAGCAAGATTGCCCCCGGCCAGAGCACGGGTATTGTCGACCAGGCCAAGTTCCGCGCCCTGGTCGCCGATTGGGGCCGCCTGCCGCCGCGCGAACGCGAACGTGCCCTGCAAGAAATCACGCAAGGTATGTCCCCACGCCATCGCGAATCGATCGAAACGTACTTCCGCAACCTGACCAACCCGGCCCTCAACCGGAAGTGACAGGCTGCCGTCCGCGCATTCCCGCGAACCTGAAAAGGGCTGTGGCCACGGCGCATTCCGTCGTCACAGCCCTTTCTTCCATGCCGGTTGGCCGGACGCGCAAGCAACGGATGTTGTTGAAATCCGTCGCTTGCGCGTCCGGCTAACGAGACGGACGCCCATTCGCTTGGATGTTAGCCGGACGCGCAAGCGACGAATGTTGTTGGAATTCGTCGCTTGCGCGTCCGGCTA
>SYHD01000203.1 GCA_005799265.1 Planctomycetia bacterium | reverse complement strand
TATGGCGCGTGGGCTTGGCCGGCGTCCCCTCCAGTTGCGCCACGATACGCTTGGGGGCGACGGCGCGGAAGCTCTCGTCCACCCATTCCTGGATCATGTCGAGCGGGGCGTCGGCGCCCACGTTGAAGGTCGCTGTCACCCAACCGTGTTTGCCCAGTCCGTAACGCGTCGGCGCCGCGAACGGCAGCGTGAGGGCCAGCTTGTTTGAAATAGGTAATTTTACGGATAGGCTGAGCACGCCTTCGTCGTCATCGAGATATACGGAGAGGAAGATCTTGCCTTGGACCTTGTAGGCGCTGTGGCCCCAAGGGAAATCTTCGATTGACTCGGGATAGCCAAGGGCATGTTTGCGCAAGAGCGCCGCGGCTTTATTGTGGCTCACTTCTTCTCTCGCTTGAACGTGAACAGGATCGTGCCCGATTCCTTCGTCGATTCGAACTCCGTCGGCCTCTTGTCGGCGCCGCAGATCTTCAACGTATCGCCTTCGATGACGTAGATCGCCTTCATCACCCTGTCCTTGGCGGGGCCGGAGTCGAACTTGACGTCGATCGCCAACGGCTTTGC
Organism: Planctomycetia bacterium; assembly: GCA_005799265.1. GTDB lineage: Bacteria > Planctomycetota > Planctomycetia > Gemmatales > Gemmataceae > SIAQ01. Next base: position 36,505 of record SYHD01000203.1, on the reverse strand, counting down.
GGCCGCATCGAGCTTGAAGGTGGCGTTGAACATCTTGCCGCCGATATCGTAGGTGTACTTGTCGCCATCAATGATGAGCTTGAGAGTCTGCACGAGCTTGTCAGGCTCCGCTCTGCCCTTGTCGATCAAGGAGACGAGGGCCCACGTTCCTTGCAGCTTGGTCATTTCGGCTGCGTTATCGCCGGCCCAGATCAGCGCGGGGACGCCGGTCAGTGCCAGCGCGAGATGGATATGAACGAGCACCTTCATGTCAAACTCCTGTTGGCTGGAGAGCTAATACATCGTAGACACCCATTTTTTCGCCCGGCTCATTGACGCGCTGCCCATGGCGGGCGAGCAAGATCCAGGTCATTGCGAATATGTTTCAGGACGATTGGTTGAATTCGCTGCCGTCGAGCACCGCATCGGCCGCAAGCAAAATCCCCTTGGAACACCAGGCCGCGTAGGCGGTGATCGAGTTTGGCACGGAAACCGCCGCCCGCTTTGGCCTGCCCACCTCCACGGCGGTCAATGCGATCGGCGGCACAGTCAAGCTGTCCCAGTCCGTCAAGTCGCCGTCGATCGTGATCGCGCGATCCTCCAGCCACGGTACGATCATGAACTTTTTCTCGACTCTCGTATTCCCTTCGGCTTTCTTTTTTTTCTCCGCTGGTTTGGGATCAGGCGTGACTGCCTTCTTGATGGCCGCTTTGTCGTTCTTGCGAAACGTCAACGTCGTATGGATGCCGTCCTCGCGTAAACGCAGGTCGGCGCGGATCGCCTCGAATTCCTCCAGCATCTGGGCCATGGGCGAGCCGGCGTCGATGGAACCGGCGAAGCGCGGCTGCCGTACAGTCCCGTGCCGCAGGTTGACGACCTCCTCCTTTTGGAAATCATAACGGAATGGCGCGAGATCAGGACTGACCGGCACAAAGCCGAGGTATTGCAGCGCCGCCGCCTCGACGGCCGGGCTGTCATCTTGCGGGCCGACGACGTTGCTCTTGAAGAGTGCGTACAAGAGGCGATTATTCGTGTGCGCCCGGCGATGCGTCTCCCATTCGAGATACATATTGAGCAACTCCTTCGATTGCACCGCCGCCTTGGGGCCGAAGTGCAGCGAGGTGTTGACCTCGATCTTTTCGCCCTTGTCCTTTTTCTCTTTCAAAGCGACGCTGCGGTCGATGATGTCCTTGATCGGGGCCTCCTGGAAGCTGAGATAGAAGCCGCCGTCGATCATCGCGTAAAAGAACTCCGGGTTGAGCCGGCGTTCTTCGCCACGGATGAGGCCGCGCCGGGAGGCCTGTTCGCCGTTGGCCTTGATGCGGACGATATGCGCCCCCTTGTACTGCTCCTTCAGCGGCGTCCAATCGACGACGCCGGGCAGCGTGTTCTCGACCGTTTTGCGAACGCCGGTGAGAAGGCCGGCGAACATCAGCGGCGAACGGATGTCGAAGCCGATCACGAGCGGCATCTGGAACGCAAGCTCCAGGTCCTCGATGAAGTCATGGCGTTCCTCTGGGAACATCTCACGGCGAATGTGACGTTCGAGAAGTTTGCCGTAGACGGGGCTGTCGTCGAGCCGGACCGTGAACCAATCGCCGAGCCAGCTGCGGAGGGCCAGGTCGGTGATCATGCTATCGCCGAACCCGCCGCCGAAGATGCCGCCGTGGTCCCAGAGGTCGGGCGAGAGATGCATCAGATACTGGACGAGCGCTTTATCGCTGAAGAAGGACGAATCGAGTTTGATCGTGCCGTTGCCGGCGACGCGGCGCAGCTCGTTGTACTGCGGCGTGCGCACCAGCGGCAGGATGTAAATCTCGGTCTTGACCTGATCCTTCGCCAGCGACAGGCGGATGCCGATCGGGTCGAAGAATTGCCGCCACAGCCCCATGTATTGATCGCGAAACATCGAATATTCGCGGGCTTCGTTCTGCGTGACCTTGTCGATCGGGATCTCGACGAGCGGCGTCGCGAAGTGCTGCGTGTTGAAAAAGCTGCTGACGGCGATCTTCTGCTCCGCATTCCAGACGACCGCGTTGCCGTCCGGCGAAAAGAGCTCGCGCGGGTCCATGCCGGTGGTCGCGAGGATATGGTCGTGGCTCTGCGCCGGTTTGCCGGTCTCCCAGGCGGTGTACATGGCGCCCGAGGTGACCATGTGCAGGCTGGTCATCGCTTCGAGGCGTCGGCGCTCTTTGATACGTACTTGCGGGCCGACGAGGTTGCGAATGAAGGCGTCGGAGAGGAAGATGAAGCCGTCCTCCGCCTTGTCATCGGCGCGGAACACCGTGCGCATGTACTGGAAATCGAGCGAGTCGGCGAGCCGCTTGGCCTTGTTCTGATGGGCATCGATGATGCGCCGCATGGCCACGCCGGAGTTGCTGAAGACCTGGTATCCGTCGAACGACGCACGATAGAGGCTGACCTCACGCAGCGGCGTGACGTAGCTGTTGATGGTGATGCCCGCATACTTCTGCTTGTCTTGAACGAGCGCCTTGCCCCATTTCGTCTTCGCTTCATCGAGGTTCGGCGTCGTCCCGGCATCGAAGAGGAACCCGTTCGAAACCTGGAAGATGATCGACAGGTCGCTCCCTTCGCGCAGGTATGGATCGTTACCGGTGATGGCGAGGCTCTTGATGACCGCCGGGCCGAAGATGCGCGCCAGGCCTGTGCTCTTCAAACAGATCTGCTGTTCGATCTTCTGCTTGATGCGATGGTCCCGGCTATTGACTTCGTAAGCGCGGGCGATCGACGTGCCCCACTGATCGAGCAGGTCGGTCGTTTCGAGGAACTTCGCAAAGGTCCTGAACGTGATGTAATAGTTGTCATGCGGGATCATCTTGGCGAGCGGCTCCGGGGCGGGCTTCTTGTCGCCCATCATCTTGACCCACGGATGCTCGTCGATGTCCACGCCGCGCACGCTGTCGATCGGCACAGTGCGCGGCTCCGCTTTATTGCCGATGAAGTTGCGGTCGCGCATGCGCTGCAAGGCGAGCGATTCGGTGATGGCGGCCGCGCCGGTGGTGACCTCGTAGAGCTGGCTGATGTGATGCCCGCCGCCGCGATTGCCCATCCACGGGCGCCACGGCGGCTGCGGCGTGCGTACCTTGTAGACGCGTGCCGTCGTCTCGCGCCCAAAGCTGTAAAAGCCGAACTCCGTCGTCTGTGATTCCAGCAAGGCGAAGTGCTGGGCCTGACAGAACGCCCAGTTGCCTTCGAGGTCGTTCGCGTCGATCGGCCGATTGACGTCGCGCCCCTTGTTTGGCGCGGCGACCGTCTTCGCCTTGGCCGGGTCGAGCGTGATCTTCTCCTCGGCCCACAGGCTCTTGCGATCGAGCAGTTGCTTGAGCGACAGCTTGCGCGGATCTTCGTTCTTGCCGGAGTCCTTCGGATACAGCAGCAAGAATTCGGTCGCCTTCTTGCCGGTGAAGACGCCGTAGACTTCGATGACGTCGCCGGTGTTGCGGTCCTTGCCTTTGCCGTTCTTTTCGCCGGGGTCCTGTTTCGGCTCGTCCTTGTCTTTGGCAGGTTCAACCTTCGGCGGATCCTTGTCGTCCTTCGGATCGAATTTTTCCTTGTCCTTGAAATCAAAGCGCGGATCGAAGCCCTCCTCCATGCGTTCGCGGGTGTAGACAAGGCGTGCGCCGGCGTCTTGCGGCACGAAGCGCGGCCGCAGCGACGGCTCGGTAAAGTCCATGTTGAATGGGTCCCAACCCCAGCGCCGCAGCCGTAGCTCCGCGCGTGTCATGTCGGCGGGACGTTCCAGGCGCAGGTGGAAGTACAGCTTTTGATTGACCTCCTGGGTGCGAAACTCCAGGATCTTCGGTGGATCGGCGCGTAGAGCCGATGCTTTGGCGAAGGCGAGGAGGAACACACCTGCGAGAATGGCACTGCGCAGAAACGAAACGGGTTTCATGGGGAATCCCCTCATAGATGACGTGATATGAGCGATGCCTTGTCCAGTGTGAGTGTAAGGGCGAAAGTGGATGGAACGCAAGGAAAAAATCGAATGCTGCCGAAACCAACAGGTCACGAAAAGTCCGTGTCACGGGAGCGGCGCCCTTTGTCGCTTCATGAAACAAGCGTTGCGACCGTATGCCGGATCGCACCCCGCCACCGCGATGGGAGTCTTGTGAATGATGTCCTCAAGATTGCCGAGTTTGCTCGTCCATTGGCCGTCCTCGCATTGCTTGGCCGCATGGGTCCACAACCCCTGTTCGTCTGCATACAAAACAACCTTCTCGAATTCTTGCTCGAGAGAATCGGTGTCGCATACGGAATAGCCTAATTGATGAAAGGCGCTAATCAAGGCATCGAGGGAAAGGCCTTCCTGTGCGTTCTCCGGCCAATGATAACCCAATTCGCGAAACCCCGCCCAGCGCCGCGTTTCGTCCCCGGCAGCGTAGGCGATGCAGTTGTAAACGGGAGTTGGATCGCTCTTGGGAGCGTAGCCGGCGAGCGCGAGGTTGGGGAAAATTTCTTCAATGTGTTTGAGGTTTTCGCTCATGCCATGTAGCCCAGTCTTGATCCCCATGCTAGCCAGGCTTGCACCATGCTGCGGAGGTCGCCGCGGTTCTCGGCGGGAACCGGGTCAGCGCCGGTGATCGCGTGCAACGCCCAGAACCAGTCGTCTGGTTCCCGGCGTAATTCCGCCAGGAGGAGCGGGACGGCGGCGTGTCCCATGCCGATAATCTCCTGATAGGCCGGATGTAATGCCCTCTTGCCGATATTCGAATGATGCGAGGTTTCTTCTTTCCATTGCCGGACCAGCGTCTCGAAGCGAGCGAGATCGGCATCCGCGTTGGGCCAGGTCTCCAGAAGTTGTTCCACGTTGGTGAGACCACGCTGGCGCGCGGCCGCCTGAAGTCGACTGTAGAGATCGTCGGAAATGGTCAAGGTCTGACTCATGTGTTTTTCCTCGGACGCGCTCTGATCTATTCCCCATTCTACAACATCTTTCTCCATGGCAATGTGTCGTGGCTATGGCAGCGGTATCGTGATCTGCCTACCACCACCGACTGGGATGACTACCGATGAGGAGTCAGCAGCCCAGCGGATGAATGGCGCTTGCGAGCGATCGCCGTAACTGGGAACGTCGTCCGCATGATGGAAGTAATGGGTCCGCCAAATTTCGCGCTCACTGGTCGATTCGATGACGAGTAATTCGATGTAAGCGACACGGCCGCTGATGAAGGTGCCGCGCGTCATGTTGAAGGCGTGTGCCGTGAAGCGGCCGTCAGGCGAACGCCGATATTCGCCGGTCCCCGATGGGCTAAACCAAAGGTTCCCAGCGAAACCCAGGATCAACATGGCTCCACTGGCGAGGCCTACCCATAACAGACGTACCATTCGCGTCTCCCTCCGTCTACGCCTACTGGCCAGTCGGCTTCGGCATCTGCGGCAGCTTGGGGAAGAGCCAGCGCCACATGCGCCACAGCTTGGCGCTGAGGGTACCGCACAACGCAGCCACCTCGGCGACGCAGGCGTGGTAGCTCTTGGCAAGGGCCGGGTCGTGGACGGTTGGCTGGGCCCAGGTAGCGGCGTCCACCAGCACCTGGCGGGCGAGGGCGAAGCCGTTGTCCTTGTCGGTGTGCGCCAACCACAAGGCACGCACCATGGCGGCGATCATCTGGTGGTAGCCGTCGAAGCCGCCCAGGTCGGACGTTTCCAGATAACGCTGCACCGGCAGCACCTCGCCGTTCATGGCCTGATCGTATATCAGCCAGACTTTGTGGTAGGCATTGGCGAAATCGGGGTTGAGCTTGGTCAGGGCGTACCCGCTGACCTTGCGGGCCGACTCGATGCGATCGATGGCACGCAACGCCTTGACGAGCGGCAACAGCTGGCCGGGCGTGGCCTTGTCGTGATCGGGCCAATCGGACATCCATTCGCACAGGCCGGTCCAATCTTGCGCGACGTAGAGGGCGATGCCGACTTTCGCCCAGGACGGCGTATCGGCGCGCAGGCCGTCCTCCTCTTCGTTGATCCAGTTGTGCAAGTCCTGTAAGCGGTGCGGATTTTTTGCATCGGCCAGCTCGATGGCGTAGGCGGCGACACAGTTGGTTCGTTCGGGGCGGCGCTCGGACATGTTCTGGATGTCTCGGCCGACCGAGCGATCGCCCATATTGACGCGTAGGCGCACCCACGGATCGCATATGTGCGTACCGAGGTCGAGGCACTTGTGCAGCACTTCCTCGGCATCGGCCCACCAGCCGGCCTCGATCAGGAACTGGAGCGATTGGTCGATGAGCCACGGGTTCTTGGCCGAGTTGCGCAGGAGATTCTCGAACTCGGCGGGGAACGTTGCCTTGCGGTTTTGGTAGACGAGCATCTCGACTTTGCGCAGGGCCCAATCCCCCTTGTCGGCGTGCTTCTGGACCTTTTCGAGAATCCTCTCGGCCTTGCGCCACTCCGAATTGCGGATGTGCAAGTCGAAGAGCTGCCAGGCGGCGAAGACGTAACTCGGCGCCAAATCCAAGGCGTGGGCGAAATCGGCACGCGCGGCTTGCAGATCGCCGAGGTTTTGCTTGGCCCAGCCGCGATGAAAGAAGCCGGCCGGATCGCGCGGCGCCAGATGCACGAGCGTCTCGGCCACGGTGAGGCAATCGACCCACGCTTGCTGCTGGCCGTACCATTCCGCGAGTTGATACCAGCCCCACATATATTTCGGATGGTCGCGGACTAACTCTTTCATCTTGGCGATGGCGTCGTGGCCGTTGCCGGAGCGATACATGACCCAGGCGGCCCGGCCTTGCAGGGCGACCTCATCCTGCGGGAAGGTCTTCGACTGACAGACTTGCCAGGCGAGCTCGAATTGGTTGCCGTTCGTGAGCATGTTCGCCTTGAGGTCGAGGAACACGAACGCTTCGGGTTGCCGTTCGAGGGCGCGGTCGAGGGCGGCGATGCGATCGGGTAGATCGTTGGCGAGATTTGGGTTCCAGCCGCTGGCGTAGAGCATGGCCAGATGGAGGTTCCAATTGGGCTTCTGCATGGCATTGTGGATGGCCCGGTCGGCGGCGTCTTTCCAGTTCGCTTGATCGAATGCGCGCACGGCGAAATCGAGTGACGACGGCAGAGTGAACGGCGATTCGCACATGCGTGTGAACTCGGCGCTGGCCGCTTCCTTGTTTTCCTTTTTCAGGGCCAACTGAACCGCGCGCGCCTCGACATGGTGGTAAAAGAGGTTCTGCTTCATGGCCAGAAGGATAGCCTCTGCGCCGGCGAGATTGTTGTCGGTGAGCAGTTCATCAAATAGGAGGTGGCTTGTGAAGATGTTGCATGGATCTTTGCGATAAGCGTTTTTCAGGTCTTCGATGCCGGCGTCGCGTTCCTCCATGCGCAGGCGCGCTTCGCCGCGGTAGGTAAAGGCGATTGCCGACTGCGGCTGCGCGCGGAGCATGTTCCCCGCGGCGGCCAGATAATCGTGGTAATCCTGCGAGGCGAAGGACCAATCGACGAGCATGTTCCAGCCCAGGTCGTACGAAGGGTCCTCCCGGAGCAGCGCCACCATTTGTTTTTTGGCGGCATCGAAATCCTGTTCCTGGGCCTCGACCCAGATGGACCGCACGCGCAGTTCCAGAGGCGGCTTGCCTTTCCAGGCCGGGGGATTGCATGCCTGGCGAGCCTCGTCAAAGCGTTGGGCCTTCGCGAGCATCTCCGCCTTGAAGTCATGAATGTGACACGCATAGGGATTACGTTTGAGGGCCTCATCGTAGGCGCGCGTGCAATCGTCGATGCGTTTCTTTTCCTCGTCGTTGTTGGCTTGCGGGGCTTTCGCCTGGTAGGCCTGGGCGAGGCGGTTCCAGGTGCGCATGTCGCCGGGCAGTTTCTTGGTTCCCGCGCGGGCCAGTTCAATCAGGTCGTCGAAGCGGGCGAACAGGACGTACCAGTTGCGCAATCGGTTCCAGGCTTCCTCGAACCAGGGATCGATCTTCAAGGCGTGCCGAGCCTGCTTGATCGCCCCGTCGTAGTCGTGAAGGCGTGCCAGGAGGTCGGCGTAGTCAACATGGGCGTAGGGAACGAGCGGCGCCCGGCGGATGGCTTGCTCGTACATTTTCTTGGCCTGGTCAGTCTGGTTGGCGCGTTCGAGAGCTTCGGCCAATCTGCGCACGGCCAGGTCGTTGCCTGGCGCCAATTCCACGGCGCGGCGCAAGGACTGCAACTCCGCTTCAGTATCGACGTGCCGTTGCCGTTCGGCCAGGTCGAGCCAGAGAGCGAAATTGGCCGGGAATCGTTGCACGGCCATCTGCGCCTGGCTGAGGCTTTCCTCGTCGCGGTTGGCGTAGCCGAGCTGGCGCGTCACGGAACTCCAGGCCTGCCAGAGTTCCGGGCGCGCGTCGCGAACACGGCGCAGGCTCGCGAACAGTTCGTCGGGTGGGAAATTCGGCTGAGCGGCCGCGTGTAAGGCGACCAGGCCGTTGCCGAACGTCGTTTGCCGAAGCAGTTCGGCCACGACGAACGCGACCGTTTCTCGACGATCTTGTAGATTCTCGCACAGGCGCAGCAGTTCGTGGATCGGCGCCTCGAAATCGACATTGCGGCGTATGGCCTCGCGGCAAGCGTACTGTGCGTCTTCGATCCGCTTGTTCCGTCCGAAGAGAATGCCTCGCGCGAACCAGACGCCGGGATTGCTCGGATCGAGTCGCTCCCCCTCCTCTAGCTGCTGAAATCCCTCTTCGAAGCGATCCTGATCGGCCAGATTGTAAGCGTATTCGATGCGCACCCAAATGTCGGCGGGGTGAATGTCGATCAGTCTCTTGAGAATCGGCTCACGGGCGGCGGGACCGTCCTCGGCGTGCCAAGCGTAGAGCATGCGCGTCAGGCCAAAATGGTGCGGGAAACGCGCGCACGCATCCGTGAGATGCTTGACGGCCTCGGCACGTTCCTCTTTTTCCCCTAGCAGGAGGGCGTAGATCTGGTGGGCGTCCTCGGCAAGCGGCTCGATCTTGATCACCTCCGCCCAGAGATCGCGTGCCTTGACGCGTTGATCCTGATTGAACGCGAGGTAGGCCAGACTGCGCAGCCGCGCCGCTGGCTTGGAGACGCCGTCGGCCCTGGCGAGAGTTGCCTCGGCCTGCTCGAACTCCCCGCGATACATGTGGGCTTCACCCACATAGGTCAGCAATTCGCCGTCCTCGGGGCGCAAGCGGATCGCTTCGTCGAGCGTTTCGAACGCCTCGGCGCGGCGCTCCATCTGCATGTATGCCCAATAGAGAGTTCGCGCGGGCAGGCTCGACTTGGCGCCGAAGCGCTTGAAGCGATGTTGCAAGAAGCTCAAGACCATGTCGGTTTGTCCTCGCGCCAGCGCGGACATGAAGTAGTTCTGGGCCAGATACTCGTCCTTGTCATCGACGCAGGTCGCGAAATGGTGTAGTTTCATCGCCTCGTCGAAGTCGTGATGGTTCCAGCGGATTCTTGCCAGAGTGTCCAACAAGCGTCCTTGCAGCGGGGCGCCCGGCGGCGTCGCTCGCACCGCCTTTTTGAGCAGGTAAAGTGTTTCCGGGTTGCGCCGCGCGTCGGCGGACAGTTCCTGCGCGTACAACTGCCAGCAAGCCGGATCGGTCTCTTTCTGTTCGGACAGCCGTCTGAGCAGCTCCAGGCGTTCTTCGCGCCGGCCGAGCACGCTGAGACAGTAGGCGCGATCCAGTTGCAAACGCAAATCGCTCGGAAACAGCGTCAGGAGCTGTTCGACGCACAGAAGTTCTTGCGGCAAATCGGCATCGTAGTATGCGAGAAACCGGCGCGCGTGCAGCGTCAAGAAATGCCCTGGCCGAAGGACGGCCATCGCGCGCGTCTGCTTCTCTGCCTCGGCACGGCAATGTCCAACCAACGCCAGGTCGAAGCGATGCAGGTGTTCGTACATCGCCTCGTCGGGCAAGCTAATGGCGTCGAGCTTTTCCTTCTGGGCAAGTGGAACCAACGCCATGCCGCGCGGTCCGGTCGAGCGATAGCGGTCGAGCATGAGAGCGAAGGACAACTCGATCTTGTGCCGTTCGCCCGGATCACGCACGATGAGGGTGCGGCGCACGGAGTCATAGCCGACGATCGCTTGCAGGTGCGCGGACGAAACTTCCGTGGTCGCCAGAGTGAACGGGATGCCGGCGTCGATCAAGGCGACCGTGGCGTCCCAAGTGCAGGTAAACGATTTCGCGTGCCAGCCGTGGTCCTCGGCCCACTTGCGCTCGGCGTGCGCCGGCGTGCCGTAGTAGGCGATCTCCTCGGCGACTTCGACGTGCTCCGCGGGCATCGACCAGAACTTGGCGATCGACGTCAAGGTCGCGGGGGCGCAGGTCTTGTGATGCTGCTGCACGAAGCCGATGGGCAATTCGACGCGCGGCCCCCTCACCTCTCCCCTGTTAGCCGGACGCGCAAGCGACGGATCGTCGAGCCCGTCGCTTGCGCGTCCGGCTAACGTGGCGGGGCGCGGGGAGCCTTGGGGGGCGATGCGATTGCCCAGGCGCGTCACGAGCTCCTCGTAGAACTTCCCTTTCACCTGTGTGGCGTGTGCGAGCGCCTTGTCATACTCGCCGCGATGGCAGCATAGATCGCAACGCCGCGCGTTGAGCCATTTCTTCTGGTCCTTGTCCAGGAGCGGCGAAAGACGCTCGAATTCGTCCAGACTTTGAGCGGCCTCGTCGAAGCGTTTGAGCTCCATTTGCAGGTTGGCAAGTTGCCCGAAGAGAGCGCTGCTTTCGAGCTTCCGCGTACCCTCAGTCAAGAGCGCGATGGCTTCCTGGTCGCGTTCCTTCTGCACGAGAAAATGGGCGACCCACTGCACCGCGGGGTGATACCACGGCTGCAATTCGAGCGCCCGACGCGCGGCCTTTTCCGCGTCTTCGGGGCGATCTTGCTGAGAGTAGAGCATGGCCCATTCGAGGCACGTCCAAGGCTCGACACCGATCGTCTCGGCGCGGCGCAGCCAATCCTCGGCGGCGTCGAAATCGCGCAGCGGGCCGAGAATCGCCGCGTGCTGGGAGCACCAATGCGAGCGAAGCTCCTTGGACGCGTCGGCGGGGAATGGCCGGCCTTGCACGAACTTCCAGGCTGCCAACGGACCACGCGCAGTAAGCAGGTAACGTGCGAAAAACCAGAGAGCTTCGGGGTTCTTACGGTCTTTGCGCCAGGCATGGATGAAGTGCCAGCTGGCCATGCGCGTTGAGCCCAGGTTGCCCGCCATCCGTCCCGCCAGTACGCGTGCTGGCGTGCCGCGCCACAGATGCAAAGGTCCGATCTGCTCGGCCAGGCGATAGGCCTGCATGTATAGGCCGGTGTCATAGGTTTTCAGAATGGCCTGGTGTTGCTCCGAGGTGACGCGCACGTCGGGCAGCGTTATTGATGCCAGGTCGCTCATGGGTTTCTCCACACGTCCGGATTGAATCACCGTCTTGACGCCGTTGGACGTGCCGGGTTTGGTTCGCCGGGCTGATGGGCTTTCAAGATGTTAGATTATTCGCAATCGCGGGAGTGTCGCCAAGGAAAAAGGCGAAAGGCGTGCGCGTCGGCATTCCCGTTGTTGAATTGCGTTCACGGCGATGCGATGGTGGCACTACTACGCCATAGGCGTCACACAGATCGAATTGGTAATTTCGGTGAGATGGCTCTGGTATCAGCTCGTGGTGTTCTGAGCGGATCGCCAATCAAACGGTAACTTTTTCCATTTTTCTCTTGTGCCCACGCCCGCATTGATTAGAATGTCGGAAGCATAAGCCGATAAACTAGTTGGGTGTTACTTTTCAGCTGGGTGATCGGTTCCCGCCAAACTGTTTCACTTTTGTCCGTTCAAGGGGGGGGTATGGAACAACGATTTGAAGGCACGCCGCAAGCGACGATTCGGCTCGAAGGCCGACGGCTCATTCGCAGCGAAGTGACGAACGACTGGGGTCTGCGCCTGCAATGGGAGATCAAGCGCAACGGGCAGGTCGTGGCCGTCGTCAACGCGCGGGCCGATCTGGCGTACCAGCACGTGGATACCGCGCCGGGCGAGTATTCGGTAGTGCTGCAATTATGGCGCTACGTCAATTACGCCAAGAACCCGCAGGGCGAATTCACTCAGAGCCGCTTCATCGATATCTCCAACCGCGTGACCTACACCATCTAGTAACGTTTAGCCCCGCCTCGCAGAGGCGGGTGCGCGTGCGCAGCGGCCGCCCGCCTCTGCGAGGCCGGGCTAAACTGGGGACCATACCATGCTGAATATCGGCAACGAAAAAGTCGATCTCTGTTCGGGTGTCTCGCGGCGTGCTTTCCTGCAAGTCGGCGTCGCGGGCATGGCCGGATTGTGGCTGCCCGACCTCTTGAAGCTCGAAGCGTCTGGCTCGACGAGTGGCGGACGCATAAAGAATTGCATTACGCTCTTCCTCGTCGGCTCCCCCGGTCATATTGACACGTGGGACATGAAGCCCGACGCCCCCTCAGAAGTGCGCGGCAAGTACGCGCCGATCCGCACCAATGTCAACGGTATCCAGATCTGCGAGCACTTCCCGCTGATGGCGCGGAAGATGGACAAGGTCTCGCTGATCCGCAGCCTGCACCATCGCACCGGCGCAACGCACGAGAACGGCCAGCGCTGGATGATGACCGGCCACGACTTCAACGCCGACAGCATGAAGCCACACGTCGGCAGCGTGGTGTCGCGCGTCTTCGGTCAGCGCAGCGAGTTGCCAGCCAACGTGATCCTGCCAGGCCCGATCGGCAACACCGGCGCGGGCAACCTGCACGGCCAGACCGCCGCCCACGTCGGCAGCGCCCACGAGCCGTTCTTCCTCAACAGCGACCCCGCCGCGCCGAACTTCCGCGTCGGCGATCTCGAAGTGCCCGCCGGCATGTCGGCTTCGCGCCTCGACGCACGCCGCGAATTGCTCGGCCAACTCGACGATCTGCAACGCCGCACCGAATCGCACTCCACGCAGATGCACGACAGCTCGTACAACCGCGCCTTCCGCTTGTTGACGTCGCAGCGAGCGCGTGACGCGTTCAACCTCGGCATCGAAACCGACCGGACGCGTGATCGTTATGGCCGCAACACCTTCGGCCAAAGCTGTCTGATGGCGCGTCGCCTGATCGAGGGCGGTGTGCGTTACGTGACGGTCAACCATTTCGACACCGTCTTCGGCCAAACCTGCTGGGACATGCACGCCGACGGCGGTGGCCTGAACAACACCTACCTCGACTACGAACGCCATCTGTGCCCGCAGTTCGACTGGGCGTTCACGGCCCTGCTCGACGATCTCGAACAGCGCGGCTTGCTGCAAGAGACGGTCGTTGCGGTCCTGAGCGAGTTCGGTCGTACACCGCGTTTGAACGGCCGCGGCGGACGCGATCACTATCCGCAAGCGTGGACCAACTTCGTCGCCGGCGGCAACTTCCGTGGCGGGCAGGTCATCGGCGCCACCGATCGCATCGGCTCCCGCCCACACGACAATCCGATCGAACCCCCGCAAGTGCTCGCGTCGATCTACCACGGCATGGGCATCAATCTCGACGCGACGACGATGCCCGGCCCCGGTGAACGGCCCGTGCGCCTGGTTGAAGCACAGCCGATTCCGCAGTTGTTTTAGTGCGACGAGTCGTTGATTTGGCGATGTCAGAGCCCGAAGCGTAAGCGAGGGATTCAGCTAAAAACCCTCGTTCACGTTTCGGGCTCTGATGCCATCGGGGTCACTGACCGCCTTTCATTTTTGGCCGTGCTCGGCAAACGAATTGGATTATTTGGCCAACCCGAGGTATTTCACGTGCTGCGAAGTTCGATTTCGCCATGGCGTTTCTGGATAGCGCTCCATCTGTGGGCTCTCGGCTCCGCGCTCTGGGCCGCGGAGCCCGCCGTCCGTGCGCTCGACATTCGCGGCATCAAAATCGGCGGCACGACCACGCTCACCATCGACGGCGACGATCTCGGCAAGACGCCGCGCCTGCTGCTGCCGTTCAACGTCACGCAGACACTCAAACCGAATTCAACCGACAAGAAGGCGACGTTTGACGTGACGCTCGGCGACGACGTTTCACCGGGCTACTATCACCTGCGCCTCGTCACGGAAGGGGGCGTCAGTCTGCCGACGCTCATCGGCGTCGATCGCATCGCACAGCAAACGAGCGCGGACCCGATTCAGCAACTTCCCGTCGCCGTGCACGGCACGCTTGCGGGGGCCGCCGTCGTTGAGGCTAAGTTCCAGGGCAAGGCGAAACAGCGAGTCATGGTCGAAGTCGAAGCACAGCGCCTCGGCGCCAAGCTGCGTCCCGTCGTGCATCTTTACAACGCTAGGAAGCTGCAGCTCGCGTGGGTCTGGGGCACGCCCGCGCTTTTCGGCGATTGCCGCCTCGAGGCGATCTTGCCAGAAGACGGCAGCTATTCGGTCACGCTGCACGACGCAGAGTACGCTGCGGTGGCCCCGTCGTTCTATCGGCTACGAATCGGCGAGTGGTCGCGAGTCGATCAGGTATTTCCGTCCGTGGTCGCCAAGAATCAAGCCGTCACGATCACTGCGACCGGTTTCACGGAGGCGATCAAGGCGCCGGCAAATCCTGGTTTCCTGCCGTTGTCCTTTCCAAAGGCAGGCGTGTGGAGCGGGCCGCGTCCTTTCGTCATGATCAGCTCTCATGCCGAGTACATCGAAGCGGCCGCGAAAGAGAAGCTGCAAGAGATCGCCGTGGGCCTGGCGGGAGTCAGCGGCCGATTGACGACGCCGTATGAGGAAGATCGCTATCGCGTCGCCGTGACGCCCGGCAGCAAAGTGAAGCTAGAAGTCTTCGCCGAACGCATCGGTTCGCCAATCGATTGCGCGCTCGTGGTTCGCAATGAGCAAGGCGTCCAGCTCGTCCGCGCCGAGGATGCGCCCGGCACGCTCGATCCCGTCTTGGAATACACCGTCCCCGACAAGGTGACGGCGATCATCGTCGGCATCGACGATGCCCAAGGACGCGGCGGGCCAAGCGGCGCCTACCGCCTCGTCATCGAACCGCAGTTCGCTGCCAAGGACAACTTCAAGCTGACGACGACCGCCCAGCGCATCTCCTTGCCGATCGGCGGCCGCACGATCGTGCCGGTGCAGGCCGACCGCCGCGGCGGTTACCTGGGTAAGATCGACCTCGCGCCTTCGCTGCAAATGCCCGGCGTCAAGCTGACAGGGACGACGATTCCTGAAGGCGCGGATGGCACGCTCGTCACCATCGAACGCAGCGACGCCTTTCTCGACGCCAGCGTAACGTCGTTGCGAGGAAGAACAAAAGACGGCGCCGAGCAAGTCGTCGGCATCAAAGGGCATCCGCTCGAACGCTTGCAGCCCTGGTTGGCCGCCGAGATCGCACTCGCGCCGACGAATGAAGCGGCGGGAGATTTCGCCGTCGATTGGCGCGAACTGCCCGAAACCGCCGCCGTTGTCCCCGCGAGCCGGTTGTTGCTTCCGGTCAAGCTGACTCGGCCGATGAGTAAGAACACCGTCAAACTCACGCTCGTCACCAGCCAGAATACGCCGCTGCTCAACAACGTGCCCGATCCGAACAAGGCGCTGCGGCAAGACAAACTGGGCGAACTGGCCGCGACCGTAACAACCGGCGACGTCACCATGCTTGTGCCGCCGGACCTGTCCGCGCCGACTTACGACGTGACAGTGCTGGCCGAATTGCTCGACCCCGCGAAGAAAGTGCTCGCGACCGCGTATACCCCCGTGCGGCGCATGGCGGTCGTCCTGCCGCTCGCACTGAAGCTGGCCGGGCCGGAGCGGATCGAGACGCCGTTCGATCCGAAGAAGGGCGGCAGCGTCAAGATCGCCGGCAAGGTCGAACGTCGTGAGGGACTCAAAGCGGACATCGCCATCGCCTTGACCGGCCTGCCCGCTGGCGCGAAGGCGGACGCCGTCACGGTCAAGGCGGATGCGACCGATTTTGTCGTCAACGTGACGTTCCCGCCCACGATTGCGCCTGGCGAAATCAAGGGCGTCAAGCTCTCGGGTTCATATGCTCCGGACGGCAAGGTTCCCAATGTGCGTGTGCGCAGCCGGGAAGTCGAAGTAACATTCGTAATCCAAGCGCCCATCAAGTGAAGGAATAAGCCATGATGCTTCGTCGATTCGCTTCGCTGTTTTTATTGGTAGCAACGGCTTCGCTCAGCTCCGCTCAAGACGTTCCGGTGCCCGGTTCCATCACGGTGCCGCCCACCGCGATCGAAATCAAGCACCACCGCCACCCGTACGCTCTCCAGGTGCTCGGCGCGTCGGGCGAAGGCTACACGCTCGACCTGCGCACGCAGGCGAAGTACGCGAGTGCCGATCCGAAAGTCGCAATCGTCGATGGCGAAGGTTGGGTGCGTCCCATCGCGAACGGGCAGACGCAAGTCACCGTCTCGATCGCTGGTGTCATGAAAACTGTCGCCGTGAAGATCCAGCTTCCCGCGACCGAGCCGGCCATGAGCTTTCGCCATGAAGTGATGCCTGTGCTGTCGCGCGGCGCCTGCAACAGCGGCGGCTGCCATGGCTATTCGCTGGGCCGCAATGGCTTCAAGCTTTCTTTGCGCGGCGCGGACCCGGACCCGGATTTCACCGCTATCACCAAGGAATCGCAAAGCCGGCGCGTCAATTTCCAATCGCCCGAGGCCAGCTTGATCGCGTCGAAGCCGGTCGGTGATGTCGCTCACGAAGGCGGCGTGCGTTTTGGCCGCAAGTCGCTGTCGTACGAGATTCTGACGCGTTGGGTCCAGCAAGGCGCCCCCGGCGATCTCGCGGACAAGGCCGAGGTCGTTTCCGTTCGCCTTGTGCCCGACAAACTCATCTTGAAGCCCGGGCAGAAGCATCGGCTGCAGCTCATTGCCGAGTACGACAATGGGACCTCGCGCGACGTGACGCGCCTCGCCGTGCTCTCCGCGAACAACACGCAGTTCGCTGACATCGACGACGACGCGATCGTCACGGCCGGCGATTCGGGCGAGACGGCCATCGTGGCCCGTTTCGAGCGCGTCTTCTCGGCGACTGGGGTCATCGTGCTCAAGTCCGACGGCAAGTTTACGCCGACGCCCGTGCCGCAGGATCACGTCATCGACAAGCACGTCGTTGCAAAGCTCAATCGGCTCAAGATCACGCCGTCGGTCGTGGCTTCGGATGAAGAGTTCCTGCGCCGCGTCTATCTCGATATGATCGGCATCCAGCCGCGCCCCGACGAGATCAGGGCGTTTCTTGCCGACAAGAACGCGGCGAAGCGCGACAAGATCATCGACGCGCTTTTCGAGCGGCCCGAATACGTCGATCAATGGTCGCTCAAGTGGGGCGATCTGTTGCAGAACTCGCGCACGTCCGCCAACGCGAACTCGGTCTATCTCTTTCGCGAGTGGATCCGCGGCGCGGTCGCTTCGAACATGCCGATGGACGATTTCGCTCGCAAGGTCTTGACCGCGCGCGGCGGCGCCATCGACGACCCGGCCAGCGTCTACTTCGCGATCTCGAAGGACACCAACGACACGCTCGAACGCGCCACGCAGGTCTTTTGCGGCGTACGCATGCTGTGCGCTCGCTGCCACAGCCATCCGATGGAAAACTGGACCCAGGCCGACTACTTTGGCCTGGCGAGCCTGTTTAACCAGGTCAGCGTGAAGAACGACACGCGCGCCCCGCAGGGGGTAGCGAACATGAAGTTCATCCAGCTAAACCTGGCCGCCGGCAACGCCAACAACCCGCGCGCCGGCAAACCGCAGCCGCCGCGCTTCCTGGGCGGCGAGGAGCCCAAGCTCGCCGCCAACGCCGATCGCCGTGACGCCTACGCCAAGTGGTTGACGGCGCCGAAGAATACGTTCTTCGCGCGCGGCATGGTCAACCGCTACTGGAGCTATTTCTTCCACCGCGGCATCATCGATCCAGTCGATGACGTGCGCAGCACGAATCCGCCAATTAACCCGGAGCTGCTCGATGCCTTGACCAAGGACTTCATCGACGCCAAGTTCGACGTGCGCCATCTGATCAAGCGGATCACGACCTCGCAAACGTATCAGCGTTCGAGCAGCCCCAACGCGTCGAACAAGCACGACCAGCAAAATTTTTCGCACACCATCCCGCGCCGCATCCCGGCCGAGGCTCTGATGGACACGCTGATCCAGGCGACCGCGGTCGGCGAGAACTTCCCCGGCGTTCCCGCGGGCTTCCGGGCGGCCCAGCTTCCCGACGCCAACAGCGAGAACGCCTTCCTGCGTCTGTTCGGCAAATCACAGCGCATGGAAGCATGCGAGTGCGAGCGCGACAACGGCTCGAACATGCTGCAAGCGCTGCACTTCATCAACTCCAAGAGCATTCAAGGCCGTGTCGCTAATCCGGCTGGCCGGGCGGCTCTGTTGACGCGTGAGAAGAAGACCGATGCGGAGGTGGTTACGGATTTGTACCTATGGTCAATCGCCCGCCATCCGAGCGCAGCGGAGTCGAAGGTCGCGGTCGAGTATCTCAAGACGCACGCCGAACGCCGTGCCGAGGCGGTGCAGGATCTGTTCTGGGTGCTGCTCAATAGCCGCGATTTCATGCTCGTGCATTAAAGCGAGGTAGTTGACGGCCGTTGCGCGCATTTATGCGGCGGGTCTTGGCTCACCGTGAAGCACCGCGCGCACCTCCGGGATAGCGAAAAAAACTCGCAACAGGTTGTCCAGGGCGCGCGATTGGAGTTGCGTGTCGGTTAGCCAGTGCGACAGCGTGGCTTCGGCGATTCCCAGGCGGTCGGCCGCTTCCTCTTGCGTCATGTTCAGCCGCTCAAGCCCGGCACGGATTTCCTTGGGAGAGAGTAGATGCAGATGGGCGCGCAGCGCGGCGCCTATCTGGCCGTCCATTTTTTCCGTGAAGACTTTTTCCCCGCAAGCACGACATATCGGCAGGTGCAGTTCCGGGATCGTGAACGAATGAATGCGCCCATCATGCTGGATCTCGGCATCGTAGCGCGCAACGCCCATGACGACTTCGAGCTTGCCACAATGACGGCAAGGCCAAGGAAAGGGCCGCTCGCCGCCTTTCGGCCGTTTTGTTGGCTTTTCGTGATTACCAATCATGAATATTCACCACCTCAATCCAGGGTTCATCTGGAACGAAGGGAAGTTCAAGATGCAATCGGGTTTCGACGTAGAGTCGTTTAGCGTGGATCGTCAAACGCAGGTCATGATGGAATTCGTGCTCTTTTTCGTAATTCTCGCGACGCTCTCGGACTTCGTCAATTTCTCCGCCGGCCGCGACATACTCATGCATCAACCGGCCGATGTCTTTTTTCGTGATGTAGCCCAGTTCTCGTTCAATCCATCGTTGTGCGTGTTCAGTCAGATTGAACTGGACGTAGTCCGTGAAGGACCAGTTGCCGAGCGCGTCGAGGTAGGCCGCCAGCCGATCTGGGTCGATCAAGCGCGCCACCGGAGTGTCCTCCTAACTTGAGTGTAGACAACGTATTGGCATAAGTCAATTATCCGCTGGCGGACGCCTCGTCCTCCCGATTATTGCGATTTTGGAACGGATTTCTGACCAGGCTTTGGTCGAGCGACGGACGATACCACACTCGTGGCACAATCGCGATGCCTGTGCCATGAAACGGGACGAACCGCCATGCTATTTCCTGCCGTTCGCTTTACGCCCCGCCCGGTTTCGTTTCGCTTCCCATCGCTGCCGGCTTCACCGGCGCGGGTGTTGCTACCAGTTCAACGGTCTTGATGTTCGCCTTTGGGCCTGTGAACAGCCACACCAGGACCCAAACTCCCTTGACGATAACCCAGATCACGAAGAGCATCGGCAAGGCAATCGCCAGGCCCATCAGGATCACGTTGAGGCACCACGTAAACACCCACATAGCCAGGTAAAGCCCGCGGCCAAAACGCTCGCCCACGCCGGCATCGGGCGGCATGATCGGCCCCGCCGTCGTCAGCTTCACGATGAGATGGGCCGTGGACAGCTCGTTCTCGGGCACTTGCTTGTTGGGTGAGGTCTGATGCTTTTCGACGTAGCCCGCCGCGCGGAATTGCCGGACGAGGTTGTCCTGCGCCGAGAGCGGCACCTCGAAGACGATGAACGCCTCGATCTTGCCGTTCTCGTGACGATCGAACTTTGAATCGATGACGCGCCCCTTGACGGCCTGCACGGCATTTTTGAACTCGAGGACATGCTGATTGACATCGCTGACCTGGATCTGCATGGCTGTCTTTTCGCGCGGCTCGGCGCCGGCGACGTTCTTGAGCGTGAGCCGATAGCCGACCTTGAGGTCCGTCGCTTCGTCCTTGGGGCCGGCCTGGGCGTTGGTGCGCGAAGTCGTGGCTCCCGAGGCCTTGATGAGTTCGTCGATGGCGGCGCGGTCGGTCGCGTTCACGTCGAAATCGAACTCGGCCGAGACATTGAAGCGGTCCTGTTCGTTGAGCTGCGTCTTGTGGACGCGGCCTTTGAGACGCGTCACCTCTTCGAAGAGCTTGCGATGGTTGGCCGCCACGTCTTGCGAGGCGACGTGGATCGTGAAGATGTCGCGTGGCGGAATGCTGGTGACGTTTTTGAGCGTGAGCCGATAGCCGACCTTGAGGTCCGTCGCGTCGTCCTTCGGGCCCGCCTGGGCATTGGTGCGCGACAGCGTGACGCCCATCAGCTTGAGTAGGTTGTCAACTTCCACGCGATGCTCGGCGCCGACGTCGAAATGGAACACAGCGGCGACGTTGAAGCGGTCCTGCTCCAGAAGCTGCGTGTGCAGTACGCGCCCCTTGAGCCGGGCAGCTTCCTTTTGCAGCGAAAGATGGGCAGCGGGCACGTCCTGGGCGGCGATGTTGATCGTGTAGGTGTCGCGCGGCGGAATGCTCGTCAGATTCTTGAGCGTGAGCCGATAGCCGACGCGCAGGTCGGTCACATCGGCCTTGAGGTCCGCCTCGGCATTCGAGCGTGAGGTCACGACGCCGAGCGTGCGCAGGATTTCGTCGACGGCGAGCCGGTCCTTGGCGCTGACGTCGAAATCGAACACGGCGCTGACGTTGAACTGATCGTGCTCGATGAGCTGCGTGCGATGAACGCGGCCCTTGAGCTTTTCGGCTTCCTTTTGCAGTTGGGCACGGCTGCCGGCCACGTCCTGGGCGGCGAGCTGGATCGTCAGCACTTCGCGAGGCGGCACGCTCGCCAGGCCGCGAAACAGCAAGCGATAGCCAACCTTGGTATCCGTCGCATCGATATTGGGCGCGGCCTGTTCGCTGAGGCCCAGAGTGACGATGCCAAGCTCTTTCAGAAGCTCGTCGAAGGCGAGCTTGTCGCTCGTCGCAATGTCAAAATTGAACTCCGCGCGGATGTTGTGCTTGTCCTGGTCGTCCACGTGGCTGCGGTGGACCCGCCCTTTCAGCTCGGCCACCTTGTCGAACAGCGTGCGATAGCCGGCTTTCACGTCCGGCGTGGTGACCAGATAGCGGAAGATCTCCTTGGGCGCGATCGCCGACATGCTGCGAAGCCTCAACTCGTAGCCGATCTTGCGATCGGTGGACATCTCGTTCACCGCAGCCTGCACGGTGGCACGCTTGATGACCAAGCCTTGCTCGGCGATCAAATCGTCGATGGCCTTGCGATCGGCAGCGGCGACATTGAAATCCAGCTCGGCGTTGATGTCGAGTTTGTCTTGCTCGTCGAGATGGGCCTTGCGAATCTGCCCCTTGACCTTTTCGATCGCGTCCTTCAATTTGCGATAGGACGCGGGCACTTTGTCGGCGGCGAGCTTCAGATGCAAGGTCTCGCGCGGCTTGATGTTGGCGGTGTTGTAAAGGCTTAGCTCGAAGCGCACGTCGTCCTCGCGCTCTTTGATGTCGATGGGTTTGCCGCTGCCCCCCTCGGCATGCTGGGTGCGCTCGGCCTGATGGCGCGTGACCGTGCCCAGCTTGCGCAGCAGCTCACGGAACAGCTCGGCGGACGCGGGCGGCACCTCGGCGTGCACCTCGGCCATGACCTGCCCGGCGTCGGCACGTTTCATCTCGGATTTCAGGATGCGCCCCTTGGCCGCCTTGACGCCTGCCCGGACCGATTTCTGGCCGTCATCGACGTCTTCGACTTCGATGTTCATCTGCACGCGTTCGCGCAGGACCATCGCCGTCGCCGCCTGGATTTCCTTCTCGGTGAGATGGATCGTCACCGTGGAGAGGGAGATCAGGTTGTTGTAATAGCGGATCTCGCCCTCCATCTTTTCGATCTTGGTGCGCCAGATGCCCAGCTCGCGCTCGGCGGCGATGAGGTCCTTGATTTCCCCCTTGCCCGATTTGATGATCATCAAGAATCGCTCTTCGATGGCGCGGGCAGCGCGCAGCTCGCTCTCGACGTCGGTGTACGCCTTGGTCACGTCCTGGCTGCCGATGTGCTCGCTCTTCAAGACGCCGGTCTTCGCCAGGGCCTCGCGGAGATCTTTCAGGAAATCATCGAGAAACTCCGGCGGCATTCTCACGACCACGGAGCCGCGCATCTTGCCGTTGGGGAGCTTGTCGCTGTTCATGGTGGCGACGAAGCCGGCTCCTTTGGTCTTCGTGCGCAGAAGTTCCTTGATGGTGTTGACGGTGAGATAGAAGGCATCGACCTCGAACTCCATGTCGCCCGAGCGGATGATCTTGCGGCCCGCGGGCTCCGGCTGTTTGGGCGGTTCGACGCCCTTCGGCTCTGAGACGGTCCCTGGACTCTTGCCGAGCACTTCCTTGTCTTTGTCGGACGATGGAACAGGATCCAAGCCTGGCGGTCGAGCAGGCAACGACGGCGGCGGCCCTATTCCTGCCATCCGCGGATCGTTAGGCGACGGCATGGACGGTTGCGTGGATAGAAGAAGGAGTTTCAAATACTCTGGCCCTTTGTTGCCCTTCTCCGCGGGCGGCGGATAGTAGCCCAAGTCCTTGCCTATTCCTCCTTCGCCTTTGGAATCTTCCCGCCCCCTCAGCATTTCTGCGGCCTTGGATTGATCCATTGACGCTGCATGCACGCTTTTCATGCTTTTGTCGCCGTCCCTCAATTTGTCGAGGGACTTTGCAATCTCTTTTTGTGCCTCGTCGAGCTTGCCGTTGTCAAAGTAATAGAGTCGGCTCCCTTCATTCGGCTTGGCGGTTGTGAATGTCGGGCCCGGTGATTTCAGTCCTGAGATCAAGCCGGACAATTTGTCGTCGAAGTATCCGTAGGCTTGGCGTGGATCGCTCTTGTGAGTCTCCAACGCCACGCCTGGCCCCTTGCCGCCGAATCCGCCCGGCGCAGCGGGCAAATTGACCGGGGGAGCGTCCCTCCTGCCTTCCACGATGCCCACGGGATCGTATGCCTTGTCCTTCAGCTTCTCGCTAACATCGTCAACGCTATCCAGGTCGTATTTGCGCCTGATGTCGGGGAAGTACGTCGATGCGATTCTGTCGTCAGCGTCGCCGTTTTTCTTACCCGCCACGTCCGGGAGAATGGTTCCGCCAACGACGTCAACGCCCAAACGAAATCCGTCCTTCTTGTTTTGCGCAACCGGCCCACGTGCGCCCTTGGCGGAATCATCAAGCATCGCCTGCGTCACCGCGCCCACGATGCCGAACACGAGGACCGCCGCCGCAGCGGCGACGAAGCGGAAGACGCCGGCGCGTGAGCGCGTCGAACGCCGCAGCCGTTGGATCACGCGGTCTTCCAGACCGGCGTCGGGGCGGGCCTCGGCGAGGAGATCGTCCAGCCGCTTTTCGACTTGGCGGGCTTCTTCGACCGCGCGTTCGCACTCCGCACAGCCGGCGAGGTGGTGCGCGATTGTCTCGCGCTCGTCGGCGCTCATGCCGCCCAGCACATAGGCGTCAAGATTTTGCTCTACCCACGCATGATCGGACATGGCATTTACCTCGACCGTATTCGTTTAGCGTTCGCGTCGAAGCGCCAAATCGTTCGGCGCTTCGACGCGAGCGCTAAACGAATACCAATTGTGAATCACCGGGCGGGATAATCGTCTCCCATTACTCTCTGCAATTCCGCGCGCAGACGCTGCATGCCGCGATGGAGCAACCCCCGCAGCGCGCCGTTCGACAAGCCCATTTGCAACTCGATGGTTTCGTAATCCGCCCCCGCAAGATACCGCAACGTCAACGGCAACTGATACTCCTCCGGCAACGACCGCAAAATCGCGAGCACCTGGGCCCGCACCTCGTCCTGCTCAAGCTGCTCGACGGGCGACTTGGCGGTAATCGCGTCCTGGCGGAACTTCAACTGATCCGGTTCAGGCGTACGCTTCTGGCGCGTCTCATGGCGAACCGCATCGATCGCGGCATTCTGGGCGATGCGCAGTAGCCAGGAGCGGAATTTGTCGGGATGGGTCAACTGTATGATCGTCCGAAATGCCGTCAGCATCGTCTCTTGCAGCAAATCCTCGGATTGATGGGCGTCGCCCGTTTCCAGATACAACCGCGCATAGACGAGCCGTGACGTACAGCGCACGAGCTCTTCGAACGCGGCACGATCACCCGTTTGGGCACGCCGGACCAATACATGTTCGGAATCGATCATCAGCACATCCTACCATTAAGACGATGCGGAGTGCGATAGCGCGCGCCCACGAGAAAAAAAATGATCTCACGCAAAGGCGCAAAGGCGCAAAGGCGCAAAGGCGCAAAGAATTGTGAGAAAGAGACGTATCGATTCACTACGGGCTCAGAGTATTGCTGCGAACCATACGTCTTGTGTTTTTTGCGCCTTTGCGTCATTGCGTGAGATTGATTGAGGCAGTAGCTGTCCTACGGCCAGTCGCAGGCGCGTCGCATATAATCACTCGATCAAGCCACCAACCACCAGGAGAACCAGTCCATGACACTTCTCTCCCAATGGGCCGTTGCCTTTATCGCCGCGCTCGCGTTGCTAGCGCCCGCGCAGGCGCAAGAGAAGGATATCTTCAACTACGTCGCGCAGAAGAAGGCCGACAAGGACGTCAAAAAAATCGTCATCATCGCCGACGCCGGCACGCACGGCGGCAAGGGGAACCACGAGTTCAAGGCCGGCGGCGTCTATCTGGCCCGCGTACTGAATTCCACCTATCCCAACTGCTACGCCGTCGTCCATCGCCACACGGCGTGGCCGAAGGACCTCTCGCATGCCGATTGCGTCATTGTCCTCCTCAACCACGGCGGTAAGGCGGCAAGCGATAAGAACATCGCCGCCGCCATGGGCCGAGGCGCGGGCTTCATGGCCATTCACTACGGCGTCGAAGTCAACAAGGGCGAACAGGGCAACAACTATCTCAAGTGGATGGGAGGATTCTTCGAGGTTAATTGGTCGGTCAATCCCTTCTGGACCGCCAAGATCGACAAGATCCCCGAACACGAGACCACGCGCGGCGTCAAGCCGTTCGAGGTCCGCGACGAGTGGTATTATCACATGCGCTTTGTCGAGGGGATGAAAGGCGTGACGCCGATCCTGTCCGCGGTTCCCGATCTGAAGACGGTGAGCGAGAAAACGTCCGCGCGCGGCGGCAACGAGGCCGTTTACGCGGCGGTCAAAGCAGGCATGCCGCAACACCTGGCTTGGGCGTACGTTCGTCCGGACGGCGGCCGCGGCTTCGGCTTCACCGGCTACCACAATTACAGCAACCTCACCAACGACAGCTTCCGCACGCTCCTCCTGAACGCGGCCGCGTGGACCGCCAAGCTCGAAGTTCCCTCCGCCGGCATCCAGACCAAGACGCCGACGAAGGACGACCTCGACAAGCTTTGGGCGGACGGCGAACGCATTCCGCAATGACGAGCGCTCGAAGTTAATGTGCCAACGAAAGCCGCCGCGTTCTCGAAAGAGCGCGACGGCGTTTTTTTTGATCCTGAACAGTGAGCGTCAGCGGCGCAGGATTCCCGGACGGTCAAGTTTCAAGATTTCGAGCAGATCTCCCGCCACGCGCGGACGCACGTCGATCAGCGGTTCGCGTTTCCCATTGTCGATCTGGAACACGGGTTGCGAAGTTTTCTTTTCAGGTGTGCTGCGCGCGATCAGGCCGGTGAAGGGATTGGCGCCGCGCGCGAACGGCAGTGTGCCGTGATCGGCGCCCGGACAACCGTTGTTCAGTCCATGATGCAAAAAACGCTCGTCGGGGCATGCCAGGCACACATCGATGGGCGTCGCGTCGTTCTGGGCCACGCGCCGGTTGCCGCCGCCGGTCGGGTGGCATGTCGCGCATTGATTCAGCGGCACCTTCATCTTCCGATTTGCGTGCCGCAGCGCTTCTTTCTGCGGCGTGTGATGATGACAGCCGTAGCAGGTGTAGCTGGCGAAATTCGCCGTCGATTCATGGCACAGGTTGCACGACTTGCCCGTCCTGGCCGCCCCGCGGTGATCGACCGGGAAAGAGTGATGAAACACAAATCCGTGCCAGGTGCTCGTCGTGTGACACATCGTGCAATTCGAACCGTATTTTTTTGCGTGCGATTTCGGTTCGGCATGGCAGCCCACGCACGTCTGCGGCGTCCCCACGAAGACCTCGTTCTTGTGGCACATCTTGCACTCGACCGTCGCGTGTTTGCCAGTCAGCTTGAAGCGCGTGATGTTGTGATCGAATGCGGTCGCCAGGCTGACGTTATGCGCCTTCCATGTGTCGGTGGTGTGGCATTCCGCGCAATTGGCGCCGAAGCGTCCCTTGTGTACGTCCGCCTGGGCATGGCACGCTACGCACGATTGCGGCGTGCCCTGGAAGACCTCGTTCTTGTGGCACGCCTGGCAATCGGTCTTGGCGTGCTTGCCGGTCAGCTTGAAGCTCGTGAGGTCGTGGTTAAACGTCTTCGCGTCAATGGCGTGCGTCGCCCAGGTGTTCGTCGAATGACACTGCGCGCAGTTGGCGCCAAGGCGTCCCTTATGCTTGTCGGCCTTGGCATGACACGAAACGCACGACTTCGGCGTGTCGCGGTGCAGTTCGTTGACGTGGCACGCTTTGCAATCAAGCGTCTGGTGTTTGCCGTCGAGCTGGAAGGCGGTGCAGTCGTGATGAAACTGCTCGAAGCTCGTCAACGCCGCCTTGGGACCCTTGTGCTCGGTGTGGCAACTCGTGCAATCCTCGCCTTTGGCAAGCTGGCCGTGCATGCGAACGCCTTGCGTGATATCGTCGCGGATGTCGTCGTGGCAAGTCAGACAGCGTGAGGCCATCGTTTCGCCGCTCCAGGCCGAGGCGTGGCAGGCGGCGCAGTTGGAGCCGATTTCCGCGTGCGAGCCTACGCCGCCGCGCGTGACGTTGCGGCGATTCTGGGTGTTCAATGGGCCGGAGCTGAACATCTGCTGGCCGCTGGTCGCCGCCACGGCGCCGACGACGAGGAGCGTGCAGATCGCGGTGAGTTTTCCCAGGCTCAGGCTTTGCAAACGTTCCATCGGTCACCTTGATTAGCGCATGAACGTAGCATAATGAAGCGCGGCGCCAACATGTATGAACGCCAGACTGAATAGGACGCCCCCCAGCGGTACGTGAAAGACGTGCCAGAGGGCCAGAGCGCGCCGCGTCGTCGCCAACGAATGAATCTGCAGCAAGAGGGCGTAACGCTCGGTCAACAGGTTTTCGATCGGGGCCGTCTTGGTTTCGCGGGCGTTCGTCAATTCGCGCAAGGCGGCCTGAACGCGGCGCCGCTGCCGCCAGCGCAGGATCGGCCGGGCAAGCACGACGATCCAGCCGGCCGGCATGAGGTCTGCGGTGAGGGCTTCGCGCGACGCCTCTGGGAGCTGGGCCAACAGCGCCTGCAAATCGTGTTCGATGCGAAAGTAGCGTCCCTCCAATTCGGCCTCGTCGATCTCGTCGCCGTCAAGCGAGCGCGGCGCCGCCGTATAAATGTAGCGCCCGACGAAGCCGCTGAGGACCATGATGATCGTCAAGATCGTGACCGCGCCGGCCAGGCCGTTCAACTTTCCAGCCGTGTGCAACAGCACCAGGAACGGCCCGACGATGCCGGCGAAGACGTGTACCTGCAGCCAAACGCTGGTGGGGCCGTAGTTGAAGCGTTTGACGCGCTTGCGCAACGTGTAAAGCGTTTCGGCGCCGAGCATCATCAGGAAGCCGACGATGCCGAGCGCATGCCCCACGAGGCCGCCCGGGGGAATCGCCGCCTCGCCCAGGTCGGTGCGCGCGGGCACGGCATTGGCGACCAACAAGGCGTACATTGCCGCGATCGCGACGATGGCGATGACGGCGGCGAGCAATTCTGGCGCGAATCGATTCATTAATACCCGATCTTCATGTCCCCGTTATGCGCGCGGCCTTCTTCTCTTCCCAATCGCGATAGAAGTGTGCCAGCTGTGCCATCGATTCGGCGCCGCCGCCCAACAGAGCCTCACGAATCGGCGTGATGTCCGACTGTGCGACAATGAGCCGCTGCAACGGCCGCGACCAGCTTTGATTCCCCATCACGAGGGCGCCGACGATTGCTCGCTCGCCGATGACCATGCGGACGCGATTGACGTCGTCCTGGCCGCTGACGGTCCCGCTGGTGTTGGGCGCGATGCGCCAGGCCTCGCTTTCGCCGCGCGAGATCGTGATCAGGTCGTCGTTCTTTTTGCCGCCGCCGATGGCGCCGATGATCGTCACCTTCAAGCCCGTGAGCATCGTGACGTTGAACGGAATCCCCTTCACGTAAGCGAGCTTGCGTCCTGCCATGTTGGCGCCGGCGATCTTGCCTTGATCGATCGCCGTGGGCCAAAGCACATCGCGCAGCCGCCGCTTGGTCACGGGATCAAACGCCTCCGCGACATCGCCGGCGGCATAGATGTCGGACTCGCTCGTCTGCAAATACTCGTTGACGACGACGCCCTTGTCCATGGTCAGCCCGGCCTTCTGTGCCAGTTCCGAGCGCGGCCGCACGCCGATGGCGACCGCGAGCAACTCGCAGGGCAGGATCGCGCCGGCCTGCGTCTCGACGCTGGCGATCTTTCCGTTGACGCCGAGGGCTTGCTTGATCTGCGTCTCGGTATGGATGGTGACGCCTTCGTGGCGCAGCCGCTCCATGACGATCTTCGATTCCGTTTCGTCGAGCACATCGGCCCAGTAGAGCTTGCCGCGCAGGAAGTAGTTGACCTTCATGCCGCGGCATGCGAAACCTTCGGCCAGCTCCAGCGCCGTGATGCCGCCGCCGATGACGACCGCCGGCCGGCTGCGTCGCGCCTGTTCGATGATGTGCCGCGTATCGTTCAAGCCGTCGAGCGTGACGACGCCTGCCAGCTCGCAGCCGGGAAAGCTCGGCGGCACGGATAGAGCGCCGGTCGCCAACAGCAAGCGATCGTAGCGTACCTTCTTACCGTCGGCCAAGAGCAATTCGTGCTCCGCGCACAGGATCTGCTCGACCTTGGCATGAATTCGCCGCGCGTTCAGTTTCCGCACGTCCTCCGGCGAACGGACATATAGCTGCTTCTCTGGGAAGTCGCCGCGCAAGAAATACGCCAGTCCGGGTCGTGAGTAGAAATCGTGCGGCTCCTCGCTGACGATGCTGATGTCCGCCTTCGGCTCTTCCTTTCGCAGCGTTTCTGCGGCAACCAGGCCCGCGATGCCCGAACCGATGATGACGTAATGGTTGGACATTTCGCGATCGTCTGGTGTCACTTCATGACGAAAAGGGGGATACGCTCGAAACGCAGCACGCCGCGCGGGCAGCGATTGACGCATTCACTGCATGTGAGGCAATGGCTGTCACGGATCGCCTTGCCGCGCCAGGCATGGGCACGCACGTCAATTCCCATCGGGCAGTTGTACGAACACATGCCGCACTGTACGCAATTGGCCGCCTCGGGCACGACCTGGGCTTGCGACAGCACGTCAAAGGCCGAATCAAAGGCGCAAAGGGACAAGGTCGGCGCGGAAATTGCCTGAAGGGGTGCCGCGAGTTTGTGGGCCATCGACAAGCCTCTCATCCGATCTCATGGCGAACTGGGAGCGTCAGTTTCCCTTTGGCTTCTTGCCGCTCTTGCCGCCAATCCCCGGCCCGCCTCGGATGGGGATGGGATTCACGGCCTGCCTCACTTTGCCGTCGGCCGCCAGTTCGATATTGGTCCGGATGCCGTCGATCCCCATCACGTCAATCTTGAAACTGACCGCAGGGCGCTCGGTACGTTCCGCCTTCATCGCATAGCCTTTGCCCAATTTTTCCGCGATGGTAACGGCCTCGGCCATCGACACCGCTTTGGGCCCTGGATCTTTGGCCAATGTCGGTTTGACTGCGAGTGGAACCGATTTTTCGACCGCTTGCGGCGGATCTATGGTAGCTGCCTTCTTGGCCAGGGGCTCGGGCTCAGATTGGTTCTGATCCTCCGCGGCGACATTCGCAAAGTCATTCGTGCGCTCGGCGTCATGTTGCCCGTAGCCGGGTCCCATGCCAATGATCAGAGTGCCAATGACCAGCGCGAATAGTACCGCAGCCAGCAATTTCCGATGGTTTCCCATGCCAACCTCCCAGGCTTGCAACTCGCCTAATCGTTCATCAGCCTCAACGCACACGGGGCGGCCTTATTGGCGGTTTTTTCCAAGTCGGGCCACTCTTTCCGCACGCAACTCCAACCTCACAATTTAGAAGTTATCGCTTCCGCACGCCGACTACAACCCAAATATTCGTGAAAAGCAAATGAGAATGGGTCAAGGATGCTTGATGTACAGCGGAAGCGGATGGGTAATTGTACATCGCCACTTTCTGATTGTAATTAAGGTTACTCCTGCTGGAACGAAGGTAAGGCGAACCTCCTGTGCTTGAATTCACGAAGAATGACGGAGAGTCGTCATGATAAGGTTGGACCCGAACGGCAAGTTGAGCAAAGTAAGGACCAGGTATCTCGCGTTGTTTGTGGGGTGTTCGCGTAGCCGATTGCCAACCGACGAAGAAGTGTTTTTTTGGTTAACTCCTCCATCATGTCCCGGTTTGTGGACTACCGAACATGCGATTGTGCGCGCCACCGTCTTCGGGATGGACCAAGGCGAGCGATGTGCGCGGCGCGCGTGCTGGCAAGGAGTCCTGCGATGCGCTTCTTTGCAAGTCGCACCTTCTTTTCCCTCTGGTTTGGTCTGGGTCTGGCGCCGCTTGCACTTGGCGCGGTCAGCATCGGATTCGTGGCGAATCGGTACTTCGGCGTATTCATCATGGCTGCGCTGGCGGCATTCATGTGGATTCGGGCCAGGAGCACCTGTTGCCGCTGCCCAGGATTTGGCTCGTTCTATTGTGGGCTGCCGAGCCTGGTTGCGCCCTTGTTGGCAAAGCGACAATCCGCGGCAACGCTTTCAGCACGTGCGATCCGTTTCCACTTCGGTCTTGATCTTGTCACCATGATGTCCTTCAACCTCTTCTATTGGTTCACTCCCTTTTTCTGGCTGAGCTTGCTCTGGTCGGTCGTGGCTTGCTGCATTGTTTTCATACCGCGCCGACACCACGGCCTACTTTCCCGATTGCACATCGAACCGTCCCCTCATCCCAATCGGATCTCATTGCCATTGCTGGCAACAACGCCGATAGCGCCTGCGGAATCAGCACCCGACCGCGCGGAATGCCATTGCGAAACCTGATCGAGGCTCGGGTTGGCGTCGTCATCGAGTCATGGAAATTCTCTCGATCCGTGCTCAAGGTGTGGTATGATCTACTCGCATCCTCGACACGTATCGGAGCCTTCATGCGTTGTGCCTCTTTATCGATGATCTTCTTGTTGCTCGCTCCTCCTGCGTCGCTTCCGGCTCAAGACGCCGTTGACTACGTCAAACAAATCAAGCCCATCCTGAAAGAGCGTTGCTTCACCTGCCACGGCGCCCTCAGGCAGAAGGCGAACCTTCGGCTCGATACCGTCAAGCTCATGCGTGACGGCGGCGTCATCGTGCCGGGCAAGGACGCCGAGAGCACGCTGATCGAGCGTGTCACTTCAAAAGACGCGGACAAGCGCATGCCGCCGTCGAGCGAAGGGGATGGGCTGACGGCGAAGCAGATCGAACTTCTGCGGGCGTGGATCAAGCAAGGCGCCAAGGGCGGCGCCGACGAGAAGCCGGAGCCGGACCCGCGCGAGCATTGGGCGTTTCGCAAGCCCGTTCGGCCCAAGCTTCCAACGGTCAAGAATCAGGCGTGGGTGCGCAATCCGATCGATGCGTTCATCGCCGCGGAACACGAAAAGCGCGGCCTGTCGCCGATGCCGGAGGCGCCGCTCGGATTGTTGCTGCGGCGAGTCTATCTGGATTTGATTGGATTGCCGCCGACACGTGAGGAGTTAAACGATTTCCTGAAAGAGTGTGCGAGCTCACAGCCGCAAGCGGCGTACGAGAAGGTCGTCGATCGCCTGCTCGCGAGTCCGCATTATGGCGAACGCTGGGGGCGGCACTGGATGGATGTCTGGCGCTACAGCGATTGGTATGGCCGACGGCATGTGCCCGACGTGTGGAACAGCGCCCCGCAGATCTGGCGCTGGCGCGACTGGATCATCAAGTCGCTCAACGACGACAAGGGCTACGATCGCATGCTGATGGAGATGCTCGCCGCCGACGAGATCGCGCCGGAGGACGACGACGCGCTCGTCGCGACCGGCTACATTGTCCGCAACTGGTATGCGCTCAATCCGCATCAGTGGAAACGCGATATGGTCGAGCACACCGGTAAAGCGTTTCTCGGCCTGACGCTGAACTGCGCTCATTGCCACGATCACAAGTATGATCCGATCTCGCAGGAGGAGTACTTCCGCTTTCGCGCTTTCTTCGAGCCGCTCGAACTACGGCAAGACCGCGTGCCGGGCGAAGGCGATCCGGGCATGTTCCAGAAGTACGATTACTCCAAACTCCGCAAGATCGTCAAGGTCGGGGCAATTCGCGTCTATGACGACAAGCAGGACGCGAAAACGCAGATGTACGTCGGCGGCGACGAACGCAACTTGATGAAAGACCGCGCGCCGGTCAGGCCGGGTGCGCCCGCGTTTCTGGGCGGCGATCGACTCAGCATCGAACCGGTCGAGCTGCCGTTGGCCGCGTATTATCCTTCCCTCAAGCCAGTCGCCGTCAAGGAGGAAATCGCCAAGCGTGCGAAGGAGTTCGATGCCGCCATCGATGCGGCGGCCAAGACGCCGGGCGATGCCGCCAACAAACGAGTCGAAGCGGCCCGCGCGGAGACCGTCGTCTACCAGGCACGCCTCGACGCGGCCAAGGCGGGGCTCAAGCACACGCCGCTGGGGCCGGTCTATCCGAAGACATCGAGCGGCCGACGCAAGGCGCTGGTCGAGTGGCTCGCGTCCAAGGACAATCCGCTGACCGCGCGCGTCGCCGTCAATCACATCTGGCTGCGGCACTTCGATCAGGCGCTTGTCGAGACCGTCTTCGACTTCGGCCGCAATGGCAAGGCCCCGAGCCATCGCGAGTTGCTCGATTGGCTGGCTTGCGAGCTTATGATGCCAACCAGCCCCGAGCGCAAGCTCGGGGGCCGCGCGAACCCCACGCTTGCGCGTGGGACTAGTGATTGGTCCATGAAACACATGCACCGCCTGATCGTGACGAGCGCGACGTACCGCATGCAATCCGCGAGCAATGATTCGGCCAATGCCGCACGTGATGCCGACAACCGCTGGTACTGGCGCGCCAACGCCAAGCGTCTGGAAGCGGAGCTCGTGCGCGATTGCTTGCTTGCTTCGGCAGGCGAGCTCGATCGCACCATCGGCGGCATGGTGCTTGAAAACAAAGAAGAGGCGTCGAAGCGACGCGGCCTCTACTTCTCGGTCTTTCCTGAAGACGGCGGGCACCTGAAGTTTCTCGAAATTTTCGACGCGCCCGACCCGTGCGACTGCTATCGCCGCGGCGCAAGCGTGATGCCGCAGCAGGCGCTCGCGCTCACCAACAACACGCTGGCCATTCAGCAGAGCCGTGCGCTGGCGCGCAAGCTGTCGAAGGCGTTGCCGGACAAGGCGACGGATGGGCAATTCATCGCGGCGGCGTTCGAGCACATGCTGTCGCGCGGTCCGAGCGCGAAGGAATCTGCGTCCTGCGCGGAATTCATGCAAACGCAGCGCGAGCTCTATCGCAAGACGGCGCCGAAGGAGCTGAGCGCGTCGCCTGAGACGGTCTTGCGTGCCCGCGAAAGTCTGATCCGCGTGTTGTACAATCATAATGACTTCATCACGGTGCGCTAACGTCTGGAGGCACTTCCATGAGCACGACAGCATTGCCGCCGGTTTCGGGGCCGGGTTTGACAGCGCCGGCTTTGCCTCACCCCAATATTCTGGTCGACAATCGAATGGTCATCCCCGGCTGGGTACGGGATCACCCTACGTATCGGCAATGGGTGCGTACCGACGAATATCCGGAATCAGGCTGGGTCTCGTTCCTCGACGGCGAAATCTATGTGGATTTGAACATGGAAGAACTTTTCACCCACAACCAGGTCAAACAGGCGTTCAACGTTTCCGTCGGCATGCATCTCTTGCAGCAGCCGACGGGCCGGTTCGTCCCCGATCGGATGTTGTTCTCGAATCTGCATGCCAGCCTTACCACTGAGCCCGATGGACTCTACGCCCATTGGGCGACCATGCAATCGCAACGTCTGCGATTCATT
Source organism: Planctomycetia bacterium (assembly GCA_005799265.1). Lineage (GTDB taxonomy): Bacteria > Planctomycetota > Planctomycetia > Gemmatales > Gemmataceae > SIAQ01. Next base: position 2,097 of record SYHD01000203.1, on the reverse strand, counting down.
CCCGGGAAAAAGGGCGGGTACCTCGAACTAGAGGGCACTCCGGACATGATCCTTGAGATTATCAGCCGTTACTCGGAGACGAAGGACACCGTCCGGCTGCGCTCGCTATATGAGAAGGCGAGCATTCCCGAATATTGGCTCGTTGATGCCCGAAAAGAAGAGCCGCATTTCGACATACTCCGCCTGGACGATGGACTCTACCAATCGGCGCCAAACGATCAAGGCTGGCTGAAATCGGAGGTCTTCAATTGCTTCCTTCAGCTAGTGCGAGACGTGGATCCGTTGGGGCAACCGCTATTTTTTGTCAAGGTGAAGTCATGATCCGCCGCACCTTCCTCGCCGACGTCGGCCTTGGCTTCACGGGCCTCGCGCTTGGCGCCATGCTGCAGCGTGACGGCATCGTCCGGGCCGAACCGGGAAGTGCCACGCCGCATCACGCGCCCAAGGCGAAGTCGGTGATCTGGATCTTTCTCTCCGGCGGCTACAGTCATCTTGAGACGTTCGATCCCAAGCCCGCGCTCAACCATTACGCGGGGTTGACGTTCGACCGCACGCCGTTCGCGAATCCGCTCGACTCGCCGCTGCACGATCGGCGCTCGCGCTCCGTCGTCGCGGCCGAAATCAATCAGCGTGATCGCTATCCGATCGTCTATCCGATGCAAGTCGGTTGGCGCAAGCACGGCCAGAGCGGCATCGAGATCAGCGACTGGCTGCCGCACATCGCGAGCTGCGTCGATGATCTGGCGATCGTCCGTTCGATGTACACGACCGACAACGATCACGCGGCCGAGAATCAAATCCACACGGGTCGCCATCGGCTCGACGAAGTGCAGCCGTCGATCGGCTCGTGGGTGCATTATGGCCTGGGGAGCCTGAACGACAACCTGCCGCAATATCTTGTGCTCGGCGGGCCGACGAGGTCCGACACGCGGGCGTCGATCGATGCGAACTACCTTGGCCCGCGCCACAACGGCATCCCGCTCAATCTCGATCCGAACAACCCGCTGCCGAACGGCCGACGCGACACGAGCATTCTCGCGGACGAACAGCGCAACGAATTCGAGCTCATCAATCGCCTCAACGGCCTGGCCGGCGTTGAGTATCCGGAAGACGCGAACCTGCGTGCCCGCATCCGCACATACGAACTGGCCTTCCGGATGCAAACGTCGATTCCTGAAGCCGTCGCCCTGTCGAGCGAATCGGCAGAGACGCAGCGCCTGTATGGCCTCGATCAGCCGAACACGCGCCTGGCGGGCGAACGCTTGCTGGCGGCGCGGCGTTTCGTCGAACGCGGCGTGCGTTTCGTGCAGGTCTTTCCGTCTCCCTACGGTGTTTGGGATTCACATCGCGACCTGCGTGGCAACCACGCGCGCTTGTGCGCCACCATCGACAAGCCGGTCGCGGGCCTCTTGAAGGATTTGAAACGCCGCGGCCTGTTCGATGACGTGCTCGTCGTATTCTGTACCGAGTTCGGCCGCACGCCGGGATTGGAACAGCGTGGCGGCGGGCGCGACGGCCGCGACCATCACCCACACGGTTTCAGCGTCTTCTTCGCCGGCGCCGGCGTCAAGCGCGGCATCGTTCACGGCGCCACCGACGAGCTCGGCTTCCATGCCTTGGAGCCCGGCCACTACGTCACCGACATGCACGCGACCGTGCTGCACCTGTTGGGTCTCGACGGACGACGGCTGGAGGTGCCGGGGCGGCGACGATTGAACGTGGATTTCGGCGAGCCGATTCGGGAGATCATGGTAAGTGGGTTAGTCTCGTAATGGCTCGGCGGGCGGCAGGGTTGCCAGCTGCGAATCGATGTTTGATGCTTTGGCGCGCGGGTAGAAAATAATATACCAACCCGAAGCGTTAGCGAGGGATGCTGCGGCCCTCGCTAACGCTTCGGGTGTGCGCCGTGCAAGTGTTGGTGATCCAGTGGGTGCGAAACCCACGCCGGTATCTTATTTGTTCCGACCGGAAGCAGTCGAAGTCGCTGGCAAGGCAACGAACCGGCGAGAGCCTTCGATGTCAAAGGGCTGCCTTGGGCAGCTCAGCGAGCTGGCGGGCCATAACGTGAGTGAACGTCGAGCAGGCCCCGAAAACGTT
>SYHD01000202.1 GCA_005799265.1 Planctomycetia bacterium | reverse complement strand
TTCGGTGGTTGCCAACAACGCCCCGAACGGTTCGAGAAAGCGCTCCAGCCGCGGCAACATATCGCGCAGAATGGCCGGCTTCACGGCCGCATCGTCGAGCAGTTCCTCCAGGCGAGCAGCAAATCGTCGTTCCATCGACGTGCCTTTCGGCGAATTCCGTTTCCCGAAAGGAGATGGTACAAAAAGACTTAAATCCAAACAACCGCGAGATACAGTAGAATTAGAATGCCCCGCAGGTTCATTTTCGCGTGACCGACTTTTTCTCGACATCGATGACTATTTCTTGTTTCGACTCGTGCGTGACGGCATAGGTCAGCGGTGTGTTTTCCGGGCTGAATTGGCCGTTATAGCGATCGGGGGTATCGCGCGACCATACTGTCAGGCAGACCTTGTAATCGCCGGGAGGAAGCAGGCCGAGCCCGGGTCCGACGAAGATGAATGTGGCGTCCTCGCGTTTGAAATCGGCGCCGGGGTTGGCCTTGATGCTTTTCTCGTCTTTGTGCACGGGAACCATACTCAGCATCACGCGTTCCTTCGCCGAGATTTGCACCGGCTGCCCGTTTTCGACCACGACGCCGGTGATCTTCGCCCCCTTCTCGCCGCGGCAGCCGACCGTGCACGCCGCGATGCAGGCAAGAATAGCCAAGCTGACCGGCGTTCGTCCGCACATGGTCGTGGTCCTGTGGGCGATTGGCGTGATGGCATGTCGGACAACCTTTCTTGCCAGCCGCAGCGGACTAGAAGGTCTGCCCATCTGGTCTTGGGTGAGACGCTAAGGAAACGTGACTGCAAGGCCGTCGTTCGGCTTCAGGAACGGACTGAGATTAGTGCCATAGGGAATCATGCGAACCGTGCCGTCGCCGATGGCGAACAGGGCGCCCTGAACATAGGGCCCACCCCAGAATTCATCGTTGGGGCCCAGGGTGCCTGCCTCGTCGCGTTTGAAAAGGGCGGTCGTACTGCCGTCGTTGCGCTGGATTCCCGTGCCAGCATCGCCGCCGAACAGAATCGGCGAAAAGGTTTCGTCGTCCCCGACTGTGTTTGCGTACGAACCGACTTTTATCATTCGGTGTCCAAAAAAAATCGTGTTGGAGACGCCGTCTTGGATCGTTTGCAGGTTTTGGCGTTTGTCGGCTGTTTCCTCATCGCCGTTGGCTGAATCGTTTATCCAGCAATTGATGCTGAAGTCGGTAAAAGGTCCGAGGTGACTCCCGCTGAGCGCAGCCGGAGCGCGGCCGCGTCCTGGGCACATCATGGCCGCGACGCCGCCTTGCGTCCAGCTCGCCGGCGCCACACCGGCCATCGATTCGTACATGGGTTGTTGGTCGATGAACGGTAGGATCTGGTAGCCCCACGATCCGGAGCGATGATTGTCCTTGTTCCCCCAGTTCTGCAGTCCGTTGAACGGGAGTAGCTTGTGAACGTCATGGTAACCATGGGCGGCGAGCGCGACTTGCCTGAGGTTGTTGGACGACTGCATGCGCGCGGCCGCCTCGCGCACCTTTTGCACGGCTGGGACCAAGATCGCAATCAGAATCGCGATGATGGCGATCACGACGAGCAGTTCGATAAGCGTAAACCCCATTCGTCGGGGGGCCCCGTGAAGCATGGTACACGCCTCCGAGATGAGAGAAGAATTATCGGAGCAACGCGGTCAATCTATTTGTGCCACATGAGCAAGATCTGAATGTTGAGTGAATTGTACATGATTGGCCCGTTGCATGCAACTCCGTATCCAGTTTTCTCTTCGGTATTTTCACGCAGCGAGCCCTGGCGGCACACGAAGCGGCGCGTAAGGCGGTATTGGAACAAACCAATAAGCCCTGGGAACGCGCCAAGCGACTGATGATTAACTCCGCCATCAGCCTTTCGTGGCCCTTACGATGAAGGCGGTTGTTCGCGAACCTCGGGGAAAAGAATTGACAAGCCAAACAAGAAATAGTGCACCGCCCGTATTCGGCCTCTCCCGCAGGGAACGGCCCCCTTTTTCACAACGTATGTCCCGGCCAGCTTGTCTCGAAGCGTCTGCTTGTGTCGGTCAGTCGTCACCCAAAGCAGGTCAATCAGAAGGTTAAAAGGTCCAACCAGCCACAAACACAGTCTGCCAGTCATGCGCAAGATCGAAGGTTTCTCACCGTTGAGGTTTACTATCTTTGCGCCCGTAATGAGAAAGCCAAGGGTTCCAACTGACGACTCGACAAGAACCAAGTAGATGTAGGAGACGGCGCCCCATGACCAGAAAGCGCCGAAGTTGGGATCGCCGTCTGTCGGGAGCAGATCATGCCAGATTATTTGCAGTACAATCCCGCAAACCAAGAGGACGAAGAGATCGATAACCAGAATCAGCAGGCGCGAGACAAGGCCCGCGCATGCTTCAGACGCATAGAGAACACCTTCCCCCAGGTCGTCAGCTTGCGCGGCCTTTTTCATTGGTAAACAACGAGTAAATGCGAACCATTCACCTCCCCTCTCACCCTGTACTCACGGGGAGAGGGGTGAACGGTTACGTAAATGCAGACCGCCGGATAGCCCCCAAGACCTCATGGGCGGCCTTCGCGCACGGAAAACGTACGCTCGATCCGGCTCGTGTTGCCCTGGCGGTCGCGAATCGAAACGGTCAGGTTAGCTTTGGCGACGTTTGCAAGCGGCGCAGCAAGCGCGAGTTCCCAGACGCCGTCGGCCTTCGACGTAAACCTCTTCGCCAAGTTTTCGCCCGCAGCGACGCCGGCGATTGGCACATCGGCCGTCACCTGGAAGCTGTCCATATCCAGGCCCGTGTCGTAATCGTTCATGCCGACAAGGATGCGCGTGAGCGGCTCGTTGGCGCCCGCTTGCGGATAGGTCAACGTCAAGGTCGGCCGCTGATCGTCGAGCATCCAGCCGTTGCCGCGCCGCTGCGGTTGCTTGGGATCGAAATCGTGGTCGATCGGGCAGCCGAGGTCGATCCAGCGGACGATCATGCGCCGGTCCTCATCGGTCACGGGGGCGACCTTGCCCGCCTTGACAGCTTCGGGTGGCGGCATGATGCTTCCCTTGAACGGAGCATAGGGGATGCCGCCGCGGGTCAGGTGGCCGAAGTGGTCCCCCTTCGCGCTTTCGATGAGCGTCTCCGGGAAACCGTCGGTGCGTCGGCCGAACACTTTCCACGTCAAAAGACTGTTGCGCGACTGCGACGGCCAGACGTAACGTGTGGCCTTCGAGTCCTTGGGATGGACGAGCGTGCGATACGTGCCCGAAGCCGGCGAGTCCTTGCTGCGCTTGTCGTCGTCGAGCACCAGACCGCCCGAGGGTTCGCGACCGTCGTTCGTCGTGTGACAAGCGACGCAGCTTCGCGCGAAGATCGGCTTGATGTCACGATGATATTCGACGTTCAAGACTCCCTTGGCGAAGCGCAGGCCCGTCTCGTCCTTGACATCCCACCGCTTGCCGGACTGGTCGTTTTTCTTGGTCGTCAGCAGCGGCGTCTGTGTCGTCAAATCGAACGGCACATAGTCGGGCCTGGCGGCAGCGGTGTCCTTGAAGAGGGTCGGCTGTTGACTGTGCGCATGGCAGCCGCCGCAGTTGTTGCGGACTTCGCCGGGGCGCAGTTGGTGCCACGTCTGCGCCATGTTGAGGACCATGCCGTCCTTGTCGAGCGTCTGGAATGTCCAGGCGACGTCGGCCGGGATCCTGGCGAGGAAGCTGGTGTCAGGGTTGCCATCGGGGTCGAGAGGTTGCGAAAGCCCAGGGACGGCCGTCCCTGGGCTTTTGGGAAGGAAGTGGCGCACTGGGATCTCGCCGAGGATGCGCAGTCGTTCTCCCGCGAGGTTTGAGAATTTGCCGGCGACACTGAGCGAGGCCGGCTCCATCGCCAAAATACGGATGGCGTGGATATCGCTATTAGAGTAGAGGCCGGCGTCGGCGCCCTGGCCGTCCCAGTTGGTGCGGTGTTCGCGCGTCGGAAATGCGGAGTACGGCAAACCGATCGCCGTGACGCTCCCCTTCGGCACCTCGCCAAGAGGCGCGCTCTCGCGTTTATACAAACTCGATGTGCCGACCAGACCGAACGGCGTTCCTGCCGGGAGATGTTTCGACAGCTTGCCGTCGTTGCGCAGGCTCGGCAAGCGCGCCGGCTCATCGACGCCGTAGATGCGTTTGTACGGGACGAGCGGGCGCGGCCATTGTTCGTTATATTTCGGGTCGTTCTTGACGAGCAGCATTTCGCCGGGCTCCCAGAACGATTTGCCTTCCCGGATAAGGTAGATGCCAGAGTCGATTGGCGCGTGGCCATAGAAATCGGTGATGCGTCCCTGGTTGGCGGGCATCATGCCAGTCCACACGGTGAGCAGGTGATTGTCCGGCGCGCCGCACGGGTGCGTCACCCAGCCAGTGTGGCGCGACTTTGAGTCTTTTGGATCTTCCCGCAGGCTCGGCGAGTCATGATTGTGGGTGAAACGCGTCAACACCTCCATGCCGTGGGGCTGGAAGGGCATCCGGAAGAAGGAATTCATCATGGCCATCTTCGGATCGTGCTGCACCTTGGCCGGGCCAAACGGCGGCGTGCCTGTCGGCGGCGACGCGGGCTGCTTAAAGTACACCCCGAAGCCCCCCATCGCTGGGATGTAGTAATTTTCGACAATGATGCTGCCGTCGGAGAGCTGCGTCTGAAAGTGAAACGGGATGGGAGCGCCACCAAGCGATAGGGCGCTGACGACCGGGTCCCAGTTGGTGCCGTCGGGATGAATGCCGAGGATGCCCCAGCCGGTGTTGTGTTTGCCCTGGACTTCGAGCGAGCTGAAAATGAGCCGGCCATCCTTGAGCACGACCGGGTGCAAGGCCTGGCCGACATTCAGATAGCCGATCTTTTCCACGTTGGCGCCGTCCTCGTCCATGACAAATAGTTGCAGGGCGCTCGAGGCGAGGCGCGGCGCCTTGACGCCGTCGCGGTTGCTGACGAAAGCGACGCGGCCGCCGGGCAGCGGACACGGGTGGATGTTATAGACCCCCTTTTGTAGGACAGGCTTTGCAGTCTGACTCGACACTCCCGTGTTCGGCGTCCACTGCTGCTGGGTCAGGCGCACGGTTTTGCGCGTCGGCACATGGACCTTGTAGATGTCGGCGCCGCCGTGACCGCTATGGTCGTGAAAGTAAGAGTAGTAGACCCACTTGGCGTCGAATGAGACGTAGGGATCGGCAATCGCGCCTTGCCCGCCCGCGACGAGCAATACTTCGCTGCCATCCGGGCGCAGGAGCATCAGATCGGTCGAGGCCCGCAGCGCGTGGGGCGCGCCCGCATCCGGCCAGACTGGTGCCTGGACATCCTTGCCATCCTTGCCCTTGACGTAGCGCGGTGCACGCACGTAGACGATGTCGTAGTCGTAATGGATCGCGCTGTTGGTCATGATGTGCGGCGGGTCAACACGCAACTTCCGTTGCGGCGGCTTGTCCTGCCCGGCCAACGGCGGCAACAGAACGGCGGCGCCCAGAAGGAACGCCAGCGTGGCAACGACAATGCGGACACTCTTGATTTTTGCGATACGCATGGCTCGGAGCCTTCCTTAAATGAAAGCGGCTTCGCCGCAAGGGGTGAACCAGAAGATCAAGTCATTTGTCTTGGTGATGACGACAAATTCCTCAGAGTCAATTCGATCGGCCATTACCGCTCCTGACAATGTATGAATGCCAAGAAGCCATTTTCATTCCCCCCCTACGGGTTGGGTTGTAAAGTTGTAATGGAGCCAAGCGGTAAAGTCCTCGACGGACGGAACCCAATGTTGCTGCTCCGGGCCGCCGGCACATCGGCGAAACTAAGGGCAGAACGAATACTCGACGCTTGATTGTTGAACGAGCCGCCACGCAACTCACGGAATTGTGTAGGTATTATTATTAATTCGTCTTCTTGGTCCTCAGCCGCTTCCGCGCCTTGCCGCGCAGGGTATCTCCGGGAACTCTCCTGGCACCATGTATACACATTCCCCAGACCGTCAAATAACCCAAGATCGTTCGGCTTCAGACTCCCCACCGGCCACGTCATTTCCTGCGCGTTTTTGGCGTACCACGCATACTTCTGCAGTAACTCCTCCGTCTCGCCAAAGTACCGGCTCGTCACCGCTCCCGCACGAGTCGCATACTCCATCTCCGCTTCCGTCGGTAACCGATAACCCGCCAGACTCAGGTAATTCTTCTTCAGCATGACACTATTGCCCTTGATCTCGTAACACCACTGATCTTCTTCAATCCCCTCTTCCTTGCTCAGCCAGTTGCAGTATTTCGCTGCCCTGTACCATTCGATCCCCATCACCGGCAAATCGGCCAGCCGATGAAATCTCGCTTCGCCAACACTGTAGCCCTTCTCAAACTTCTGGTACTGCTCCATCGTCACCGACTTCGCTGCCAACACAAACGTCCTACCAATTCGCTTCTTGTGCTGTGGCTCAGTGCTAACCCGATCCTTTTCCGTGGACGGCGAACCCATCATAAACTCCACCGGGCCGGGAATCACCACCATCGTCTGACCTTGACCGTTCACATACCATTGTGGCGGAACTCCGGGGACTAGCGCCGCCCGGCTCGCCAATTGTTTCTTGATCCCGGCGATCTTCTTTTCTCGCCCCTCAACATCCTTGGCCCATTTCTCATTCTCTTGTTTCAGCCACCCCTCTTCCTTCCAGGTCCGCAACACCCATTCCGCCGCCGCATGAAGGCCGGGGTCGGCCTCGGTGCGATAGATATCCTGCAACTTCGGCAGCAACGCCCCACGATCCGCCAGCGTCAAGCCCTTGTCGCCATACTCGCCCAAACCCAGCAGCAACGCCCGCCGTATCGTGATGTCCGGCTCTTGGTCCAAGCGATTGACAATGGCCGTGGCGTCGGCTCCGAGTGGGCCGAGACGATGAATCAAATAGCTCCGAAGTCTCGGATCAGGACTGTGCTTCAAGAGCGGCCAGACCTTCTCCGGCTGGTTCATCTTGAGCAACGCCACTGCTCCATGGGCCTGCCGTTTCGCCAGCTTCTCCTTGGCGTCGTCTTCATGCACCGTTCCGCCCGCCGCCTCCATGACCTTCAGCTCGAAAGCTCCGGTACTCTTGACCTTCTGATTGGGAATGGATGCGGCGATCATCATGTAGGTGTCATCGCTGGACGGAGTGTATGACAGCAAGGCGTTCCAGCCACCACCACTATCGTCATCGGCGGCCATTTTCTTGCCCGTCTTGTCTTGCAGCACCAGGAAGGAATCAAAGTCGTTGCTGTCCATCGTCAGCCGGTACGTCTTCCCACTTTGCAGCCGAACCTCGAACCGCTTGGCGCGAAGGAAGCCTACCTGCGTCTTCACAATGGCATCCGCCTCGGCAATCATCCCCTTCGTGTCGAAAATTATCTTGTCCTTGACCACCGCTACTACCACGCGCTTGTCAATTTCCGCCAACACCTCGGCAACGGAGAGATTCCCATGCTCCTTGAACTTGGGATAAATGGCAGCGAACTGCTTTTCGTCGGCGTCCATCAGCAGATTGGCCAAAACCTGCGGCAGGTCGGCGGCATAGTCGGCAAGGATGTTGGTGGCCAGGGTGCGCTCCGATTCCCGACCAGTGGGGTTTCCATAAATGTTTTTCAGCGGTTCCAGCAGCTTTCCCTTGATCGGACGAAAGCTCTCCATCCACAAGGCCAGAAAGACTGGATTCTCCCCGACCAATTGCTCCACGACCTGGCTACTAGCCTTGGCCCACTTCGCGCTCTCCGGGTCATACTTCGCCAGCGCCGCCGCCGCGCGCAACCGTTGTGGATCCTTGCCCTTGTCCGGCATCAGTACCGCCGCCCACAGCGTATCCAGCAACTCGTCCTTGTGCGGGGCCAAGGCGTCACGGATCACCGGGACTTCGTGCGGTTCGGCGTCGAGTAGCTGACCGTGAAGGTAAGCGACTTGGCCGGCGTCCACCGGCAACAGGGCGAGGCTGGCGTGAAGTTTCTGCCTGGATATCGCCGCCGCCTTGTCGATCTCCTCGCGCAGGAGCGGATCGGTCCACTTGCGATACTTCGCTATCTTGTCGATAATGTCCGGCACTTGAGCAGTGTTCGCATTCAAGACCGCTTGCACCAGCCCAGCAGCGCGCGTTGCGTTTTGCTTCTCCTCGACCTGATTTCGGATCACCAAACCCGTAAACGACGCGACTGCCAGCATGACACCAACCAACATTCCCCGTACCGCATGATATCGTCCCGCCTTCGCCATCATCTTCTTCTGCGGCGGCGTCCAGCTTTTCTTCGCCGTCCACCAGCGAATTTGCAGCCACTGCGCCAGCGATGGCAGTTGCCGATGCTCCGGACGAGCATTCCACAACGCCGCCCGATCCGCCAGCAACAGTTCGGCTCGACCCCGGCGAGTTTCCTTCTGCTTCCGGGTCAGCCAATCCCGCAGGGAATGAACGAGGTAGTCGTGGGTCAGTTGGTAGTAACGCAAGGATGATGGATGACGGATGAAGGATGAATCGGCAGGCTTTTCCGGTTCATCCTTCATCCTTCCGCCTTCATCCTTTCCCTCGGGGTCGGTCGGCGTGATGAGACGGATTTCACTGTCGAGAATGCGGATCAGGTCGTCGAAATCCTTGGGACGGTATCCGTAGCCCGATGCCTCTAGCAGCTCCGCATAGGAACGCATGTGGCCCTTGATGTCCGTGCCGGATTCCGGCAGCAACGCCTTCAAGACGCCTCGTGCCGCATTTTGGTGATACCGATGCTCAGGGGGAGCCGTGCCCGCACTGAATGTCTCGTGGAGGAACGTGACGCCGACGCCTTCCGTGCCGCCGACTTCCTTGAGCGTGGCAGGCGCCCACGCTTTCCCTTTCATCATCTCGGAAAACAGGGCCAGCCGGACGCAGATGACTTTGCCTTCCTGTGCCAAGCCGGACACGGCTTGAGTCAAGAACTCCTTTTGGTCCTTGGTCGTATCACCGGGGTTCTCGGGAAGTTTGCCGAAGGCCCGGCCAAATGCCGCCAGCACTTTCTTGGCATGGTCCAGGTCGAAGAGGTCGGCCAACGTACTGTTCTGCCCCTCGACCAGTCGGATTTCCAAATCCCGCAGGAATCGGCTAACGGCCAACCAGAAGTCATCCCGCACCATGACGATGCACTGCACTCGGCCACCATCGCATTGCCGTAGGGCCAGCACCAGTTCGGTGTTCTGTTCTTCTTTCTTGGCGTGCAGCCATTGCTCGAACTGGTCGAGGACAATCACCACCTTTTTGCCGACCGGGATGTCCTGGCCCCGACGTAGTGCGGCCAGCGTTGCTTTCAGATTCAAGTTGTCGGGCAGTGAAGGACAGCGTTTCCGCAGGCCGTTCAGTAAGCGGGCCTCGGTTTCCTCGGCGGTTGCTTCGACATAGACGGCGATCACGTCGTCGGACAAGCGAGGGAGAAGTCCGGCCCTCACCAGTGATGATTTGCCGCACCCCGAAGGTCCATAGATCAACCCCACCGAAAAGGTGTTGTCGGCGTCCTTTTCTTCGATGCGTGTCTTCCAGAACCGGAGACTATCAGGAAGGCCATCCCGGTCCCGTGGTCCCGGCAGTAGTTCCAGAAAGAAATCAGCATCGTGAGCGTCGAAAGATCGCAAGCCTTTCGGCACGATCTTGATGAGTTGGCTGTCCGAGGCGGAGGCCGTCGTGAACGTCGGGACCGGGGTAGGAGCAGCCGGAATTTCATGTGCGGGCTTGACGCTGGGGGTCGATTTTTCGGCCTCGGTTGCATGAGCGAAGAAATGCCACAGGTCGGCAGCCATGTCCTTCGCGGTCGAAAATCGCTCCGCGGCTCGTTTCGACAACGCCTTGAGGCAGATGCGATCCAGTTCCTTCGGAATGGCATCATCCACTTGTCGGGGCGGGCGAACCTCAACGCTGGTGATCTGTTCGAGGAGTTCATCCCGCGATTCACCCTTGAACGGTCGCCTTCCTGTCAGCAATTCGTAGAAGACGACGCCCAGGCTAAAGATGTCGCTGCGGCAATCGACCCGATGTCCCTCGCCACGAGCCTGTTCAGGACTCATGTAACCAGGCGTCCCGGCGTAACGGGGTCCTTTGCCCACGTCTTGCTCACGCAAGGCCAGACCGAAGTCGGCCACGAACGGCTTGCCGCTCCTGTCGAGGAGGAGGTTGCGCGGATTGATGTCTCGATGTACCAGCCTTTGCTTGTGAGCATGGTGCAACGCCTCCGCCACCGTCGCCACCAGTTCGACTATTTCGTGGATCGAGAGCCGAGACTGCTTGAGCCTGGTGGCGAGATCCGTGCCGTCGATGTACTTTGAAACGACGTAGCAGGGGCAGTCGTCCGTGCTGCCGACATCGAAGACGGGCACGATATGCGCGTGATCGAGGCTAGCGACAGTGCGGGCTTCGGCCAGATAGGCTTCGGCGGCTTCCGGGCGGTCCACCAGATTGCGATGCGGAACCTTGATGGCGACAAGACGCTGCAATTGCCCGTCATGGGCCAGATAAACGAGGCCAAAGCCACCTTTGCCTAGCACACGCTCGATCCTGTAGCGACCGATCTGGCTCGGCGTAGGATCAGCAACAACTGGCGGGACAGGTTGCCGTCCGGGTTCATCGATGGTCTGGTTGAAATCATTCATCGCCGACATCGCCCGTGGCCTTCGGCATTTGTTGCAGCGGACAGTATATCCTTAGCGGGTTGCAAGAAACAGGCTCCGCGCTCTGCGTTCTCGGCTGTGAAAAATACGGGTTAGGGAGCGGGAACCAGCCCCAAGCTCCCTAACGGTCGCGGCACGATCTGTCTGTTTCGTTTCATGAGACGCGATTTCCTTCTGCGCCCTTGACGCACGCACTACGAGCGATGACAATGCAGCGAATCGCCATGCCATGGAGATGTCCCATGATCCGTCTCGTGCTTGCACCCATCGCGGCCTTGCTGCCGATGTTCGCCCTCGTCAACACGCTCACAGCCCAACCGCTCGCCAAGGCCGACCTGCTCAAGCGCGGCAAGGCTGCCACGGCCATCGTGCAGTTTCATCCTGCCTACATCAACGGCACCGCGTTTTGCGTGCATCCGGCGGGCTACTTTCTCACCTCCGAGCGCGCCTATTTTGGCAAAACCGATGATGCGCCCGCCGCGCTCGTTCTCGATCCGGGCCTGAAGTCGCAGCGCATACTCAAGGCGCATCTGGTGCGCCGAGACAAGGAACTCGGCATCGCGCTGCTGCGTGCCGAGAACGTCAAGGACCTCCCGGCACTGACGTTTGGCGCCGTCGATTCGTTGACCGAATTGACCGAGTTGATCACGTTTCATTTCGAATCTGGCGCCATCCCGTTCAAGGACCAACCTGAGTATCCGTCGGCGACGGTGTCGGCCACGACCGTGACCTCCTTGATGCAGAAGGACGGTGAGTTGTCGCTCATCCATCTGAAAGGCGTGCCGAGCCTCGGCGTCCTTGGCTGTCCCGTGCTCGACGACAAGGCACGCGTCGTCGGCATGCTCAACATCGGCGGCGGCAAAGTCGGCAAGGCGATGCCGGTAAATCGCCTCGCGCGCTTCTTGGCGACGCCCGACATTGTGCTCACGCCGCCGCTGCTTTCGCGTGCCAATCTCGACAAGTCGGCGGAGTTTCAGGCGCGAATCACGGCCCTGATTCCGTCGGTCAAGCCCGTGCAGGTCGAGCTTGCGTTGACTGCCGGCGCGGCCCCCAAGCGCGGCGTGCCGATGCTGCTGAAAGACGGCATTTATCGCGCGGCTCTGCCGCCGGGTCTTGTGGAGATCGCCCCGCGCGTCGAGTTGACCGCGCACTTCGGGAGCGGTGGAACCGTGACCGGAATGGTCGAGGATCGTGCGATCCTGATAGGCAAAGACAAGATCAAGCTCAGTGATTGCCAGCGGATTCAAGGCTCGAGGGCGGTTCTCACGAACGGCAAATCGCTTGATGGCGAGTTGCGCGGGCTTGACGCGGTCGAATTTGAAATCGGCGCCCAATTCTACACATTCAACCTCCAGCGCGCGGCCTCGGTGCTCGTGGTCAAGCCGCGCCCGCTCGCCGAGGTCACGTGTACGATCTTCGTCAAGCAGGACGACAAGGTGATCGCCCGGCTCGTGAAGCGACTGCCAATCCGCAGCGCCGCGCTTTATGAACCGGCCGACCTGTCGAAGATTGCGATCCGGCCGCCGAAACTCGACGGGGACAAAGTCGTGAAGAACCTCCCCGAAATGGCGTCGGACATTTGCGTCGGCGGCGGCGGACGCTTCCTCATCCTGCACCTGCCCAAGTTGAAGAAGCTCGCGATATTCGATGTCAACGCCGCGAACATCGTGCGCTACATTGATCTGAAGGAAGACAAGGCCTCCTTCGCCGCGGGCCTCGACAAACTGGTCATCGCCTACCCCACGAAAGGCTCGCTGGAGCGTTGGAACCTCTTGACGGGCGAACAAGAATTCGCACGCACGCAGCCGGACCTGTCGCACGTCGTGATGGGCTCCGCGTCGCAAGGACCGATCGCGACCAATCGCGGCTTCTTTGATCTGCTCACGCTGCTGCCGGTGCCGATATTGACGCCGCGCGGCCTGCCCAGCGCCACGAGTCCCGTCTCGGCGGACGGCACGGTCTTTGGAGCCTGGAAGACCAATCAATCGCCCGGGACGAGCATCAGCTTCGTCTTGACGGGCAATGAGCTGAAGCGCTTCGAGGAAGGCGATCATGGCCACGTCGCCCCAGGTCCCGATGGGCGCCAGCTCTTCACCAAGCGCGGCGTCCTCTCCAGCCAGTTGACGGGCCTGAGCCATATTCCGTACGATCAGGGCTATTGCTTGCCGTCGAGCGATCCAAATTTTTATCTATCCCTGACCAGCGACAAGGTCCCCAAGGGCAACGCGCTCTCGGTTTACCTCCTCGGCGTCAAGGAGCCGATCTTAAAGGATGCGAAATTCGACCACGGCATCCGCTTCGACGGCTGGGACCGCGAATCGTTCGGCCCGTGGAAACGTGTCTTCTTCATCCCGCAAGCGAAGCTGATCGTGTTCTTCCCGCACGGCAACGACCGGCTGGAATTGCGCCGCCTGGACGTGGATGATCTGCTGGACAAATCGGACATCGACTACATGTACGTAACGTCCCCATCGACCGCCCTGGCCCGGCGCGGCACCGTGTTTTCGTTCGGATTGACCGCTCGATCACGCCGAGGGGCCTCCTTTGGGCGGAGGTCCAGCCCTGAAGGATTGGAGATAACGCCCGCGGGCGCAATGGAGTGGCACGTGCCGCAGGATTTCCGCGACGATATGGTCAGCCTGGTCGCGATCCTGAGCGACGGGCGACGCGAAGTCTTCCATACAATGACGATTCGCATCATCGACTAGCCGCTTGCGGCTTGGTACGTGCGGTGTATCGTGAACGCCAGGCCGCAAGCGGCCGAGGAGTCTTCCATGAGCGACAAACGCCAGAAGAAACGTGAAGAAATAAAAGCCCGACGCGCACTTTACCAAGCGGGCGTTTTGTCTCGACAAGTGCTGACGCCGAACGAGATGAATCTTCGCAAAGAGATCGACTACATCGTGAAGTTGGCACAGGACCAGCAAGCTGCTTGCCGGTGCGTTGGCCCGCTCACCCTGTTCTCGACCGAGAACGGTGACGCCTGGATCCTGGACGGCGAGGATCATCTCGCCTGCCCTCTGGCGTTCGGCGGCGACGAGCAGCCGGTGCGCATCATCGACACGGAAACGACCTTCGGCCTCGAATGGCCGCGCAGGTACAAAATCGACGGGGACCTATTCACTACGGTCGATAAAACAGGGCGAATCGTCACGGTGTCCGGCTACCCGCTGGACGCGATCGTTCGGACCATGGAGATGTCGGTCC
This sequence comes from Planctomycetia bacterium, assembly GCA_005799265.1. Lineage (GTDB taxonomy): Bacteria > Planctomycetota > Planctomycetia > Gemmatales > Gemmataceae > SIAQ01. The sequence goes on along the minus strand of SYHD01000202.1, from coordinate 16,438 downwards.
GCGAAAGAAAGGCGCTAGGATTGGACGAATCCTAGCGCGGCGTGCCCCAAATCTTCGTCAGCAGCTCGAACAACTCCGGCTCCTCGTGCTTCAGCTCCGCGCGGTTGAACGGATTGAAGTCGTTGTGCCCGAAATAGGCTTACGTCATCTCGGCGAAGAACTACGCAACGTCGATCAGAGCCCGGCCGAGTTCATTCATCCTCGGCGTCACGCCCAACCCCGGTTCTTTGCTCGCCGCCATTCGGCCGTTGACGCGTCGCGGGGCGCCGTCGGCGATGCTGACTGTGACGTAGCTGTTGAAATCGGTCGCCGTGAAGAGAAACTCCGGCGGCGTCGAGTGCGCCAGATGGGCGATCGCCGCGGTCACGATGTCGCCGCCCCAGCTATCCTCCAGCGTCATCGCGATGCCCAGCGACACGCACAGGTCGCGGGCTTGCTTCGTCTTCGTCAGGCCACCGAGCTTGCTGATCTTGAGGTTGACCACGTCCATCGCGCGATCCGAATGGCCGCGCAGGATCATGTCGATCGAATCGATCACTTCGTCGAGCACGAACGGATGATCGCAATGCCGGCGGATCGACAGGCACTCCTCGTAGCTCAGGCAAGGCTGCTCGATGTAGACGTCGATGTCGCGCACCGCCCGCACCACGCGCATCGCATCGTGCATCAGCCACCCGGTGTTGGCGTCCGCGATCAGACGATCCCCTGTTTGCAGCTTGGCGGCCACGGCGCGAATGCGGGCGATGTCTTCGCCCGGATCGCCGCCGACCTTGAGCTGGAAACGGCGATACCCTTGAGCGCGATACTCGCCCACGCGGCTCGCCATCGCCTCGGGCGCTTCCTGCGAGATGGCGCGATAGAGATGAAAGTTGTCGCCATAGCGGCCGCCCAGAAGCGTGCAGACCGGTTGCCCCGTGACTTTGCCGAGGATGTCCCAGCAGGCCATATCGATGCCGGACTTGACGTAGGCGTGCCCCTTGAGTGCGGCATCCATCGTGCGATTGAGTTTGCCGAGTTGGCAGGGGTCTTCGCCGATTAAGTGCGGACCCAATTCCGCGATGCCTGCGCGGACGCCGTTGGCGTACGCGGGCAGATAGAACGGCCCGAGTGGACAGACTTCGCCGAAGCCGGTGACGCCCGCGTCGGTGTCGATGGCGACGACGGTGCTGTCAAAGGTGGTGACGGATTTGCCGCCGGACCACTTGTAGCTGCCTTCGTGCAGCGGCAAATCGACTCGGTAGCAGCGAATGCGCGTGATTTTCACCGGACATCTCCAACGCTTGCGGCTTAGCGCTCGCCTGGCGCCATGCGAGCGCTAAGCCGCAAGCGGCTATTTGATCATCTTCATCTTTATATTGCGAAACGCCACCGGCCCATGATCGCCTTGCAGCATCAACGGCCCCAATGGTCGTTCCGGGCCGCCGAGCGCCGCGGTGGTCGGACCTTTGACCTCGACGTTCTCGTGGATGACTTCGCCATTGTGCACCACCTTGACGAATTTCGCGTTGGCGATCTTCTTGCCCTTGTCGTCGAAACGCGGCGCATGGAAGATCACGTCGAAGCTCTGCCACTCGCCCGGCATCCGGCTAACGTTCGTCTTCGGCGCCGCGGTGTTGTAGATGCCGCCGCAATCGCCGAACTTGAGGTCCTTGTCCGCCTTGCCGAAGCTGTCGAGGATCTGCACTTCGTACTGCCCCTGGAAGTAGACGCCGGAGTTGCTGCCTTTGGGCACCTTGAACTGGATGCTCAATTCGCAATCGCCGTGCTGCAGTTCGGTGATGAGATCGACGCCGCGGCCATCCTCGCCGTTGAGCAGTGTGCCGGCGCCGGGCGAGAGGAAGAGACGCTTGGTGTCGTCGAGCTCGATGAACGCGCCGCCGCCGACCCGCCACTTGCTCTTGGCATTGTTCTTTTCGCCGCCGCGTAGCGTCCAACCGGCGAGGTCTTTGCCGTTGAAGAGAGTTGTCAACGGTGTCTTCTGCGCATCGGCAAACAAATGGCCCCAGCCTAGCAAGTGCGCGTCCTTCGGCAGCTTGTCCGTCGGCGTCAATCGCCCGGCCATCACCAGCACGCCGACGTGGAAGTAGCACGCATCCCAATCGGAGGGGCTGCCGGGATAATGGCCGAAGCCGCCGTCCTTGTTTCGGCACGACAGCACCCAGTCGGCGGCGCGCTGAATCGCTTTCTTGCAATCAGCGCGTTCTCCGCCCAGATGCTTGAGCATGAAGACGGCGTCGAAGCAGGCGTGGCGATCGCGCGCCAACGGATTCAACATCCAGCTGCCGTCGGGTTTTTGCTCGTTCAGGCAGCGCTTGAGGATCAGGTCGGCCTTCGGTGTTTTCTCGTTCAGGAGTTTATCGTAGTGCACCGCGTGGAACGTCGCCGCGACGTGATCGTTGAGGTAGCCGTCCTCGGCCTGGATCATGGTGCCGCGCATCGCTGCATCGGCCCCTTGCGGCAGCTTGGCGCCGACGAGGCGATACGCCAGCGGGAAGAAGCTGCTCGAATACGCGGGGAGCTGTTTGTAATCCTTCTCCATCACCTTGGCGAAGATCGGCAGCGGATCGTACTTCGCCTTCGCGCCGAGGCCGTGCAGCGCCATCAATGCCATCGTGGTGTTGTAGACGCGGCCTTGCGCCGACTTCGGATCGACTGTACCCGCGGTGTGGGCGAAGGCGCCATCCACTTCTTGCCGGGCGAGGATCCATTCGTGCGTCTTCGCTTCCTGAGGCAGCGTCCAGCCGAAGGTGCGATGCAAGACGACGGCGTAGGTGACCGGCGCGAAATTGCTGTACGCGCTATCGGACATACCCTTGTAGTCGGGATCAATACCGGGGCGAAACGAGCCGTCAGGCAAGGCGGTGCGCTCCGTGAAGGTCCTGAGGCCCTTCAAGACGTCGTCGGCTTTTTCGCCGGCGCGGGCCCTCACCCCCGGCCCATCTCCCAGAGGGAGAGGGGAGAAATGGGTGATGAAAAACAACGCCAGGAGAATGCTGTACTTTTTCATGGAGTGAGGATACCATCAACCAACACGCTTCGCAAGTGTCGGAGAGGAGTATGGTTTATCGATCTTACGGACTCATCCTGGTCCTCATGGTTCTGTTTTTCATCGCGGGCCCGTTCCGCAATCATTTGGTGCTGGCCTGCGTCGCTTCGGGACTTGTGCTGTTGCTGGATCTGCCGCTGCGCTTGCTGGACAAGATCGCACCGTGGCGCGAAGAGAAGGTTTCCTTTTGGCCGATCTCCCCCTATTGCGGGTCGCATGTTTTTTATGTGCCGACCTGGATCTTCGGCGTCCTTTGGCTCCTGATTGGTGTGGGCGCGTTTGTGTCGCCGTACTTTTTGGCGATTCTGGAAAGGCGCGAACTCCCGCGACCCATCGTCGAGAAGCCGGCGCCGCCGAAAGTTGCAGATGTGAAGGGCAAGCTGGAAGTCACGATTGAGGAAGTGGCGCCGTTCGATGGCAAGAGCTTTCGTTACACGTATCACAACAAGACGGGACTCAAGCTCATCAACGTACGGGAAGTCGTCAAGTACCAGATCGGCGCCGATGCCAACACGAGTGATACGCCGCCGGGCGGTTTCGCGATTGGCGAGATACGCCACGAAGAACATCGCCCCTACGGCAAGCCGGCGTGGATTCACATCCGCACCCGGGCGTGCACTGCGGACCTGAAGCAAGAGTTCATCGCGGAATGCGAATGGAAGCAAAACAAGTGACAGGAGACTTTGATGAAGAGCTGCTGCGTACTGTTGCCGTTTTTCCTGACTCAGGTCGATGCGGGCGTCGCGCCGGTTGTCCTCAAGCACGACGGCTGGGTCGCCGCGGTCGCGTTTGCGCCCGACGGCAAGACGCTCGCCTCCGCCGGGGCCGACAACGTCGTGCGCCTGTGGGAGGTCGGCACCTGGAAGCCGAAAGGCGTGCTGAAGGGGCATACGGATTGTGTCACGACGATAGCCTTCGAATCAAAGAGTTTCCTAGCGTCGGGGAGCTTCGACGGCACCGTGAAAAGATGGAGTTTGAGCAAGGGTGAGGCAGTCAAAACCTACAAGATTTCTCGCAGTCCTATCCTGACAGTCTTGGCTGGAGAGACTGGCGGCTTCATTTCAGGCGGCGGGTCTGGCGGCGTCTGGAAGCATCCGCCAAGCCGCATCGAATGGCGTCATCGGAGTTGGGTGAACTCACTGGCAATTGTCGGCGATTTGAATAAATGGCGGGGGGTGGCAAGCGGCAGTTCCGATGGGACCGTCCTGCTCTGGGCGCCCTCGGAAGTCGGTGGCCGCGCCAAGATGGACTCGCTCGAAGGCGGCGCCGGTGAAGTCCGCTGCGTCGCGTTCAGCCCCGATGGCAAACTACTCGCCGCCGGCAATCGCTATCACACGGTGCGCATATGGGACGTCGCCACCCGCAAAGAAGTCAAGACGCTCACCGGCCACATGAGCGATGTCTGGTCGATCGCGTTCAGTCCCGACGGCAAGACCCTAGCAGCGGCCGACACCGATTGGAAGAAGGCGTCGAAGGTCAAACTGTGGGACACGACCACGTGGAAGGATCGCGGCGCGCTCGATGTGCCGGGTGAGATTCTCTCGATCGCGTATTCGCCCAAGGGAGATTGGCTAGCGGTTGGCAGCTGGGACAGGACGGTCCGCGTTTTCCGCATCGACGGGAAGTGATAGACGGATCGCGATGCGACAACGAATTCGCGTTTTTTTGATTCCTTCTGCAAACGAATGGAAACGACGTAGGATAGACGCCAATCCTCGGCGCATGCGTGTAGGACATCAACGGTACTCGGCATTCCCCGCCAAGGCCATTCTCAAACGGAGGTGATCGATGACAACAAGCACAACCATCCTGTGGCGATTTTCGATACTTTGTGGCGTGCTGGCTCTGTGCCTGCCGGCGCCTGTGTTCGCGCAGAAGGGCGAGAGCGACCTGAAGAAGCTGGCGCAGTTGTACCAGACCAAGGAGCAATGGCAGACCCGCGCCCAGACGGTGCGCGAAGGCATCCTGCGCGGCGCCGAACTTTGGCCGTTGCCCCAGAAGACGCCCCTGGCGCCGCGCATCACCGGACTGCGCAAGTACGACGGCTATTCCGTCGAGAATGTTGCCTTCGAAAGCGTGCCGGGGTTCTTCGTCATCGCCAATCTCTATCGACCGTTGAACGGAAAGGAACTGCGGCCGGGCATCCTCTGTCCGCACGGGCACGTCGGCGCCGGCCGCTGCGACGCCAATGTCCAGCAGCGATGCGCCACCCTCGCGCGGATGGGCGCCACCGTCCTGTCCTATAACATGGTCGGCTACGGCGACAACAACCAGGTCAAGCACAACGAACGCCATGTGCTGACGTTCCAGCTCTGGAACAGCATCCGGGCCCTCGATTTCCTCGTGTCGCTCAAAGAAGTGGACGCCAAGCGGATCGGTGTGACGGGCGCTTCGGGCGGCGGCACACAGACGTTCCTGTTGACCGCGGTGGACGAGCGCGTGGCCGTCTCGGTGCCGGTGGTGATGGTGTCGTGCGAATTCTACGGCGGCTGCAATTGCGAGAGCGGCCTGCCCATCCACAAGAGCGACAAGCACGCCACCAACAACGCCGACATTGCCGCCCTCGCTGCCCCGCGTCCCCTCTTGCTGATCTCCTGCAGCGGCGACTGGACGAAGAACACGCCCGAGCGCGAATACCCCTACATCAAGAACGTCTACAAGCTGTTCGATGCCGAGAATAAGGTCGCCAACGCACACATCATCGGCGGCCATGACTATGGCCCATCCAAGCGCGCGCCGGCGTACCAATTTTTCGCCAAACATCTGGGACTTTCTCTGGAGGCAGTGAAGGGGCCCGACGGCATGGTGGACGAAAGCAAGAACAAGGTCGAGACTGCGGCACAGATGGCGCCGTTCACCAAGGACAATCCACGGCCCGAATCCGCCCTGCTGGGCGAGGCCGCAGTGTTGCGGGCGATTCAGAAGGCTCAAGGGAAAGGCAATCCATGACGACGAGCAGGCTAGCATTTCAGAACCTGAAGCGTAAGCGAAGAGTTCGCGCGAAAACTTCGCTTACGCTTCAGGCTCCGACAAAGTGTCTCCACACTGCAATTCGGAGAATGCACAATGAATGAGCCAGCCGCCCCCGTCACGATCGCCTTTCGCATTCCGGGCCAATGGTCGCATCCGCGCGACCTCGTCCAGCGACTGCCCGTGGACCACCGCTTGACGCCCGAGGCGCTGTTCTTGCCGGACGGCTCGGAGATCGGCTTTGGCGCCGTCCAGGCGGATGCTCAGTTTGCCGAGATCTTTCGCTCCTCCTGCCGACAGCGCGCGACGGCCGACGAATTGGCAACCGTCGCCGGCTACACCGTGAACGTCTTCTTGAGCGGTCCCGGCGGTTCCATGCAGACGGCCCACACGATGATGCAGGCCGCCGCGGCCGTGGTGCGCGCCGGCGGCGCGGGTGTGTTTATCGACAACAGCGCGCTCGCTCATGGCGGCCAACATTGGCTCGACATGACCGACGACGGCAGCCCCGACGCGCTGAGCTTCGCCTTTGTCGCCATCGTCGGCGGCAAAACGGACGTGTGGACCATGGGCATGCACGTCCTTGGCTTGCGCGATGTGGTCATGAAACGCACGGACGCCGACGACTTCGACATCATCGAAGTGATCCGCTACCTGTCTCGCAGCGACAAGCCGGTCGAGAACGGTCATGTGATCGCTGACCTGAACGGCCCACGTTTTCAGGCCTTTACGCAAGACAGCGCCGAGGGGCCGGCGGGAAGTCCCATGTACAATCCCTTCGGACGATTGAAACTCGTTAGCATGCGGGATATTGCCGAGACGAATTAGATCGCTTGAGAAACCAAGGCACGAAGCTATCGTGCTCATTTGTCGCCCTTGATCTCCCAAACATCGATTCTGCGGAACAGCGCCTCGCCGCCGTCAGCGAAAAGCTCCACGGTGCAAGGTTCTTTCATGGCCAGCGATTTCTCGTATTGCACGCGGTTGTTGGCCTGGACCAGCAGCTTGCCCTCCGCCGCGATGATGTGCAGCCGATAGTGTTTGTCCTCACGGCCGCGCACCGCTGCGGTTCGAATCTCGCCGAGTTGAAATTCATCGTTGTTCGTAATCGCCAGTTCCATCTTTGACTCGCTTGAGCCGAAACGCAAGCCAAACCTCTTCGCGGAACCGAGATCCACCTCGGCGACGATTTCCATCTCTCTCGCCTGAAACGCCTCGATCAGATGCGTCGTTTTCACCGCGCGATTGACGACCTCCTTGTGCGTGCCGCGTTTCGATTTGAAGCTACCCAGGTCAATGGCCATCTTACACTTGCCGGCATAAGAGTGCACATGGCCAGTGGCGCTACCGGTAAAGCAGCGGTTCACGATGTCATGGCCCTTGTCATGTACGGTCAAGAGCCGATACGGGCCGCACAAGTTTTGCGTGGTCAAGCGCTTGATGCCGCGGCGTGTTTCTTCCTTGTTGCGGTGCGAATGGCCCGCGATGACGAGCTCGATCTTGTGTTCGACCAGCACGTCCCAAAACTTGTCGTCGTCATGGCGAAAATCATGGTGCATGAACACAAAGGTGCGCGTACCCGGCTTGAGCTGACCGAGGTCCTTCTTGAGCCAATCGATAACGATGTCGGGTACGCCGGTTTGTAGCTTGCCGTCGGGCATGATCCTGGCCCAGTCAAGGGCGACAAAATGAATGTCGGCAAACGTAAACGAATAACGAATGGGACCGAGATACTTCGTATAGGGACCATAACCGGCCAAGGGATCCTGTTCGGACCACTTGGTCGTATGAATGTCGCAGATGTCGTGATTGCCGGGCGCGTGTAGCATCGGAATGGGAAAACGCAGGGTCGCGTCGCGGATCGCCGTGAACATCTTGTCGGCTCCTTGACGGTCCGCATAACCCAAGTCGCCGGTCATGACGCAAAACTTGACACGGTCGGCCATGCCCGCGATGTCCGCGGCGAAGAGTTCGCCGCCGCAGGAGTTGTCATGCGGATCGCTGCCATGGGCGAAGGTGAAGGGGAGTTTTTGCTTTTGCTCACGTAGCAGGAAGTCAACGCTCTGTCCCGGCTTGATGTCGGCGCGGCGGACATGGAATTGCCTCGCCACCGGCCAGACGCCGCTCGGCCAACAGACCGAGATCACCTGAGCGGGTTTGTAGGGGATCAATGGATCGTCGGCGACTTTGAGCTGGTACGATCCGTCCGCGGCGGTGCGCGCGAACTGGATGCCATCGCTGACGAGAACATTCGCCAGGCCCTGGTCGCCGACGTCAAGTTTGCCGGTGCCGTTGACGTCGAGCATCACGCGGCCGGTGATGGTTTCGACGACGCTCTGCTTCGCTGGTTCGCCCGCGCGGACCGGCGTCACTGGGCCTATGCCGACGCAAATCAAGCTCGCGAGGAATACGTTTTTCATTGGCATGACACCCTTGGTATCCATTCACGATACATCCGGAATACATCGAAATCAGCGCCGACGTAAGACCTGGTGACAATAATTCGTAACCGTTCACCTCCCCTCTCCCCCTGTACTCAGGGGGAGAGGGGTCGGGGGTGAGGGTGAAGAACAGACAGTTGCGCGACGCTCTAACCCTCACCCCCAGCCCCTCTCCCATGAGTACAGGGGAGAGGGGTGAACGGTTACAAAAATTCATTCTCAACCGATTCAAGCGCCGGCCCGCAAGACCCACGAATTTCTCGCCGGTCTCGCGTGCAAACACGATTGACGCCACCGACAACCGACGCGGCGTGCTGTCAAGATTCGGGTGGAGACGCGAAAAATCCGTGCCTTGACCGGCACGGCTCGGCGACAATGGACTTTTGACGGAGACGTCACTATTCGCTCTTTCGCGTCACTCGAGTCAATGGTCGCGAATGGAGTTTTCCTTGGTGGGTTCCTTCATCATCCGCACAGAGTAGAGCAACCGAGCGTTGAACAGAAAGCAAACGGTGCTGGTCAAGGCAGCGGGCCAGATGACCGATTCATCGCCGCCCAGGTAGGCATTCATCGTCGCGGAAAGCAACCAGAGTTGCATCACCGCCAGCAGGATCACCAGGCAAAGGATCGCGTAGACGATGGTGCTGCGCTGTTTGCGGGTTAGCTGCGGTTTCATACGGTCCTCAATTCAATTCCGGTAGCATAAATGACGCCGGCGCGGATTTCCAGCGTAATGCGCGTCAAGGGACGGCGCGGCGGACCGGCAATCGCTCGGCCCGAGTGCAGGTCGAAGCTGCCGAGATGGCAGGGGCAGAGGAGGCATCCCTCCTCCACGGACGGCACCACCGCACAGGAGAGGTGGGTGCATTTCTGGTCGTAAGCGAGAAAGGTCTGGGTATCGGTCCTCAACAACAAGCACGGATCATGCTCGCCCGGGTAATGGAACAGCTTCGCGCCACCGATCGGAATCTCGTCCACACGACCAATTTCCAGTTCTGCAGGCGGACCTTTTTGCCCGCGGAACCGATTCTGCACGACGATCCAGAACTGCCCCACCACGAAGGCCAGGCTTGTCAGCACCATGAAGGTGGTGAAGTCGCGTCGGGCAACCTCGTTATCCTGAACCGTGTCGATTGGGAACTCGCGCCGCCAGTCCGGTTGCGCTGGTTCTGGCTGACCGTCTGGGGCCATGGTTCTTTGTTCTGGATCGGGCTTGTTCATACACCATCCTCACTCGCATACAAATTGGAGAGAATGTCCAGGGCAATTCGCTGGCGTGGGCCGTTCTCGTTCATCACTTCCGTAACATCCAGGTACTGGGCCTTGACGGGACCTGTGGGCGCCATCATGTGCACCTTGGTGGTGATGGTCTGGCGGCCGAACTGGAATTGATTCATCGGTTTGCTGCGGGGCCGAAGTTGGTCGATCTCCGGGCGCGGCCCGTAGAACAGGGCGCCGCTGGGGCAGACGGTGGCGCACATCGGCTTCTTGCCGGCCGAGGTGCGGTCGTAGCACAGGTCGCACTTCATCATCAGCTCGAAATCCGTGATCATCTTCGGCACGCCGAAAGGGCAAGCGAGCACGCAATTGTTGCACGCCACGCATCGAGGCTTGCGGGCGCTCTGCACCACGCCGTCTTCGGTCTTCTTGATCGCGTCAGCCGGGCAGACCTCCGCACAGGTAGGCGATTCGCAGTGCATGCAAACGACGGGCACTGTCTGGGTGGATTGACCACGGTCCACGTATTCCAGGTGAATCATCGCGTGCCCCTTGTGCGTGTCGCATTCGCTGCACGCCTGCACACACGCCTGGCAGCCGATGCAGCGGGCAGGGTCAATGAAGAATTCGTTTTGGTCAAGGAGGAACATGTAGCCCTTTCGTCGCTTGCGGCTTATCGCTCAGAAGGCGTCATGCGAGCGCTAAGCCGCAAGCGGCAATTTATTGTTGTGGTTCAAGCCCCTGGGCATTGGCCGGCGGGCCGTATTGATTGAGGATTCGCACAGCACAAACCTTGTACTCGGGGATTTTGGAAATCGGGTCCTGGGCGGCGATTGTCACCTGGTTGATGCTTTTGCCGCCGCCCCAGTGATAGGGGACGAAGATTGTGTCAGGCCGAATCGTGGTGACGATGCGGGCGCGCAACGTGCAAATGCCGCGGCGCCCTTCGATGCGCACCCATTCGCCGTCCTTGATGCCGTGGCGACTGGCGAGTTGCGGATGGATCTCGATGAGCGGTTCCGGATACTGATCCACGAGCGGACCGATGCGGCGCGTCTGCGTGCCGCTGAGATACTGGCTGACGACGCGGCCCGTGGTGAGGATGACGGGAAACTCGTCATCGACATCCTCGGCGGGCGGCGTGTACGGGGCGACGTTGAAGCGGGCCTTGCCGTCCGGGAAATAGAAGCGGCCCTTGCCCTTGGCGATCGGATTCGAGGAGCCGGCTTCGAATAGACGCGGCGTGCCGGGATGATCGTCGCTCGGACACGGCCAGAAGACGCCCATCTGCTTTTCGATTTTTTCATAGGTGATGCCGGAGTAATCCGCGATTCCACCGGCCGAAGCGCGGCGCAGCTCCTCGAAAATCTCACGCGGATTGGCGAAGGTGAGGCCCTTTTCTCGTCCCAGCGCCCGCGCGATGTCCTGAATGATTCGCCAGTCCTGACGGGCGTCGCCAGGGCAGTCGACGGCCGCATTGATCTTGATGACGCGCCCCTCGGCACTGGCGACGATGCCTTCATCTTCTTCGTGCAGCGAGCCGGGCAGGACGATGTCGGCATGCCGGGCGGTCTCGCTCATGAAGAAGTCGATGGTCACGAAAAACTGCAACCGTTCGAGCATGCGCTTGATGAAGCCACTGTCCGGCAGCGAGACGAGCGGGTTGAAGCAGATGTTGAGCAAGCCACGAACCTCGCCGCGGTCGATCCGGCGGAAGACTTCGTAGACATCGACGCCGGCGCGGGGCAACTCCTCGGGCGTGATGCCCCAGACCTTGGCGACGTGGGCGCGATGTTCCGGGTTTTCGATGTCGCGGCCGCCGGGAAGTTGATCGCACTTCTGCCCGTGTTCGCGGCCTCCTTGGCCGTTGCCCTGGCCGGTAATGGTGGCGTAGCCGCATCCCTCGCGGCCAATGCGTCCCGACGCCAGCACGATGTTGATGGCCCCCAGGCAATTCTGCACGCCATGGGTGTGATGCTCGATGCCGCGAGCGTGCATGAGGAAGCTGCTCTTGGCGGAGCCCCACCACTGGGCGGCCTTGCGGATCGCTGCTTCGGTAATTCCGGTCACTTCGGCGCAGCGGCGCGGCGTCCACTCCTTGACGTGCTCCGCCAGCGCCGCAAAACCAACGGTGTGGGTGTCGATGAAGTCGTGATCGAGCCAATCTTTTTCGATCATCAGGTGCAAGATGCCGTTAAACAAGGCGATGTCGCGGCCTGGCTTGATCGGCAGGAACAAATCGCAGGTGCGGGCAATGGGCGTGATGCGCGGATCGACGACGATGATCTTCGCCCCGTTCTCGCGTGCTTGCCAAAGGTAATTCGTCAGGATCGGGAAGCACTCGGCGATGTTGGCGCCGGCGATCCAGATTACCTCGGCCTTGAGGATGTCGGCCCAGGGATTGGCGGCGCGATCGATCCCGAACGCCTTCTTGTTGGCCGCGGCCGCGCTGACCATGCACAAGCGGCCGTTATAATCGATGTTGCACGTCTTCAGCCCCATGCGAGCGAACTTACCCAGGAGATACGCCTTTTCCGTGGTCAGGCTGGCGCCGCCGAACACCGCGAAGGAATCCGGCCCGTAGGTGGACTGAATTCGCTCGATCTCCTGGGCGACACGTTGGATCGCCTCGTCATACGGGAGCGCGCGGAATCCTGCCGGCGCGGCGGGATCGCGTTGATAGGCCTTGAGCAAACGATCGGGGTGGGCGCCTTGCAAGTAGCGTTTCACCCCCTTGGGACAGAGCATCCCCTGGTTGAAGGGAAACTCCTCCCAGGGCTCGAAGCCGATCACCTGGTTGTCTTTGACCTTGAGTTGGATGCCGCACTGCATGCCACAGAAGCAGCAATGGGTTTGCACGAGTTTGTCGGGTTCGACGGCGGACTCCAGGCGCAACCCGTTCGAGTAATTTCGATGCGGGCCGAACAATTCGATGATCGGCAGATCTTTGACGGGTAGGGAGGCCATGAGGTTCTCTTGATCAATCGCAAGCCCAGGGGTGAGGTACTCCGAACCCCTGGGGTCCTATCGCGCGACCCCAGGGGTTCGGAGTACCTCACCCCTGGGCTTGACTCTCATTCCATAGAACGCCCTGCGCCAGCCCCAGCAAGGCACGCCGGCAGCGGGGGCAGATCCATTGATAGTGCTCCACCGGCGAGTCCGGCATTTCGTAGCGGTAGCCGAGCTGCTTCTCCACGGTAATCAGATCCTCGACATGCATCCGGGAGGCAAATTCATTCCCGCAGCGTCGGCATTTCGCCTGCTCGCCCTGCTTGCCGACGTCCTGGTAGAACGCCACGCCGACCGTGGCGGAGCGCTGGAAGATGTGGAAGAATTTGCCGAACGGCAGCCATAGCAGCGTGAAGATGACTGTGATGGCGTGCAGGATGGCGAGAAAATCGTAGCCGTAGCCTTTCATCCAGGTGTAGCTGGCGGTGAGCATCAACCCGGTGACGCTGATGGCGAAAAGGAGAAACAGCGGCAGGAGGTCCTCGCCGAACTGCTGCAAGGCTGCCGCCCCGTGATCGGACAATCGGCGCCGCAGCGCCAGCAAGACGCCGAAGATTACGAGGAAGGACGACCACACGAGGCCATGAAAGGTGAGAAAGCCCACCAGCGAACGGATGGGAAATGCCACCGTGGGGTAGCCGAAGACGAGCACGCGATACCACTCCAGGTTGTCCGCCTCACTGCGGAAGTCGATCCAGCCGCACACCAGGGGAATGGTAATGGCCACGGCGATCACACATCCCCACATGATGCACCAGTGCGCCAACCAGCGCATCCGGCCCCGCCGCCAAATGAAATCGTTGAAGGCGTAGTGAGCGATCAAACGCCGCAGGAAGAGGATCGCATTGCTTCCGACATGACGCGGATGCAAAAGTAGTAAGAAGACTTTCCAGCCCCGCGTCCAGTACATGGCCGTGGGAGGACGATGTAACCAGAGGGCATAACGACGGGTGATCCCGAACACCGCGAACAACGTGGCGAACGTATACGGAACCAAGGCGGCGTCGAAGCGATCCAGATTGCCCGAGCCCAATGTAATGAGCCGGGCGAGGATCGCGGTGACGACGAACGCCCAGATGTTAGCCTTGAGTTTCTCCTTGCTCATGACATCTCGAAATCACTTGAGTTAATGGTGCACTGATCTTGCCGTCTGTCACTAGCTCATTCGGCCGCCCAACATTTGACGATTGAGTTCAGAGCCCGGTTGCGACGGTACCGCCGCCAAACCTTCCTTGGTGATGAAGATCCCGGCCCAGGTGTTGCTGATGTGGAAAAGTAAACCCAGGCAACCAAATCCCATCAACGCGATAAAGAGGAAACCATGACTGTAGCTCTGAGTCATTTGATGCACGCCGCCGAATACCGTGGGCAGGAAAAAGCCGCCGACGCCGCCAACCGCGCCAACGATGCCCGTCACCACACCGATTTCCTTGGGAAAACGCTGCGGCACCAGTTGGAAAACGGCCCCGTTGCCGAGGCCGAGCAGGCCCATCAATGTCACGAAGAGGATCATGCCCCAGACCATGGGTGGCGAGGTCGCCAGGTCGAGGAGAATGATGCTTGCCGCCACATAGAGGATCGTGAGCAGCGAAATACCACCGACGCGGTCCGCTAGATAGCCCCCCACGGGACGCAAGAAGGAGCCGGCAACGACACACAAGGCGACCAAAGCACCAGCCTGCACCGCGCTCAGGCCATATTGATCGTGAAAGAAAATACTGAGGAAGCTGGCCAGCCCGACGAAACCTCCGAAGGTGACCGCGTAGAACAGGCACAAATACCAGGTGTCGCGCAGTCGCAGCACCGCCATGTAGTCCTTGAGCGGCTTGGGCGGCGGCTGGTTGGGGCTATCCTTGGCGAACAGGACAAACACGCCAAGCACGATCCCCAGCGGAATCAGCGCCAGACCAAAGACCGCGTGCCAGCCGAACTGCTGCGCCAGCCACGGCCCTAAGAGAGTCGCCAGCGAGGTGCCGCTGTTGCCCGCACCGGCGATCCCCAGCGCCAGCCCCTGTTGCTGCGGCCCGTACCAACGGCTGGCCAACGGCAGCGCCACCGCAAAGCTCGCCCCCGCCACGCCCAACAGCAGACCGACCACAAGAAGCTCGCCGAAACTGTCGGCCCACAACCATCCCATCGCCAAGGGTACAATGGTCAGCACCATGCCAATGATGGCCGTTCGCCGCGCTCCGATACGATCCGCCATCAATCCCAACACGAGCCGAAGAACCGCGCCGCCGAGGATGGGCGTGCCAACCAGAAGCCCCTTCTCGAAGGACGACAGCGGGAAGTCGATCACGATGGCATTGGCCAGCGCTCCGACGATCACCCAGATCATGAAGCTGATGTCGAAGTACAAAAACGCACAAAGCAAGGTCGGCCAATGCCCGGTTTTTCTAAAATCGCGAAGGTTCATGCTTGCCGCCTCTTCAATGTTCTGCGCTTCGTTCTGGCCTGCTAGTAGAGCAAATAGGATGCCACTCCCGGCACGTTTCGCCCGTGAATTTCATAAATAATTCATTCATATGTAGTTAGAAATTGCAATCGAGCACGCCGCATACGTCACAACCTGAAAGGATGCCAAACACCGTGGCACGATTTGCACGTTGCACAGGCGGCCCAAGCGACGGGCAATTGGAAAAATACCCGAAGCCAATGCGATGCAAAGCATCGCACCACATTGTGGCACGACGCTCTGCGTTGTGAACGAGTATAATTAGTTGAGCCGCTCGCCTGAGCGATCACGCCACGGCGACGGGCATCCATGCGCGTTACACGAGCGCTAAACCGCAAGCGACAATTGCTTCAGACAAGCTCGTCTGCGACCAGAACGTCGCCAACGCACGGCCTTCGCTCCGCCGGCGTCTTCGGCTCGCTCTACGTAGGGGCACAGGATCCGTTGCACGTCTTGTCCGTCGCGAACACTTGGTCCAGCGAAGTGATGCTGGAGAGTTGTAGGTAGACGTCGTCGCCCTCGACCTTCACGGGAAACGTCCGTATCGAAAAGTCCTTATCGCTCATCCCCTTGCCGGTCTCCAGCGAGAATGTTTTCTTGTGAACAGGGCAAGCGACCTTTGGCGTGTCGGCGGCGTCGCCGATCATGCCGCGCGACAGCACGAACTCGCGCTTGTGCGGACACATGTTCTGCGTCGCATACCATTCGCCGCGACTGGTGAAATTGAACACGGCAATCTGCGTCTTCCCATACTTGACAGTCGCGCCGCCTTCACGCGGGAAGTTCCAGGTCTTGCCGACGTGGACCCACTTGAGCAAGGATGAAGGCGGAAGGATGAAGGATGAATCTGGCTTCTCTTCATCCTTCATCCTTCCACCTTCATCCTTCCGAAGTGCCAGTTCACTGGACGCCACGAACGATCCGTCCCAGGGCGCCGGATAATGCTGCTCGCGTTCCTTGACGAACTCGATGGTCGGCTCGGTCTCGTCGGTGTTGACGAACTGGCTGAAGAGCCGACGTTTCTCAGGATCGTTGACGACCTCCGCCCATTCGCAGTGATACGTGTCAACGACAAGCTGCATCTGCCTTTCCAACTCCGCGCAGATACCGAGGCTGTCGTGGAGAATGACATTCTTGAGGTAGTCGATGCCCCCTTCGAGTTTCTCCAGCCAGACCGACGTTCGTGTCAGGCGATCCGCAGTCTGAGTGTAGTACATCAAAAAACGATCAATGTACTTGATGCAGGTTTCCGAGTCGATGTCGCCGGCCAGCAACTCGGCGTGGCGCGGCTTGGCGCCG
>SYHD01000201.1 GCA_005799265.1 Planctomycetia bacterium | reverse complement strand
TGGCCCGAGCCTCCGCTTCTGTGAGGCTCGGTCCCAGAGAGACATCCAGTGCCGTGATGGTAAAACCCTCCGTGTGTCTCACAGAGGATACCCAAACAGGCGGTTCGAGCAAAGATGTACTTCATACGGCTAAAGAGTTACTTCCTTTTTACTTTCTCCTTTTGCCTTTGTTGGTCATGTGTGTCTTACGGTTTTGCCGTCGATGAACAATGTGGCTTGCCCGTCGTCCAGGGCCCGGCTCAGGTGGCGGAGGGCATCGACCAGCTGAAAGAACTCGGCGCGCGAAACGGACAACGAAGTCGGCCCGGCAGCCAGACGCAATACGAGCTTGGCGTGTGTCTGAAGGTGCCTGTGCGGCCAGAAAAAGCCCGCGCCGGGGAACTTGAACTCCGTGTGGACGCCGATGCGCCATTGCGCCGGCGCGATGTCGAACTTGCTCAAAAACCAGTCGCGTATCAGCGTCGTGGCCAGCTCGCCGTAGTCGTTCTTGCCCAGCATCGCTTGCCGATGCCGTGCAAGCGCTGGAGTGACGACGTCGATCAGAACGGGCGCACCCACCATGATTGGCACGGTGGTTTCCGCCGTGTGGCGTCCTTGCAGCAGCTTCTTCGCGCCATAGAGGACCAACGCCAAGGTCGCGACGCCCAGGAAGATGGCCAGGAGCCGATTCCAGTTCCCTTGCAGCGCGTGGCTCAAGACACGCTGGAAGAAGCGTTCGTCCTCAAGCCCGCGCAGTAAGCGATTGACCATCCGCGCCGCGGGCAGCGGGATCGGCGGCAACGGCGGCGACAGATTGGCGTCGAAGTTGTCGATGATTTCGCCGTCCACGACGAGCAGCGCCTTGGTGCGCGTCTGGCCCTTCTCGCCTTCTTGCAGCCAGCGTACCGCGTTATTCGTGAACGCGAAATTGTCGGTCTCGGGCTGCAGCATCATGCCATTCAGGAAGATGCCGTGCCCGGCGATGACCAGGACGCGCCCGCCGGCGGACGCGAATTTTGACGAGCCGGCCATGTAGCCATAACCATTGCGATGGGATCTCCCGCGGACGCCTTGCTCTCTGGAAGGCGGATCACGGCTGACGTCCTTCGGAAAATCGAGCAAGTGGCCCAGAGACCATTGAGCTTCGACGATTTCCACGTGGCTTGGGCAGTTCGTGGCGATGCCCTTATTCAGTCCGGTGAAGAGCGGATGCTCACGTGGGTCCGATGCGCTGAGGCCGAGCGCCGTGTAGGGCAGGAAGGGACAGCGCACGTCGCCGCCGTACGCAGCCGTTGTGTCGGACTGAACGATCTTCTTGCCGATGACCTTGACCCCAAAGCCTTGGTATTCAAAATCGGTGGCGATGAGGATGTTGCCCCCGCGTTGTCCAAAGTCGGTCAGTTCGAGCGGCCCTAGGGCGTCCTCCAGGATGCGCGGATTGCCCAGGATGATGACCATTGTTTGACTGGGATCGACGGCTAGTTCGTCGATTGTCGTGATCGGCTTTAAGCGATGGCCGTGCAGGACATGGCGGAAGACTTCGGCGCCATCGAAGGAGACCTGCGGCGCCTCTTTTTCTTGGGCGATTGTTGCCGGCGTATAGCAGGCCAGGACGGCCAACAGCAAAAAACCGTCCCGTGTCGTGTGCCGGATAGGGAGAAGCGATCGCATCACAGCGCCTCCGCGAGGTGGACGAGCGCCTGGCGCGCCTTTTTACGTTGAGGCGAGGGCAGCTCGTCGACGCCGTCGGTGTAGCGTGCCTGTTCGTAAAGGGCCGCCAGCGCTTGCGCGCTGTTCACGCAGCCGGGTGAGCGTTCACACCAGCGGCATGCGACCGCCTGGTGATTCCAGCTCTTTACGTCCAAACCGAGCGACCAGAGCGCGAGATAGTCGAACGCTTGCACTAATTCCGTCCGTGTCGAGACCGCGTCTGGGCGCACCGGCCAGGGCCCTAGCGTCGCGCGGTGATCGCTTCGCGTCGGCGCGCGTCGGGCACTGTAACGCATGCGCCAGGCCGCGAAGAGGAGGATGGCAATCAGCGTGATCCATGTGGCCGCGGCGCCGAACGAAGACGGGGCAAGGCTGTCAAACGTCGGCAGCTCCGGCGCAGCGATACGCGGCGCGGGAACCTGGTTGAACGTGGGGAGCGATCGAGCCCAATTCCAGAGCTCCGCGTTCGGCTTGGGCAGATCGCCCAGCCGTCTCAGCGCGCCTTCCGTCAATTGCAACGCTCGGTCCTGCGACAGTCCGACCTTGCTCGCCCATTCTCCGTTGCTCAAGCGGCCGGCGTCCGGATGGTCGAACGAGCCGCGCAGGTCCCGGAAGGCGCGATTCCACGCCGCGGAGTCCTTCAGCCAATCGCCGAGCCTGGTATTCTCGGCCTGGATCATCGCCGTCTCGGCAGCCCGGGCGAGCGGGTCCACCTTCGTCTCGATCGCCCTGGGACCGACGGGGGGCTTTACCTTGCTCGGCGGCGTCAGCGCCTGATTGAATGTCTGTTTCAACTCCTGACGTATTTTTTGGGCCTCGGTTGACGGTTGGTTGGTCATCCGCTTGAATCGCTCGCGCACGAATTGCTGCATCTTGGGATCATTAGCCGCGCGATCATGCTCAGTTTTTTTGCGCGCGGGTTCGTACATGTTCACGTCCTTGAAAAACTTCGGTTCGAGACCAAACTTGGCGGGATCCGCCAGGATCTGCTGGATGAAATCCCCGTCCGGCCCAAGCTCCCGCTGAAGCCGCGTCAATTCACGCTGTACTTCCTGTGTGTCAGGCGGAGAATCGTTCGGCAAACGCTTGACCCATGCGCGCACCGCCTTCTGCAGTTCCGGGTCACTGGCCGCCCAATCGCGCACGGCTTTCTTCAGCGTGGGCTCGTCCATCTTGACATCCTTGAACATTTTGGGATCGATGCCGAAATGGTCCGGGTCGGCGAGGATTTGCTGGATGAGCCTCTTGTATGGGCCGAGTTGCTGTTCCGCCCGCAGGCGTTCTTTGACGAGCGTTTCCGCATCCTTGCCGAACGGAAATTGCACGTACTCGCGGCGCTCCTCATGTTGCGCGCTCAGCGGGCTGGCGCTGCCGAGCGCAGCCGCGCCAAGTATAAGAACGTGGATCAAACTGGAGAGTTTCATGTTCGCCTCGCATCCGTGGGTCGGCTACTCGCCAATGCCAGTGTAAGATGAATTCGGCGGCGAAGCAATCGGGGAATGTTCATCGTTGGGAGTTTGCAGCGCGAACCCGCGAGCAAATTAAATGTCTGTCGAGACCGCTATGCTCTTTTCCTGGCTCAAAAATCGTCGTCGTCGCAAGATCCTCGCGGAGCCGTTTGCCGAGGCCTGGCTCAATATCTTGCGCGCGCAGGTCGGGCACTATTCGGTCCTGAACGATGCCGAGCAACGCAAGCTGCAAGACGCGGTGCAGATCATGCTTGCCGAGAAAGGCTGGGAAGGCTGCCGCGGTCTAGAGTTGACCGATGCGCGCCGGGTCGTCATCGCCGCCCTCGCCGCCGTGTTGGTCCTGGGATTTGACGACTTCTACTTCGACAATGTCCAGACGATCCTGGTCTACCCAAACGCATTCATTGTCAAGGAGGAGCGTGCCATCGACGGTGGGGCGTCGTTGGTTGAGGAGGATGACAGCCTCGGTATTGCAGCGCATCGCGGGCCAATCGTGCTCTCGTGGGCCGAACTCGAGGAGAACGCTGCGAGTCCCGGGGAAGGCTTCAACCTTGTCTTCCACGAGTTTGCCCACAAACTGGATGCGCTGAATGGGGCCATGGACGGCACGCCAAACCTGCCGACCGATGACCTGGCCCAGCGCTGGGCTGCATTGATGAACGTCGAATTTCGCAAGCTACAGCGTGCCGAACGCACAGGCCGCGAGACGCTGCTCGATCCCTATGGCGCGAGCGATCCGGCCGAATTCTTCGCGGTCGCTACCGAGTGCTTCTTCGACGCGCCGCAAGCGATGGCGTCGACGTATCCGCAGATGTATGCGTTGTTCCGCGAGTACTATCGGCAAGATCCGGCTGCGTGGCGACCCTTCTTCGTTTAGCGCTCGCGGTGAAGCGCCACGTTCTTGGCGCCGTGCCATGAGCGCTAAACGAAGAAGGGTCGCCACGCAGCCGGGTGACGATTGGTAAGCGACATCATATCTCATCGGCAATGATGGCTACTTCAGAACGCATGCTGATCTGGTTCTTCCGCCTCACCGCGGTGATGCTCCTCGCCGCGGCCATCGCCATTTTTCTGCCGCGTGCGTGGATGAACATCGTCAGCGAATGGCTCGGCCTCGGCGAACTGCCCACGGCCCCGCTCATGGCGTATCTGACGCGCTCCGTGTCGGCCCTCTATGCGGCCATCGGCGCGAGTTTTTGGTTCATGTCGCGCGACGTGCGGCGTTATCTGCCTCTGTTGCGTTTCCTGATTCCGGTGACGCTCGTTTTCGACGTGACGATTATCACGCTCGATGTGTTGATCCCGATGCCGACGGCCTGGATCGTAGGCGAGAGCCTTGCGATCCTGGCGTGGACTGCGGCGTTGTGGTGGCTGGTGCGGCGTTGCGAAAGTCCCGACGAGCCGCGACCGGGCTCCCCTCTTCCCCGGTAATCCGGGGGAGAGGGGGCGACACGTGCAACTGCAACCTACCTCACACCAATGGTCTGAGAGTTACATTCCTGGCGATTCGTTCCCCTCACCCCCGGCCCCTCTCCCCCTGAGTACAGGGGGAGAGGGGAGAATCTCATGGTCGCTCCGTGGACAATTTCAACTTCGGCTGCGGCCGCGCCTTCCACGCGGCGACATCCGCTTGCAACAACTCGATCGCGCGCGTCAGTTGCGCGTCGCGGCCTTGTGGCAAGGTACACGGATCGAGCCAGACGACGTGGTGCGGCGCCGCGCCGTTTTTCTCCATATCTTCGCCGTCGTTGAGGGTGAACCAGCCGCGCGTCGGCATGCGCAGGAAGCCGACGTCCATCACCGGAGCGATGCCGGTGCTGACGACGGCGCCAGCGGTCCGCACGCCGACAAGCTGGCCGCGTTTGAGCGTTTTGATCGCGTGGCTGAAGATCTCGGCGTTGGAGCCGCTGTTTTGATTGCACAGGACGATAATCGGCTTGTGCCAGGAGACGTAAACCTTGCGATCCATCGGATAGCCCGGGCCGCCGCCGCGTGGGACCGTGATGGCGTGCACCGGTTGCGTCAGAGCCGTGAGTAGATGGTCGGTAATTGAGCCGCCGGGATTTTCGCGCACGTCGACGACGAGACCGTCGCGGTCCGCTCCCTGGCTGACCAACTCCTCCTCGAACTTGCGGAAGTTCGGCATCGACATGGCGCTGATGTGCAGATAGCCTAGCGAGCCCTTTGAGGCGTCGGCAACCAGCTTGCGATTGTGCCGCAGCCAGTGATCGTAGAGCAGCAATTGAGCGGCCGGATAGCTGATGGGGCGCAGGGCGACGTCGCGCGTCTTGCCGTCGACGCCCTGGACGGCCAAGGTGATTTCGCGGTCGGCGGGGCCATTGAGGGACAGAGCGAGGTCGATGTCGCGTCCGACTTCCCAGCCGTCGATCTTGTGGATGATGTCGCCGGGTTGGAGTCGGCTGCGCTTCTTGTCGGCGGGGCCGCCGGGAAGAACGTCGCGGACCTTGAGGCCTGAGCCGGTGTAGGTGTAATCGAAGCGAGCGCCCAGGTGTGCGGTAGTGTCGCGCGGCGCGGTCGGCTGCGCGGGAGTGGCAGGGTTCAGCGTGAAGCCGAGGTGCGAGCCGTTGAGCTCGCCGAGCATCATCTGTACGACGGTGGCGAGCGTTTCGGTATCGGGCGCCTGGGTGGCCATGTCGGCATACTTCTTGTGAACCGCGGTCCAATCATTGTTGCCGAGCTTGGCGTCGTACCAGTGATCGCGCATGAGCCGCCAGGCGGTGCTGAAGGCGCCGTGGTTACGGCTAAGATAATTGACCTCCTGCCGTACCGAAAAGGTGTAGCCTCCGGCAAAGCCCAGGGACGGCTGTCCCTGGGCTTTTGGCTGGCCCTTTTTCGGGATGAGCGCCGGCGCCGGCTCGACCGCAGGCGCAGTGGCAGCAACGCCGGGGGTGCTGGTCGGTATGCCGTTGACCAGCCAGACGATCTGATTGCCCGTTTTCAACCAGGCCGGATTGGCTCCCGTGATCGTGGTGAGCAGCTTCGGGGTCAGGGTAGCGCCGATGTCGATGGTGAAGGTTCCCGCCTTGTTTTCGTAGTTGCCGGTGAAGGCGAGCTTTTTGGAATCGGGCGACCAGAAGAGCGCGCCAGTGGAGCCTTCGCCCAGGTTAACGCGTGTGACGCGCTCGTGCAGGCCGTCGAAATCGATGCTGACATCGGCCAGCTTCTTGGTGGGCAGCTTGGATTCGTCCTTGCCGGACGAGGTGCGGGCTTTCATTTTTTCGAGCGCCTTTTCGAGTTTGCGATCGCGGGCGGTCATCTCATCATCCTCCGGATTGAGCCAGACCATGCAGACATGCGCGCCCGGTTCGCCGGAGGCGCGTCGGCCGGCGAAGGCGATCATCGTGCCGTCGGGCGACCAGATCGGATCGTGCTCGCTGTAGGGATGTCGCGACAGGTTGAACGGCTTGCCGGAACCGTCGGAACGGACGAGCCAGATGTCGCGGTTGAATTCGGCATCGAGCTGGGCATAGACGAACCACTTGCCGTCGGGCGACCAGTCGAAATCGGGCGCGTTCCAGCCGGCCAGGACGCGGCGTTTGTTTTCGCCGTCGAGGTCCATCGTGTAGAGTTCGCCCCGTCCCAGCACGAATGCCAGCCGCTTGCCGTCCGGGCTGAGCTTGAGCTTCGAGGGCATCTCGTTCAGAACGGCGATGTTCGTCTTCACGAAATATTGGTTCTGCCACCAAAATTTCTTGGCATCGTAGCGAGACATCTTCGCGATGACGCACTTTGCCTCGACGGAGCCGGCGCAGAGGATCTCTTGCCCATCGGGGGTGAATAGAAGATTGCCCTCGGCGTGCATGCCGCTGGCGGTGCAGACTGCCTTTGGCTCGCGCAGCTCGGTGTCCATGACCCAAATGTCGCCGCCCGCGTTGAAGGCGATCTCAAGACCGTCCTTCGTGAATGCGGCCGCGGCTGCGGAGGTGAGCACGCGATATTCCTTTTTCTTGGCGATCCGGTCGGCGTTGTGAAAGAAGTCGAGCTTGTTCACGTAGCCTTGCTTGGGATCGAAGCGGTAGAGATCGAACAGATGCCGAAAGACGATACGCCCGCTGTTTCGGGCGATGGTCGGGAAGACGACCGAATCCTCCTTGAACCTCGTGAGCGACTGGGTTTTCTTGCTCTTGAAGTCGTACTCGCACAGGTTGGAGCCTCTTGCGTGCTCGCCGACGTAGTAGAAGCCGGTGCCGTCGGGCTTCCACATCGGCCAACGGCAGCCGTATTCCTCGTGCAGGACTTTGGTGAATGATTTCGCCGCACGGTCGAAGAGCCAGACCTGCGTGACGCGCGAGCCCTTGTAACCCTTGCGCCACCAGCCTTCGCCCTCGCGCGTGAAGAGGAGTTTTTTGCCGTCGGGGGAGAGCGTGCCGTCGTTGCCGTAGTCGTCGAAGAGCAATTCCTCTCCTGAACGCGCCTTGCACTTGATCGTGAAGAAGCGTTCGGCGTGGCGCCAGAAGTGATCGCGCGCGGCACGAATGAGCAGGGCGTTGCCGTCGGGGGACCATTCTTGCAGGGTCGCGCCGGCGGTGTGATACGTGTGTTGTTCCGGATTGCCGCCGTGGAAAGGGACGGTGAAGATTTGCGGGCTGGCCTCGCGATCGCTGACGAAGGCGATCGTCTTGCCGTCGGGAGAGAAACGCGGCTGCGTATCGCGGCCCGGATGCGCGGTGAGCTGGCGCGCTTCGCCGCCGTTGGATGAAGCGATCCAGATATCGCCGTTCCAGTCGAAGGCGAGCCATTGCCCGTCGGCGGAGAGGGCGGGGTTGTTCGGCAAGCGAATCGGCTCTTGCGCGGCAACGGGAGCGGCAAGAAGGAAGAGGCAGACAATCGTCCAGCGTTTCATGGCGGACCTCGTGCGTGTGGTGTTATCCGGGCATTCAGGATACCACAGGCGCACGAGGGCACAAGGAAATGCCGGAAGTGTTTTGCGTTTCGCGCGGCGTCATACGAGCGCTCAACGAATGCCGGGCTATTTGAGAAGGTCGGAGGCCTTCTTGCGCAGAACAGGGGAGACGCGCACGTCCTGGGCAAGCTCACGGAGTTGGCGCATGATGTCCTGGCGGCCGGCGTAGCGCGCGGGGCCCATCATCAGTAGGGCGTCGGCGGCCATGACGCGGCCGTCGCCTTCACCGCGCTCGGCGAGTTTGCTCTTGCCCGTCCCGGTTTCGCTGCCTCCTTCGACGCCGGTATCGGTCTTGACGTAGACCTTGACATTGGCGTCGAGCAGGAATTCGCTGAGCATGTCGAGGGTCGCCGCAGGCGCTTGCTGCTGCCAGATCATGCCGAGCATGTAGGCGGAGTCGTAGCGAATCATCTTGTTGTCGTCGTTTTTCGGCTCTTTGAGCAACTCCGTGAAGGTTTCCAGGGGGCCTTTCATGTTGCGGAGATTGGCGGCATGAACGCGCAGCGACCAGATGACGCGTTCGCGCACCTTGGTGTCTTGACGTGGGTCGGCGAGGATCTCGAGCAAGGTGGGAATATGTTGCACTACGGCGGGAACGGGGCCGATCCTGGCGAGGGCCATCGCACACTCGGTGCGGACATTACGATCCTCGCGTGTATCCTGGATTTTTTTGACCAGAAGCGGAATGGCCGGCTCCGACGCTTTGCCGATGCCTCCCAAAGCGAGCGCGGCGTGCTCGCGCGTCTTGTGATCCTCGTCGTCGTTCAGGATGCCGATCAAGCTCTTGACGGCAGGGGCCGCCGCCGGGCCGATGTTGCGGATGGCGATGACGGCCTGGCGGCGCAACTCCAGATCGTCGTTCTTCGCCGTCTCCAGCAGAGCGTCCAGGGCGACGGCCGTCTCCGCGCCGCCGATGTTGGTCAGCGCCAGAGCCGCGTTGCGCCGGATCTCCGGGTCGCGATCGTCGAGCGCCCAGCGCAAATTCGGGATCGCCTGCTTGTCCCCCGGATCGACGATGCGCACCAATACGTTCAAGGCGGCGCGACGCGTTTCGCGGTCGTTGTCGCGGCACAAAGGAAGCAGATCCTTCAAGATGTCGTGTACTTTGTCGCCGTCGCCGACTTGTAGGAGCGCGTTGGCTGACTCGCGCTTGACGTTTGACTCCGAGTCTCGCAATCCCTTGGCGAATGATGGCAGCGCCGCGTCGTGGAACTGCACCAGCGCCCAGATTGCGTTTTGCCTGACGATCGAGATATCATCGGACAAGGCTCGATCGAGGGCCGCGCGCGTGGTTTCCGATTTTCGCGCCAGGCAACCCAGACCGAACGCGGCGCTGCGGCGCACGTAAGGGTCGGTGTCTTTCAAGGCGTTCACGAACAGCGATTCGAGTTCCGCGTCCCCCTTCGTTTCGCGGCAAATTTCCCCCAGCGCGTAAAGCAAGGCGTCACGCACCTTGGCGTCCTTCTCCTTGGCAAACGCAGCACGCATGTCGGCGATCGACTTGAGACTGTTGCGGCCCATCTTGCCCAGGGCAAAAGCAGCGCTGCGGCGTGCCTTGGCGTCGCCTTGCTTGAGCTGTGTCGCCCAGGCGTCGGCGGTCTTGCCCAGGAAAATTTTCTCCTGAGCGTTCAGCGGCGTGAACGCGAAGCAGATAGCGATGAGGCTAAGGCTGAGATGTCGTGCCATGCGAACCTCGTGGTAAATGAGATCGTCGCGACGCCTGACTTTTTCTAACACTTCGCCTATCTCCATCCGAAAATGAACCACGGGGGACACGGGGAGCACGGGGAATACAAAAAGTGTCGCAAGGGGAACGCGAGAGGATGGGGCGTCCCGACCATAGAGTGGCTTTGGAGGATCGGAATCTCAAGGTTTTTCTTGCCTTTCCCCGTGTTCCCCGTGTCCCCCCGTGGTTCATTTTTTTGACGACTAGCGAGGACTGTCCTTTTTCTCCGTACCCTTCTTCGATTTGTCCTTCCGCGACTTTTCCTGAGCGATGCCCTCTTGCAGCATCGCGATGGCGTCCTCGGCGGCCTCGATGAGTTCCGGAGGCGTCTTCTTGTCCTCCATGATCGACTTCAACATCGGGATCGTCTCGAAGGCGTGCAGGTTCGGCAGCGCGTCAATTGCCGCCGTGGCGATGGAGACGTCCGGATCCTTGACGGCGTTGAGCACTGCGGACAGCGCAATGTCCTTGGCGTCTTTGCCGCACAGACCGATTACCTGCAGCGCTTGCAAACGAACAATCGATTCCTTGTGATCCAGCATTTGGATGACGGGATCCAGACGCGGCTTGCTGACGACCTCGGTGAGAGTCATGATCGTGGCGTACATCCAGATTTTCACCGCCGCTTCCTTTTCCCTTCGCACGCTGATTTCCAGACTCTTGACGGTGTTGTCCTTTTCCTTCTTGTCCAGCGCGCCGCGGGCCGCGACGATCGCCTGCAATGCGTACAAGCGCAGTTCCGGGGCAACGTCGTCGAGGGCGTGGGTTAATTCGGCGAAGACTTTTTGATGCAAATCCTTCTTGTCGAAGCCGATTGTTACGACGGTAAAGAGGGCTTCCTTGCGCAACTGCCAGGTGTCGCCATTGCGCGCCAGCTTGCTGACGTCGTCCATCGCTGGCTGCCCCTTGGGTCCGAGCGTTTTGATCGCCTGTAGGGCTTGGACGCGCACCGGCGTTTCCTTGTGCTGCAACATCTTGATGATTGGGTCGAGATGGACCTTCTTCACGTCGTCCGTGAGAGTCATGATCGTGTTATAGGCGAAGATTTGCAGCACCGGGTTCTCTTCCTTCTTCGCGCGCGTTTCGATCGCGTCCACGGTCGTCTTCAACTCCTTGGCGTCCAGCTTGTCCTTGACGGCCAAGATGGTTTGCAACCCGACCATGCGGACCGGCACGGCGGAATCGTTAAGCGCCTTGCGCAGTTCGGCGGGGACTTTGGTGTTCATTGTCTTCATGTCGCGTGCCAGCTGTCCGAGGACAAGAAGGCCTTCGCGGCGCACCTCCCAGGTCGCGCCGTCGCGGGCCACCTTCATGACATCCTCGATGGCGTCGTGCGCTTTCGGTCCCAACGCCAGGACGCCTTGAACCGCGCGCGTGCGGAGAATAACTTGCTCATCCTTCATGAATGATTTGTAGATCTTGAAGGCTTCATCAACATGCTCGGGATCGGGCTCTTTCTTGCTCAAGAGGATCTGGGTTATGGCGAAGAGGCCGTTCACGCAGACGCTGAGATCGACGCGGGCGACCGGCGGTTTGTGCTTCTTCAATTCGCCGATGATGACGGGCAACGCGTCATAGGCCTTGGCGGGGCCGAAGAACAGGATGGTTTTCATGGCCTCTTCGCGCCGCGTTGGATCCGCGGCTCGGACCTGCGTTTTCCACTGTTCGTACGTCTTGCCCAGAACTTCCGTGGGTTCGACAAACGCGGGCTCCATCGGCTCGGCCTTGGGCTCCTTTGTGTCTTTGGGATCTTTGCCCCCCTTCGGATCGGGCGTTGGAACCTTGGTATCCGTTTTCGGCGGATTGACAGGCTCGCTCTTGGATTCGGGTGGCTTGTCTTTGGGATTGCTCAACGGCTTGGGATCGGATTTGGGGACTACCGGGACAGGACGCGGGGTCGATCCGGACTTGGCAAGCGGTTCAGGCACAGGCCCGCCAGTCGGCTCGAGCTGCTGCGGCGTCTTGTTGGGATCCTCAACGGGTTTGGCGACCCGCGTGCACCCAACGGTTGCCGCAAGGCTCGCCATTAGAAAAACAGGAATTAGCGCCGTCAAGCGGAATGCCATCATGGACCTCGCAAATGTCAGGCTTCCCCAGACTTCAAGCTATCATGAAATGGGCATCGAGAGCAAATCACATTCTGATACGCGCCGAAAATGCCAAGCCGTTCGTGACGGCATCACTTCTTGTCTTTGGCCTTTTTCTCTTTGCGCATCTTGTCGCGGTTCTCGATCACCTCAGTCGCCTCCATGGCGGCGTCGTACAGTTCCTGCTCGGCGTTCTCGTCCTTGGCGATCTTCTTTAATACCGGGATTAGTTCGTCGGCTTCGAGGCTGAGCAGCGTATAGATGGCGGCGACGCCAATGTTGACTTCGGGATCATAAACCGCCTCCAGCAGCGAGGGAATAGCCGGTTTGCCGTCCTTGCCTGTCGCCGCTAGCAATTGGACGGCCACCAGACGCAGCGACGAATCCTTGTGCTTCAGCAGCTTGATGACCGGATTCAGATGACGCGGCGTGATTTTCTTCTCGAGCGTCATGATGGCGAGATGGGCGTTGACGGCGACCTGGAGGTCGGGTTCAGCGTCCACGAACGCATTGAGCCGGCTGATGATGGGGGCCTTCTGCTCCGGCGTCGCGGCCATGCCAAGACGCGTGATTGATTGCAGAGCGGCGATGCGCACCTGATAGGAGGTGTCGCCGAGGGCCTTTTGCACCTCGCCCATCGCTCCGGGTTGCGGCGAGCCCAGATCGCTGAAGCCGATTATTCCTATCACTTGCACGGCCTCCTTGCGCGCCTCCCAGGTCAGGGATTCCTTGGCGGCGGCCATCTTCTGGACTTCCGGATACGCATCGCGGCAGGCCGGGCCGAGGTAGGCCAGGCCCTGCACCGTGCGGATTCTCAGCATGACCTGATCATCCTTGAGAAACGTGCGATAGATCGCGACCGCTTCCTTGACTTGGGCGCGGTAGATCGCGGCTTCCTTTGTCTGCTTGGGGTCGGGTTCCATCTTGTATTTGAAAATCGTGCTCAGAGTCATCGTGCCGTTAACGCGCACGGCGAGATCGACGGGAGTCGTCGCGGTGTGCTTCTTCAATTCGAATAACAGATCGGGCACGGCATCATAGGCTTTGTTCGGGCCAAATAGCAGGATTGTTTTCATGGCCGTTTCACGCTTGCTGGGATCAGCGTGGTGGATCTCTTTCTGCCATTCCTTGAAGGACTTGCCCAGCACCTCGGTGATCTCAGGCTCTGTGACCGTCTTGGGATCTTTCTCTTTGCCGGGGAGCTCTTTCTTCTTGTCCGGCTCCTTGTCCTTCTTCTTGGTGTCCTGCGACTCGGACGCCGTGACGACGAGGACGACGATCACCAGACTCAGGAATCCATAGCGCATGACGTACTCCGCGCAAAACGATGCTTCCCCACCATCTAAGTTATCACGAACGACCCACACGGGGCAACGAGTTTTTCGGTCGATCTGCAGCTTGCGGCTTGGCGTTCGGCAGCGAGCTTGCGCACCTTAAGCCGCAGGTGGCAGGAGGTAAGGGCGATTTTCGGCGAATCGTTTGCGTCCGTTTGTGAAAAATCCATGAAATAATCCCCAGCAAACCGAATCGACATTACCAGGTGTGGAAAATCCATAAAATAATCCTCAGCAAACCGAATAGACATCACCAAGGACCGCGTTTCCTCACTGGGAGGATCCCAAGCAATGCGAATCAGTCTCATCCCACGCGAGATGAAGTTCTTCGACATGTTCGACGAATTCGGCGCCACGCTCACTCAGGCCGGCAAGAAATTTCACGAGATGGTCACGCAGTTCGACAAGCTCGATATTCGCAGCCACGAACTCAAACGGGACGAGGACTCCTGCGACGCCAGCGTCGAGAAGATCATCAAGGCCCTCGACCGCACTTTCATCACGCCGTTTGACCGGGAGGACGTACACACCCTCGCCACCTCGCTTGACGACGTCATGGACAACATGGAGAAGACCTCGTATCGACTCGACGTATTCAAGATCGAGAAGCCGACGCCGGAAGCGGTCGAATTGGCGCGGATCGTCAAGGAGTGCTGCATCCGGGTCGAGGCGGCGGTTCGACTTTTACGCGACATGCGGAATTCAGAAAAGATCCACTTGCTGATCCGCGAAATCGGCCAGCTGGAAAACGACGCCGACCGCATCTACCGCAGGGCCGACGCCGCGTTGTTCGCGAATCTCGTGCTGGCGAACGGCGTCGCCGGTAACGCCGCGGGCATTTCCGAACAACCCATGCCTGCCGTGCACGCCATCACGCCGATCGATATTTTGACGTTGATCAAGTGGCGCGAGCTTTACGAATGGCTCGAAGAAACCGTCGATGCCTGCAAGCACGTCGCCAATGTCATCTCCGAAATCGTCATCAAAGGAACATGAATGTGTTTAGCCGCGGGTCGCAGACCCGCTCGGGTCTCCGACCCGCGGCTAAACAGAAGGGACGTTGGATGCACTTCTTCGAGACGATCGGCACCAACTTCGGCAACATCAACTATCTCAGTTTGCCGCTGGTGGTCTTGCTGCTCATCGGCCTGGCGCGGGTGTTCGATTATCTGAACGGGCTGCAC
>SYHD01000200.1 GCA_005799265.1 Planctomycetia bacterium | reverse complement strand
GACGGACCGCGGCCGTACCATCCTGGGCGACACACTGCGCACGTATCGCCGCTACAGCACGCAAACCGCATAATGACAACACCATAGAGGCTTCAAATCTTCTCCGCAAGCGAAGGAGAAGGCGAGAAGAAAGATACTAATGTCCAGCTTCTAGCACCAGCGTGCCGGGACGGACGATGATCGATTTGAGATGCAAATTCGCCAGTACCGCATACTTTGAACAGCCGAGCTCCAGGTCGGCGAGAAAACGATCGCCGACGATACGGATCCAGCCTTCCTGCTTGGCGATGTCTTCGACGATCTTGACGACCGAACTCTTGAAGATGTTGCCCGGCACGCCCATCGCCTTGAATGAGGCAAGCCGGGCGCTGGCATGGCCGTTCTCGACGCCGACTTCCCAGATCGTTTCGAAGCGGACGGAAATGAAAAACGGATAAACGCCCGTGACATGGATGCGTTGATCGTCGAACTTGATGCGTAGATCCTCGAGTTCGACAGTCTTGGGAAGGTACTTGCGCAAGAGTTCGTTGAGATCTTGCTCGGTCAAGGACAGCTTGAGCGAGTGCAACTCCATGCGGCAGTTCCTTTTCCCGAGTCGCCATCGACCGCCTGAGACGAGGTGCGACCGTAAGGGAGGGGCTCAAACACCGGTCCCTTACGGTCGCAGCTTGTAATGAAAACCGCAGGCGCTCGCTTGGCAGCGTGACAGGTTTCATCGTTTTTTTACCATTTTGCGCGGGCAATGTCGCGTCGGAGGCGTTAATTTATCTCAAACTTAATGTTGTGCGGCACGGATCGTCGTGCCACACTCAACGCTCATGCAAGGTGAATCCATGAAACGCATCTTGATCGCACCCCTCGTCGCGGGTCTTCTTGTCGGCGCGATTGCCATGTCGGGAGCACAGAAGAACGCGAAGCCCGAATTGCAGATCGACATCGAAAATCGCAATCCGTGGACCAATTTGCGCATCAATAATTCGCCCGAGACGTTTCACTTCGTCGCCATCAGCGATCGCACCGGCGGACATCGAGCCCGCATCTTCTCGCAAGCGGTCGAACAGATCAACTTGCTGCAGCCCGCGTTCGTCGTTTCGGTCGGCGATCTCATCGAGGGCTACTCGAAGGACAAAGCTCGCGTTGAAGCCGAGTGGAAGGAGTTTCAGACCTACACGAGCAAGCTGCAGATGCCGTTCTTTTATGTGCCGGGCAATCACGATGTCGCGAACGCGAACCAGGTCGATATTTGGAAGGAACGCTTTGGACGCGGGTACTATCACTTCCTCTACAAAGACGTGCTGTTCCTCGCCGTGAACTCCGACGATCCGCACGAGGAGAAGCAGGCACGCGTCAGCAAGGAACAGATCGAGTACTTTCAAAAGGTGTTGCAAGACAATCCGAAAGTGCGCTGGACCTTTGTGATGCTGCACAAGCCGATGTGGACTGAAGCCGCCCTGGACGCGAACGGTTGGCTTGATATCGAAAAGGCGCTCGCGGGGCGAAAATACACGGTGTTCGCCGGGCATATCCATCGCTACCAGAAGTTTGTCCGCCAGGGCATGAACTACTACCAGCTCGCGACGACCGGCGGCAGCAGCAAGTTGCGCGGCATGCGTTACGGCGAATTCGATCACGTCGCCTGGGTCACCGTCAAGAAAGACGCCGACCCGACCATCGCCAACATCATGCTCGATGGCATTTATCCGGAAAATCTCAAGAAGGCAATCACCGACGAAGAAGGCGTCATCGTCTACAACCGCAAGCCAACCCATCCCGTTCGCGGCAAGGTGACGTTCGACGGCGCGCCGGCCGCGGGGGCACAGCTGACCATTTGGCGGCCCGATCCCACCGACAAGAAGGGAGAGAAGGGCTTCCGTGTCACGGACGCGTTCGTCGAAGCCGATGGATCATACGCGTTGAGCACTTACACCGCGAACGACGGCGTGAACGAAGGAGACTACAGGATCACGGTGACGATGCGCGACCCGTTCTTCGAGCCGTCCGGCAAGCAAGGGAAGAATCGTTATCCCGAGCGCTACGCCGTCTACGCGACGACGGACCTGACCGCCAAGGTCAAGACCGGCACCAACGAGCTCAATTTCGAGTTGTCGTCGAAGTAGCGCGGGACGTTAGCCGGGGGCGCAAGCGATGGTTTCTACCACATCCGTCGCTTGCGCGTCCGGCTAACATGCTCGTCGCAATCGCACGTGATTCCTGCGGGAGTTCGTCAACATCATGGCCCGCAGAGATGACGACGAAGCTGACGAACCGGCGAAGAAGAAAGAGAAGCTGCATTCGCCCGCGCTAATCTGGTGCCTGCTCCTCACGATTTGCTGGGGTGGCGTGTTCGGTGTTTACTTCATCGCGAAGCTCGTGCAAACCACGCAATTCTTGCTTGCCCTCAACGTGGAGAGCAGGCAGCAACGCGCCGTAACCTCCGAGCTTACGCGCGGTGGTGTGATCACACTGATCGTGCTCTACTCGTTCCTCCTCGTGTTCGCGCTCTTGACGTTCATCGGCGGCATCGGCCTCGTGCGCCGCGGTGGCTTCGGCGCCACGTTGGCGATGTACTGCCCGGGCGCTGCCGTGCTGTTCGCTCTGGGCGGTGTCGTGGCGGAAATCTTCTTCATCCGCGGCTCATCCCAGTTCGTCATGCATCTCTTGGGTTTACTGCTCACCTTCGTCCTCGGGTTGGCGCTCTGCGTCTTCAATTGCTGGGTCCTGAATGACCGCAAAAACACCAAGGTGCTCAAGTGAGCTCGGCGATTTGCCTACTCGAACAAACGCTGCCGAGCCTGGCCGAGAATCTCGCGCTTGATGAAGCGCTGCTCGATGAGGCCGAGGCGGGTGGCCCCGAGGTGCTGCGACTCTGGGAGTGGCCCGCCCCTGCCGTCGTTCTCGGCGCCGGCTGCCGACGTGCGGACGACATCCATCTCGACGCCTGCGAAGCCGACGGCGTCCCCGTCGGTCGGCGTTCCTCCGGGGGCGGCACTGTACTTCTGGGTGCCGGCTGTCTCCTCTACAGCCTCATCTTGCGTTTCGATCGTGACCCCGCATTGAACGATCTGCACGCATCCTACCGATTCATCCTCGGCAATATCCAAC
This sequence comes from Planctomycetia bacterium, assembly GCA_005799265.1. Classification (GTDB taxonomy): domain Bacteria; phylum Planctomycetota; class Planctomycetia; order Gemmatales; family Gemmataceae; genus SIAQ01. The sequence continues at coordinate 9,151 of SYHD01000200.1, read as the reverse complement.
GCGCCCTCGAACCGTTCATCTCACCCATCACGCTGGAGGGACACAGCGACCTGGCGTATGCGGGCCGCAAGTTCTCCGGCAACGCGCAGCAGCGCAAACGGTCGCATCTCTTGCATCATGGTTCATTGTTGTACGCCTTCGATTTCACGCCGATGCATCGCTACCTCAAGATGCCCCAGCGCCAACCCACGTATCGACGCGAGCGCGAACATACTGATTTTTTGACGAATGTACCGATTCCGATCACGTCCTTGAGGAAATTACTTTGTGAAAATCTGACGTTCGGGAAGAATTTACGAGATGAAATGAATAGGTCTGTTGCAAAGCTTGTAGAAGATAAATTTGGTCGGCGGGAGTGGATTCAGCGGCGGTGAGGGAATTTTTCCGGATTAGCCCATTCTTCTCCATTTGTCCAGGCGATCTAAAATTCTAATACTGGCCACTGCCGACCTAACTTGCCCCTGCCCTTGCACTTTTGCGCGTCAGCCGTTATAAGTCAAACAACGGAAGCTAGCGACTGCCTCGCTTAACTGGTTACGATTGGGGATTGGATGTCCGCGACTGTAACATCAGCCTTCGCCCACCACCCAAGTTCGCTGTCAATGGCCGCGCGCTTTATTGGATCCGTGAGCACTTTCGGACTCGACACCGTCATGCAGCGCGCGCGGCGTTGCTTGCTATCGCTACAGAATTCGGACGGCCACTGGCGCGGCGAATTGCAGGGGGACACGATTCTCGAATCCGAGTACATCCTCCTGATGGCGTTTCTGGGCCGAGAAGGGGAGGAGCGGGTTCGCAAGGCCGCAAACTATCTGGTCACGCAGCAGCGTCCCGATGGCGGCGGCTGGAGCAACCATCCGGGCGGGCCGGTCGATATCAACGTCTCCGTCAAGGCGTATTTCGCTCTCAAACTGGCCGGTCATCGCGCCGACTTTCCCTACATGCGGCAAGCGCGTGCGGCGATTCTGGCAATGGGCGGCGCCGTTCAGTGCAACAGCTATACGAAATTTTACTTAGCCTTTCTCGGCCAGTTTCCCTACGAGAACTGCGCCGCGGTCCCGCCGGAAATGCTCTTTCTGCCCAAGTGGGCCTATTTCAATATTTATGCCATGTCGGCGTGGACGCGCACGATCATCGTACCCTTGAGCCTCTTTTACGCTCACAAACCGGTCCGCAATATTCCTGAGGAACAGGGCGTCGCAGAATTGTTTCTGGATGACCCACTCAAGCTGCGCTGGCCTCATCCGCCGACCAATCGGCTCTTCACCTGGACGAATTTCTTTCTCGCAGCCGATCAGGTCATCAAGTGGCTCGAAGTCTGGGGCCCGCAGTCCGTCCGTAAGCGCGCGATCGCAAAGGCGGAAGCCTGGATGATCGACCACTTCAGCGATTCGGACGGTGTCGGTGCCATCTTCCCGCCGATCATCTACACGATCATCAGCCTGCATTGCCTGGGATATGCGAATGATTCGGAGCAAATGCAGTACGCGTTGCAGCAACTTGACGATCTCATGCTGGAGGAAGAAGATACGCTGCGCGTGCAGCCGTGCTTCTCGCCGGTGTGGGATACGGCACTGTCGCTTAATGCCCTGGCCCTGGCGGGGACCGGCGGCCACGATCAAGCAATTGCCAAGGCGGCATATTGGTTGTTGCAGCGCGAGGTGCGCCGCCCCGGCGACTGGAGCTTGATGACTCCCGACGCCGAACCGGGTGGCTGGTTCTTTGAGTATCGCAACGGCTTTTACCCCGATATCGACGACACCGCCATGGTGCTCATGGGCCTGGCGCGCAGCGGGCAAGCGTGGGAGCATGCGCAGGCTCACAGTAGTCCTCACGCTCCGCGTGAGGAACTTCATCACGCGGAGCGTGATGGCTACCACGGCGAACGCATCCCCGCCGTCCAGCGCGGTCTCGACTGGTTGATGCGCATGCAGAACAAGGACGGCGGCTGGGCGGCCTTTGACCGCGACATCAACCACGAAATCCTCACCAAGGTTCCCTTCGCCGACCACAACGCGATGCTCGATCCCAGTTGCCCCGACATCACCGCGCGCGTCCTCGAAGCACTCGGACAATTCGGCATTCGCGTCGGGCATCCACAGGTCGATCGCGGCATCGCCTTCATCGCCAGCACCCAGGACAAACGCGGCTGCTGGATCGGCCGTTGGGGCGTCAACTATCTTTATGGCACGTGGCAGGTCCTGGTCGGGCTCGAGGCTGCCGGCTATGACATGACGCAGCCGATGGTTCAGCGCGCGGTCGCCTGGCTCAAGGACGTGCAGCAAGAGAACGGTGGCTGGGGCGAAAGTTGCCAAAGCTACGATGACCCATCGCTCGCGGGGCAGGGGACCGTCACCGCATCGCAAACGGCCTGGGCCCTGGCCGGGCTCATCGCCGCCGGCGAGGCACACAGCGACTGCGTACCGCGCGGCATCGCCTATCTTGTCGAGACGCAAGGCAGCGATGGCAACTGGCAGGAAGATCAGTTCACCGGCACGGGGTTCCCCAAAGTCTTCTATCTGAAGTATCACATGTACCGCCTCTATTTTCCGCTATTGGCCTTGGCACGCTACAAACGCGCACTCGCCAGCAAGATCGAGCCAGCCCTCAACGGAGTGGTCCACGAACCGATCCGCTATGCCCGGCCTGCCGTGGCAATGGCAAAATGATTCTCAGCCAAATGTGCCACGACGCTCCGCGTCGTGAATTTGCGACGCGGAGCGTCGCACCGCATTGATGTCCGATCAAATTAGGAGTATTCCCATGCGATTTCCCTTGAGCCTCACGAGCACGATGGTTGGATATATCGCCAAGAAAACGATCACGCGCACCAAGCGTTTTCCCCTCGTCCTCATGCTCGAACCTTTGCACGCCTGCAATCTCACCTGCACCGGCTGCGGTCGCATCCGAGAATACGAAGACACCATCAAGTCAAAGCTTTCCGTCGAAGAGTGCCTCCAGTCCGTCGATGAGGCCGGCGCTCCCATCGTCAGCATCTGCGGCGGCGAACCGATGATCTATCCCGAGATCGGTCGATTGGTCAAGGAGATCCTCAAGAAGCGCAAGCACATTTACCTGTGCACCAACGGCATGTTCATCAAGAAGAAGCTGCACGAGTTCACGCCCACGTCGCGGTTCTTCTTCAACGTCCATCTCGACGGCATGCGCGAAACGCACGACAAGTGCGTCGAACGCGACGGCGTTTTTGACGCCGCTGTCGAGGGCATCAAGGCTGCCAAGGCCAAGGGCTTCTTGGTCTGCACCAATACCACCGTCTTCAAGGAAACGAACCTCGACGAGATCGACGAACTCTACGCCTACCTCACCAAGCTCGGCGTTGACGGCTTCCTCTTGTCGCCGGCTTACGGCTACACCGCAGTCCAAAAGACCAACCCGAACGGCGCGGCCGAGATCTTCCTGACGCGCGACGACATCCGCGCGAAGTTCAAGGAAGCCAAAAAGCTCTTCAAGAAATACGACATGAACAACTCGCCGGTGTATCTCGAATTCCTGGCCGGCGAACGCGAACTGACCTGCACCGCCTGGGGCAACCCGACGCGCAACGTCAAAGGCTGGAAGGGTCCGTGCTATCTCATCACTGACGAGCACCACGCCAGCTTCAGGGATCTCATGGACAAGACCGAGTGGGACCAGTACGGCGCCGGCAACGACCCGCGCTGCGACCATTGCATGGTCCACTGCGGCTTTGAACCGTCTGCCGCCCTCGGCGTCAACAGCAAGCTCGGCGACACGTTCAAAATGCTGATGTGGCAACTGTCCTGACGCAATGCTGCGGTGGCGACAGGCTGCTGGTTTGCCGATCAAAACGAACGCGAGGTCGAAGTGGGAATTCAGACGAAGCGGGCACGATGCGCGGCCCTGCTAATCATGGCCATTGCCTACACCTGTCTTGTTCCTGACTCCCGCTCAGCAGAGCGACCGAAGCCTCCTCTTCGAATCAAGATCGGAGAGGATATTGTCAGAATAAACTCGACGTATGAGACCGTTAGCCCGGTGGTCAAGAAACATGGATTTGAAATCATCGATTTGTGCCCCGTTCCAAATGGCGGCTGTTGGTTGACCTACTACAACAAACTTCAGAAGCCGAACGGCTACAAGTTGTTCTTCGACAATTCGGATGTCCTCGTTCATATTCAAATTGGTTGCAGTTTTCCTTGACATGACTCTGGTTTGCCGCATCGTTTTCCGACCCACGCGCTTCGGTGGCAACTTTCGTCAGTCCAGTTTAGTTCCGGTCTTTGGCGAGGACTGAAGTAGTTGACGACGGCTTGCGACGACATCGGCCGGACGATATCATGAATGGATTGAACCGCCAAACTTGGAGGCCAGTCATGAGTCGCATAACCCTTGACGCCGACTTGAAGACGAAGCTGCACGGACTGACGGATCAAATCGAACTGTGCGACACCGATGGCCGGACGATGGGTCGGTGCCTGCCGGAGGAACTCTATCAAAAATTGCTCTATCAGCTAGCTGAGTCCCAGCGGCCTTCACTTAGTGCTGACGAGATCAAACGGCGACGTGAATCCACCGGCGGCAAATCGCTCGCGGACATTCTGCAAGCTCTGGGTGCCTCGTGAAATTCACGCCCGATTGGAGTCCCATTGAACAGGAGCTCGCGCAGATTTGGCTGAACGCGCCGGACCGTCAAGCAGTCACCGAGGCGGCATACGAAATCGATCGCCTTCTGACACGAGACCCGCTTAACGCCGGCGAATCGCGCGAAGGCAATACGCGCATCTTGATCGTCGAGCCGTTGGCTGTGTACTACGATGTCATCCTCGACGATCACCGCGTTCTCATTTGGCAAATTTGGCGATGGGGAGCGTGAGTCTCTCTCGCCTCCATCTCTCGCTCCCAACATTAGAAGTGGTTCAAATGCCAACGGACCTCGCTCTCACATGAGCGCGGTCCGTCGGCGTTTGATCCAGCCTTCCCATTGGGCCAAGCGCGGCCTATTTCTTCTTGCCGCGGACCTCTTTGCGGAGAGCTTGCAGTTCGTTGATGAGGCGATCGATGCGCGCTTCCACGGACGCGCTCGCGGCCTCCTTTTGGGATTCCTCATAAAGCTTCTTGTAGAACTCGTACTTCGTCTTGATCGTTTCCGGGTCGAGCTTGCCGCCGAACGCGGGGCCTTTGCCGGTCGATTTCATGGGCTCATCTTTCTTCGGCTCATCTTTCTTGGGTTCGTCTTTTTTCTTGAAGTCGCCTTTGCCGAAACCACCCTTGCCAAAGCCCTTGCCGAAGCCACCCTTGCCGCCGGGACCAAAGCCACCGAAGCCTTTGCCGCCTCTCCCCTTTGCGTCTTTGCTCTTGGTGGCATCTTTGGATTTGCCGGAGTCCTTGGTCTTGCCCTGGCTTGGCGTTTGGCTGGGAGTCGCGCCTCCCGACGGTTGCTGAGTTTGTAGTGTTGTCAGAGGTTCGGCGTTCATGTCGGCGCCGAAAACGATGGTGTCGGGCCGTGAGCCTCGCGCTTGCAGGTCGCAGACAAACAGGAGGGCCACCAGGCCAATCGCAAACACAGAGAGAGTACGAGCCAACATTTCTGGATCTCCAGGGGGTAGAACGGTGACGGATTTGCTAATTCCAACGATTAGTCTAACAGAAAATTATGAAACGAAAATGATTGTTAGCCAAGTGAGGTACAGACGGACAGAATAAATTTGTTGTGCGCGAACTCAATGAATGGGCATCCCGAAAACACGAAAAAGGAAAACCGGTCAATTTCATGTTTTCGGGATAGGATTTTGGCTCTTACGTCACGGAATGCCGCATGCAGCAGTTCTTGTACTTCTTGCCGCTCTTGCACGGGCACGGGTCGTTGCGGCCGACTTTCTCGGTGCGATTGCGGATCGGCTCTTGCTTCTTTTCCGATTGCTGGCTGCCGTCGATACCGGCTTGCTGTTGGGCCTGGATGCTGCCTTCGGGGGCTTGCAGGCGCGGGGCGGATTCGTGAACGGTTTGGCCGATCGTCCACACGGTTTCGGCGAAGGCCTCGTCGTCCTCCATGCGAAAGATGATGTCGCTGACCTTGTCGCCGAGACCCTGCCACATGTTCTCGAATTCTTTCATGCCGACGCGTTTGTACTCGGTCTTGGGATCGATCTGGGCGTAACTGGCGAGGCGCGTTCCCTGGCGGAGATGATCCATCGCGAGGAGGTGGTTCTTCCAGGTGGTGTCGAGTTGGTTGAGCAAGAGGCTGCGTTCCATGCGGCGCATTTCGGGCCGATGGCGGGCGTCGAAGGCGTTCCACAGAAGATCGCGCACTTTCGCGGCGCCGAGACCGATCAACTTGTCGGCCTCGATTTCCAGGCCGAATTCGGACTTCACCCACTCGCTGATTTCCTGGGCGTCGGCAGATTCGGCGGCGTCTTTGGCGCCAGCGAGAGCTTGCTGGATCTTGGCGTCGATGTCGTGATGCGTCAGGGCGGGATACGTCTTGCGGCTGACTTCCACGAGCTGGGCGAAGATCTTGGCGCGCGACTCGGTGCGGAAGACTTCCTCATTGACGCCGCCGTCCTTGCCGTAGCGGAGCATGTACCAGTGGAAGAGTCCCTCGCGGTTGTACTTCTGGCCGATGGCGCCGCCGTGGCCTTGATCGTTCATGAAGCGGGCCATGGCGACGGTGACGGGGAACTCGATTTCCTTCTCGTGATAGAGCTTCATGACGTTATCGATGAGCATGGTGCGGATACGCTCGCGTGGCACGTCGTAGTCGAATTGCGTGTGGTCGACTTTGATCTGGAATTTCGACTCGTACCAGTTGCACAGCGAGATGAAGCCCCAGTCGGCTTGCAGATACGTGCGTCCCTTGGACAGATCGATGCCGCGCGCGACTTTCTCCGCCTCGGCGAACAGGTACTGCGAGATGTTGTCGCGGCCGATCTTTTTCAAGGCGCGGTCCGTGGTCTTGAGGGCCCAGAGCTTGTTGACGCGGTCGGCCATCGCCTGCCAGTTCCATTCGGACGGGTCAATCTCGTCGTCGAGGTTTTCGTCGAGGGATTCCTGGATCTGCGTCTGGATGTTGTTGAGGGCCTTTTCGCGTGCGACCGTGTCGGCCTCGTCGAAACTGCAGTTGTTGAAGTCCTCGGCGGCAACATCCACGGAAAGCTGCTGGACGACGAGTTCCGCGAAGCTGCCGGGGCCGTAGAGCGGATCGAGATAGCGATCCAGCGCGAGATCGACCTGCTGGACGAGCATGTCCCAGATGCGGATCTTCGGGTTGGCGTCGTTGAGGATCTCCTGGCGGTAGCCATAGACGCGTTTGCGCTGATGATCCATCACCTCGTCTTCTTCGAGGAGGTTCTTACGGATGTCGAAGTTGTACTCCTCGACCTTCTTCTGTGCGACCTCGATGCGCCGGCTGACCATGCCGCTCTCGATGGCCTGGCCGGGTTCCATACCCAAGCCGATGGCGTTGAGCTTGTTGAGCATGTTGGCGACCCATTCGCCGGCGAAGACGCGCATCAGGTCGTCTTGCAGCGACAGGAAGAAGCGGCTCGAGCCCGGATCGCCTTGACGCCCGGCTCGGCCGCGGAGCTGATTGTCGATGCGGCGTGATTCATGGCGTTCGGTGCCAACGATGTGCAGCCCGCCCATTGATGCGACCTGTCGACCTTCCTCGATCATGTTCTCTTTGCCGCGGATATCGTCCACGACGGATTTCCACACGTCTTGCGGCACGTCGAGGCGAGTCGCGTACTTGTCCTTGAGGCGCGCCCAGGCGAGCGTTTCCGCGTTGCCGCCGAGGATGATGTCCGTGCCGCGGCCTGCCATGTTGGTCGAAATCGTGACGGCGGCGACGCGCCCGGCCTGGGCGACGATCTCGGCCTCGCGATCGGCGTACTCGGGCTTGGCGTTCAGCAACTCGTGCTTGACGCCGCGGCGCTGCAGCATCTTCGACAGCTTTTCCGACAGGTTGACGTTGGTCGTGCCGACGAGGATCGGTCGGCCTTTTTCGTCGATCCGTTCGATGTCGTCCGCCTTGAGAGTCTGCGTCTCGCGGGTGTCCTTCGTGACAATCTCCAGCGAATCGTCATCATCCTTCTTGATCGTGCCGATGACGATGTTGCCGTCCTTCATGTAGACGGTGTCGAATTTGTTGATGCGTTCGATCTCGGTGACGACGGCGTCCCACTTTTCCTTTTCGGTGAGATAGACGAGATCGGGATAGTTGACGCGCGTGAGGGGCTGGTTGGTTGGGATGGCGACAACGTCGAGCTTGTAGATCTTCCAGAACTCGTTGGCCTCGGTCATCGCCGTGCCGGTCATGCCCGACAGCTTCTTGTAGAGCTTGAAGTAATTTTGCAGCGTGATGGTGGCAAGCGTCTGCGTTTCTTCCTTGATCTTGACGCCTTCCTTGGCGTGCTTGGCCTCGACGGCCTGGTGCAGACCGTCGGACCATTGTCGGCCGACCATGAGACGGCCGGTGAATTCATCAACGATGATGACGCTCGTCTCGCCGGTTTCGGGATGGCGCATGACGACGTATTGCTTGTCTTTTTGGTAGAGGTGATGCGCCTTGAGGGCGTTGTCGATCATGTGGGGCCATTCCATGTTCCCCGCGGTGTAGAAGCTCTCAACGCCGGCCAGTTCCTCGGCCTTGCGCACACCCTGATCGGTCAGGTGGCATGAACGTTCTTTTTCCTTGACCTCGAAGAAGAAACCGAGACGCTTTTCCTTCTTTTCGACGTTGGCGCTGGCGACGTAATCCTCGACCTTTTCGTCGTCAACCTGCGTTTCTTCGTCGCCGGCGCCCTTCACTTCCGTGATGGCGGAGGCGTTGTCTTCGCCCTTGCTGGCCTCCGCGCCGGGCACGGCGAGACCGGGTTCTTTCTCTTCTGCGAGCGGATGATCGGGGATGTTGACGCCGTGGCCGAGGGCGCGCAGCTTCTCTTGGGCTTTGCGTTCGAGGCGCGTCAGCTCGATGGCGATCTGGTTGGCCTTGTCGTAGAGCTTGGGCGTGCCGAACGACGGGCCGGAGATGATGAGCGGTGTGCGCGCCTCATCAATTAGGATGTTGTCCACCTCGTCGATGACGGCGTAGTTGAGGGCGCGTTGACACTGATGATATTCGGGCGGGAAGCTCGGATCGCCCCAGCGTGCAGGCTTCATGTTGTCGCGCAGGTAG
>SYHD01000199.1 GCA_005799265.1 Planctomycetia bacterium | reverse complement strand
CCGGCGCCGTTGCGGCCTATGAAACCCACCTTGACGTTGTCGCTGATCGTGGCCTCGGCATGGTCGAGCAAGACCTGATCGCCCAGGATTTTACAGGCTTGCGTAATTTGAATAAGGCTTGCCATCAGGGATTAGATCCTCGGAGTGCGGGGTGCGTTATTTCAGTGAACTCAGAAATTCCAGCAAATCGGCAGCTTCGCGCGCCGTCATGTCGCGCAGGAGAAATTCCGGCATCAACGACGTCCGTTGCGGGGCGATTGATTCGACTATCCTCGCCGGCACGGTTGTGACTTTGCCTTGCGCGTCCTTGATCACGATTTCCGCCGCCGATTTGCTGACGATCAGGCCGGAGTAGACGGTTCCGTTCGTCGTTTCGATCAAGTGGGTGATGTAGGCAGGCTCGATATCTTTCGATGGATCGAGAATGTTCTCGAGAATCTTGGCCCGATCGAGCTTCTTGCCGATCTGGCTCAAGTCCGGGCCAACGTCGCCGCCTTCCTTGCCGACGCGATGGCAGTTCTTGCATTGACCCGCCTGAAGAAAAACGTGCCGGCCGCGGGCGACGTCTCCGGTCAGAGCCAGGATTTCGGCGGGCTTGATGACTGCGCCTAGGCGTTTGATTCGCTGTTCCTCCGGCACGAAGCGCTCGAACAGGTCGCGAATCTGCGCGTCGGGATGGGCGGTCGCCTGGGCCAGCATTTCATTGCGGTGCAATGCCGGAACGGGGTGAGTGTCGAGAGCGCGGAGCAACGCGAGTGCGCCGCTGGTCGAGGCAAGCAGGTGCGTTGTCGCTTCCTTCGAGTTGGATTCGATGCGCAGCTTTTTCAGGGCGGTAGCCTGAGCCTCCGTCAACGAAGCGACTTTTGCTTCTGGCGCGAGATCCTTGATCCAATCGTGGATGAGGCCGAGACCCCTATGATCGATCAAGCTCGAACCCGAGTAGGGCATGCGGCCGCGGCCGAGCTTGGCCATGCGATAGTAGAGGACCGAACGATATGGATCGCCGGCGGCGACGTTTTCCGCGGCGTGAATGCCGAATGTTCCTTGCGACGGCGGCGTGCCGACGAGCAGCATCTTCTTGAGGTCGAGCTCGTGCAGCAGCTCGAACACCGCCGTGCCGCCGCCGCCGCGCCGATGGCAGTGCGCGCAATTCGTGTGCAGATAGGCCCGCGCTCGATCGTGCAGGTTTTCTTTCGCATCGAACGGCTGGGCCGTACGCGGCAACGGCTCCGGCAGTTTCTCCTCGAACATGCCGAGATGCTCGAACGTGTGTAACTGATGCCCGGCAGTCTTGCCATAGAAATGCTCGCGATTGAGCTGCGGCATATTGAAGCCGAGAATCGAGCCGGCGCGCGTCGTGTGGCATATGAGACATTCGGTGCGGCTGGCGAAGTGCCAGGATTGCTGACGTTTGCCGGTGAGTTCGGCGGAATCCTTGATGATGAAAGTGCGATCGAAGCCATCAGGGCCAGTGAGGAGCGCGTCGGTCTGCTCGTCGTTCCAGACATAGTTGTACGCACGCCAATCATGGCCATCGCGATGCAGGATTTGCGTTTCCAGGCGACGCCTGCTCGCGGGATTGCCGCGCTCCATTTCGAGGGAGATCGTCTTGGCGAAGACCGCATCGCTGGGATAAATCCAGGCGCCCTTGACGATGCCGCGCTGCAAATCGGCCTTCGCATAAGTGCCCAGCTTCGGCGTTCCGGGTAGCGCAACGAAACGCTCAGCGGTTGCGTGGTCGGCCCACGGCTCCGCGTTGATCGAGTAGGCCAATACGCCGGCAGCCGGTGTGTGATCTTTGACCGACGCGAAGAGCCCCGTTTCGCTCAACCTGCGCGGGAACTGAGCGTTGGCCTGCGCGGAGGGATTAGCGACGAGCCGATTGATGGTGCCGCCGTGTTCGAGGATGTAGAGTTCGCCGTCGCGTCCTTCGCCGAAGTCGATAATCTCGAGCGGCGAGTCGGCCAAGTGCTTATGCCAGGTCATCTTCTTGCCGTCATGGCGTAGACCCCAGAGTTTGCCGGTCACGTAGTCGCCATAGATGTAGACGCCGTCCAACTCCTTGAGTCGGTTGCCATAATAGAAGCGACCGCCGGTGATCGAGCGCGCCTCGGTGTGCGGATGATCGACGGCGGGAAGCAGGACCGGCGTCGGACCGCGCTTGCCTTCGGGCCGGACGGGTTGTCGGCCTTCGACGAGGCTCCAGCCGTAGTTGCCGCCTCGTTCGATGCGGAAGAGATACTCCCACATTTCCCAGCCGACATCGCCGACCCAGAGATTGCCCGACTTGGGATCGAAGGACATCTTCCAGGGGTTGCGGAAGCCATACGCCCACACTTCGGGTCGTGCGCCGGGAAACTTGACGAACGGATTGTCCTTCGGGACCGCGTAGTTTTTCCCAGCGTCCGTGCGATCCACGTCGATGCGGAGGATGGAGGAAAGCAGATCGCTGATGTCCTGGCCTGTGTTCTGGCTGTCGGGAGGATGCGGACCGGAGCCGTCGCCGGTCGAGATGTAGAGGAAGCCATCGTTGCCGAACTGAAGACAGCCGCCGTTGTGGCCTCCCGACGGCCAATCGATCAGGATCGTTTCGCTCTCCAGGTCGATCCGCGGCGGGTCGGTATCGGTGACCTTGAAGCGCGACACACGCGAGCCTTTGGGGTTGCCGTTCTTCAGCACGTAACAGACGTACGCCTGCCGATTCTCTTTGAAACGCGGATGAAAGGTCAGGCCGTAGCTGCGCCAGTGGCCGGGGATGTTCGCAAGGTCAGCGGCGAGATCGAGTCGTTTGCTCGATGGATCGTCAGGAAAAGAATGGATCTTGCCGCGCAGTTCGACCACGAACAGGCGATCCGAGCCTGGCATGCGCGCGATGGTGACAGGTTCGCTAAATTTGATTGCGCTGAAGATGCGTTCGGTGCGGAAGGGGGGCGGCGTTTCGAGCGATCCCGTAAGGCGTGACGTTGTCCAGAGTTCGCGCCGCTGCACGCCGATCTTGCGCGGCGTGCCGTTGGCATTCCTTGTCGTGAATTGGAAAAACCAAGGCGTCGCCGCGAGGAGCAGCGTCAGGACCATCAGCTTTCGCATGCCGGCGCCCTTCGTTTGAATTTCACGGCTAACCATGGGAAACGATGTCAGGTTGACAGCCCCCTGACCTTCTTGAGATTAGTCTATTTGCCGGAACTTGTACATGTTAGGTTATGCGGCGAAATGACAGTCTCTCATCGTACCAGTGAAGATTTGTGAGCTATGCTTGCGGCATGAGAGCCTTCTTCACACTTGCGGCGGTCTCGGCGAATCGGCAGCGGACCTTGCGCGCCATCGTCGTCGGCCATCTGGCGCTGCTGGTGATTCTCTTCCTTGGCATACTCTGGAAGCCATCGACGCTTGGGTTAGTCCTGTTCGGAGAGGCGGTGCTGGTCGCGGGTATCATCGAAGGTGCGCTGCTTATCGGCTGGCGCTTGACGCAGATGCCCAAGAGTCAGGCCCTGGAGTTTTTGCTCGTCAGCGCCGCGCGGCCGCCTATGGTGCTCGTCGCCGAAGCGCTCGTCGGCATGACATTGCTCGGCTTGACGACGCTGGCGGGCTTGCCGATCTTCGTGGCAATGGCGTCGCAAGGGATGATCTACGTCGAGGATGTGCCGGTGTTCCTGGCGATGCCGTTCGTCTTCGGCGCCGCGACCGGATTGGGACTGACGACGTGGGCCTATGAGCCGATCCTCATCCGGCGCTGGGGCGAGAAACTGGCAATTCTTGGCGTACTCGTTTACCTCATCGTGGGCGTCCTGGCGGGAGAACAACTCGGCGTCTGGTTGAGCGGGCTGCCGAAGGGGATGCGCGTGGAGGTCCTGCGGATGCTGCGCTGGCTGCATGATTACAATCCCTTCGGCGCCATGCAAAGCGCGATGGGACATTCCATCCGGGCAATGGAGCAGATCCTCTGGACGCTGTCGATCGGCGTCGCCTTGACGATCGGGATGCTCATTCGCTGCGCCCTGCGGCTGCACGGGCATTTTCACGACGAACACTATCGCCGCATCTGCAACGAGGACGATGCGCACCGCGAACCGATCGGCGCGGAACCGCTGACATGGTGGGCTGTGAAGCGCGTCAGCGGTTACGCCGGGCAAATCAACGTTTGGCTCGCGGGGGGCTTTGGGATTCTCTACGCCGCGTACATCATCGCGGGAGCTGATTGGCCCCCTTGGCTTGGACGTACGGTCTTCGAGATTTTCGATCGGCTCGGCGGTTTGCCGATGCTGGCGACCGCATTGACGCTGCTCGCAACCGTCCCGGCCGCGTTTCAATACGGACTGTGGGACAGCAACGTTCATGATCGCTGCCGACGCCTCGAACTGCTGCTCTTGACGGAGCTTGACGGCGCGGCGTACTGGCAGGCCGCGACTGCCGCGGTCTGGCGACGCAGCCGCGGCTATTTCGTTCTTGCGGTTTTGCTCTGGCTGGCAGCGGCATACGCCGAGCGCATCACCTGGGTTCAGGCTCTCGCGGGTTTGTCGGCTGGCGTCATTCTGTGGGGATTTTACTTTTCGCTCGGCTTTCGCGCATTCGCGCGCGGTAAGCAGGCGAATCAACTCGGCGTCGCGCTGACGCTGTTGTTGCCTCTCGTCACTGCGATGTTGGCGTACACGGATTGGCGGCCGCTGGCGATGCTTTTGCCGCCGGGGAGTGTCTATTTCGGTTCGACCGAGACACCGAGTTTATATTGGCTGCTAGGGCCTGGGTCGGTGGGGGTCGTCACGCTGCTGCTCGCACGCCGTTCGCTGCTTCATGGGGAGGCGGACCTGCGCAAGTGGTACAATCAGAATCACGGCCTGAAGGCGACGGCGTGACCCGTTAGCCGGACGCGCAAGCGACGAGTTCATTCGTCCGTCGCTTGCGCGTCCGGCTAACAAAATCAATAGTCAAGCACCAGCCGGCTGGCGATCCCTTCGCGGCCCGCCAAATTGCGAGGCCTGACTTCGAGCAGGTTCCGGCCGCGCAGGAGTCGCCACACAAATCCGGAGGCGACCGGTTGTTTCGCTTTGCCGTCGATCTGCGCGTAGAACGTGTCGAAGCCGGGCGTCTCGGTGTCAAGATGGACGTGAAACTCGCCGGGCGTGTTCGTTGCTTCGAGGACGATGTGGGCCTGATTCATCGTCCACGCCCAGTCGCGGCGAGCGCGGACGCGATTGCCGTAGAGCAGGGCCGCCGGTTCGTCATCATCGGTCCAGGCGTAATGTCCGGTCCAGAACCAACCGCGCATGCCCTGGTTGAGCGGGATAGGTGATTTCTCTTGTAAGAAGTTGCTCCGCGGAATGAGGCGAAGCTCGACAAACGGCGGAAAGGCGTCGAAGCCCTTCCAGTCCTGGCCGATGTCCGCGAGCTTCACAAGCTTGACGGGTGAAGCCTTATTCCCGCGCAGCGTCAGGAGTTGCCGCTCGCGCAATTCCAGTAGCGATAACGGCGTCGCCGATTGGCCGTCGGTGAAGTACCACGCCATCTGGCCGTCCACGTAGATCCACTTCTTGTGTTCGTTGGACCAGATCTCCACGACTTCGTGACCGCTGCGTATCTTCGCGCCGCTTTCGCCCGGTCCGATGGAGACCGCGCGGCCGACGAGTCCGAAGCTCCCGCACGCCTGCAAGAAGACGACGTTGTACTGTTGGCAGAAGCCGCCGACGGGGGCGCCGTCCGCGTGCGGCTTGAGGATATCGAGAGCGTCCCAGGCTGGATAGGCGTCGCGCAGATGTCCGCGTTGCCAGCGTGCCGCCGACCACGCCGCCAGCCGGGTGATGATGTCCAGCTCGCTTTTCGCGTCCTTGACGACTTCGTCGAGCTTGTGCTGTTGCCGCAGTTGTTTCAGGCGCGGATGGCCGAACGGCTCATACTCGAATGGGATCGACGTGCGGGTGATGACTTCGTTAAGCTGTTCGATAACACGAATGTTCTTGGTCCAATCGTCCGCGACTTTAGGCGTCGCCTCGATGGCGAGCCCCTTGAGCCTGGGAGTCAGCAGCGGATCGGCGCTCGTCAGCTCGACGGCCACCTGAAGAAATCGGCCCAGCGGTTTCGCGAGAACGCCGCCGTCGCCGAGCGGCTGCCAGGCGGACCAGTTCTTCGCGTCGGGCGCGCAGGTCGTCCCGGAGCGGACGCGCACTGCATTACGTCCTGTTTTCGCCGTCTCGGCCTGCACGTCGATCCGAACCGGGCCAAGCGATACGATCGGCGGCGACAACAGGTTGCCGCCGAGATTGCCGGCGTCGAAGATGGGGGACGTCAGCGTTCCATGCGGCTGGAAATGTTCGAGGAAAAGCCGCACGTAATATTCGCCGTCGATATTGCCCGCGCTGCCGAGACGATCGTAGTCCCAGGTTTTGCCGGCGTCGTTGCTCTTGGCGCTGCGGTTGGGATGCTTGGTGCGCGTACGTGAGCCGGCGGCGAACTCGTCGTCGCGCGCGATCCAGACTTTGCCGTTGCCGTGCAGTACGAGGTCGTTCTTGCCGGGGCTCAGTAGTTCCGTCGGCAACGTGAAGGCTTGCCAGTAGTTTCCGACCTTGATTGCCGGTCCGAGGTCGTGTGGCTTACCGTTGACCAACGCGCGCAACGTGCCGCTGCCGCCGATGAGGAGTGCGGCCTTCTTCGCCTGCGGATTGGGCAGGATGAATTCCTTCTTGATCCAGGTGGTGGCCGACAGCTTCTCCTCGTTCGACTTGTATGAGAAGCCCGCGGCAGGGCCGTCATCCTCGAACAGTTCGCCCCAATCCAGTTCGATGGCTGAGCCGTCGCCGGCGATACGCAGGTTCGTCGAAGTCGAGCGTTCGTAGAGCGCGCGGGCATCGAGGCGGACGGTCTCGGCCTTGGCGGGACGTGCCAGGCCGAGCATCGCCAGAACGAACGCAATTGGGAATGCCAATGATCGCATTCGGCTCTCCTCATTTTTCCAGCGTCACATGCTCGGTGCTCACGGTCGCGCCGCGTTCGTCGGTCGCCGTCAGGAAGTAGATCAACGGCCGATCCTTGGAAAGCGAAGCGCTGTAGAAATCGGTGGCATTGCCGACCATCTGCTGGGCTTGCCGTGATTCCCACTTGCGTTTCTGCCAGGGATTCTTGGTGTCGTTCGTCCAGTGAGCGGCCACCGACTTGATGCCAAGCGGTTGCAGGATGGCCAGGCGGATTGTGCCGTCTTTCTCCTCCATGCGCACGCCGGGATCGTCGAAGCGGAACAGGGCTTTGCCGCCGCGCACGTGCTGATCGATGAACAGGCCGATCTCGACCGGCGCCCAACCTTGCGGATGCCCGTGCGGCATATTGACCTTGACGCACAGGTTGCGGCTCTTGGCGAGGCGATAACTTTTCTGATAGCTGTCGAGCGGGTAGGCGAAGTCGTTGGTGCCGTTGACGAAGAGCATCGGCATCTTCGCCTGGCCCAAATACTTCGACGGGTCGAAATTTTCGACCCACGCCTTGCGCCAGTCGCCCGGCATCTTGGCGAAGGTTGGATTCCAGGCGCTGTTCTCATGGATAAAACCGCAGCCGTAGACGGGAACGGCGGCCTTGAAGCGATCGTCCACGCCGGCGACGATGCACGTCAGATAGCCGCCCCAACTGATGCCGGTGACGCCGATGCGCGCCGGATCGACATTCGGCAACGAGCGCAGCAGACTGTGCCCGCGGATGACCGCCGCGACCGCGTGATAGGACCAGATGTCCTTCAGGTCATTCTGTTTGAAACGCGAGGCGTCGTCCTGGTTCGGTCCGCCGTCGGGCAATCGTTTGCGTCCCTCGCCGTGGCCCGCCAAATCCATGGCGAGCGCGATGTAGCCGCGCTTGGCCCAGAGCTGGGCCCATTCGGAAAAAGCTGTGCCGCCGCCGCCGTGAACAAGAACGACGGCGGGCAGTTTGCCATCGACCTTGTCGGGTTCCGCGTAATAGGCGAAGACGCGCGTCGGCTTCCCTTGATACGGCTCCGAGTCATACAGCAGCCGGCGCAGTTTGCCGTCCTTGTCGAGCCATTCGACGCGCGGCGTTTTGCGGAGTTCGTCGATGTTCCACGGGCCGGATTGAGCGCGGAGTGGCGTCAGGCCGACAAGCATTAGCGATAATATCAGCAGTGATCGCAACATGGTTCGCTCCGGGGGGTCGATATTCCTGCGACAGGGCATGGTGCCCGACATTATACCTTGCGGCCCAAGCAGCGTCGATGTAAGGTAACGACCAGCGAAGAGAGATGCGGAGCCGATCATGTTGACGAGTCGGCTCCCGAAAGCCGACCGCGATCCACTGAGTCGAGTGCCGCTCGTGGTCGCTCCCGTGCGGCACATTTAACAAGTGAGGACTCGTGAAATGAAAAAGACGGCACGAATGGCGTTCATCTTCGCTCTGTTCCTGCTTCCGGGGCTCGTCATGTCTGCTGGCGAAGCAAAGGACGAGGCCAGCAAAAAGGAACTCGCAAAACTCCAGGGCACATGGTTGCTCGAATCGCAGTTCTTCGCGGGGAAAGAGAACCCACCTTTGGATTCGACATTCATGACCATCGAAGGAAATCGGTTCACCATGAAGAGCGAGACCGATTTCAAAGTGATTGAATCCGGCACTTTCAAGATCGATGTGACGCAGACGCCGGCTATCTTCGACTTCGAGATCACGTCGGGCTCCGACAAAGGAAAACTCATGCCAGGGATCTACCAGTTGGACGGTGATACCCTGAAACAATGTGTCGATGCCGCCGGAAAAAAGAGGCCGAGCAAATTCGCATCGGTTGCGGGATCGACGCACGCCTTGGCCGTTGCCAAGCGCGTGTCGCGCGGCCCTAATGAGCCTGACGCCAAAGCCATGCAGGGAACGTGGCGTCTGACGCATTTCGAGGATCAGGGGAAAAAGGCCGAGATCCTGGAGAAAGTGAAGTCGCTAACCTACACGTTCGACGGCAGCAAGGCGACTATGAAAATCGATGGCAAGGTTATTCGCGAGGGATCGTTCGAGCTGCTTCCGAAATCCACGCCGAAGGGAATCGATTTGCTCGTGAAGGACGAGATTAGCCCCGGCATCTACAAGCTCGAAAAAGACCGCCTGACCATCTGTGTGACGACGACAACCGTGCTCGGCTTTCGCAACAAGAAAAGGGCGGGCGAATTTGCAACGAAGGAAGGCTCACGGACAACGCTGATGGTGCTGGAAAGAGAGAAGCAGTAACGCCTCGGCACGATTGACATTCATCCAGGGAGCGCACCGATGAAGAAGAAAACCTGCACGCCGAAACTCACGCGCCGCCGGATCCTGCAAACCGGCGCCGCCGTCGCGCTCACGGGCGCCCTCGCTCCCGATGCCCTCGCCGCCCAACCGCGTCAGAGCGTCTACGAAGCGCTCGGCCTCAAGCACATCATCAACGCCACCGGGACCGTCACCAATCTCGGCGGATCGGTCATGCCGCCGGAGGTCGTCGCGGCCTGGGGCGAAGCGGCGCGGCACTTCGTCAATCTCGTCGAACTGCAAGACCGCGTCGGCGAACGCATCGCCAAGGCCATCGGCGTCGAGGCGGCCCTCGTCACCACCGGGGCGGCCGGGGCGCTGCTCGTCGGCACGGCGGCCGTCGTCACGCGCGGCGATCGCAAAAAGATCATCCGCTTGCCCGACACGGCCGGCATGAAGAATGAAGTCCTTTTGCAAAGGCCGCATCATTCCTGCTACGACATGCAGCTCACCGACGTCGGCGTGCGGCTCATCGATGTCGAGACGGCGGCGGATGTCAAGCGTGCCGTCAACGAACGCACCGCCATGATGTTCTTCATGAACAAGGACGACGCCGCGGGACGCATTCGCCGCGCGGAGTGGATCGCCCTGGCACGTGAGCATCGCATCCCGACCTTGCTTGACGCCGCGGCCGACGTGCCTCCCGTCGAACGGCTCTCCGAGTACAACCGCATGGGCTTCGATCTTGTCGCCTTCAGCGGCGGCAAAGCGATGCGCGGGCCGAACGACACCGGCCTTCTCCTTGGCCGCAAGGAGTTGATCGATGCGGCCAAGCTCAACACCAACCCGCATTGCCCGAGCATTGGGCGAGGATTGAAGGTCTCGAAGGAGGACATGATCGCGGCAATGGTGGCGGTTGAGCGTTTCGTGCGGCTCGATCACAAGGCGGAGATTCGCGAGTGGGAGCGACGCATTGGCGTCATCGAAGCTGCCGTCAAGGGCATTCCGAGCGTGCAGTGCGAGCGCATCACGCCGACGACGGCCAACTGCGTGCCGCACCTCATCATCGCCTGGGACGAAACGCGCGTTCGCATCACACGGCCGGCGTTCACGCGTGCCTTGATGGAAGGGGAAGCGCCGATTCAGATTGGCCGCGTGCCGGGCACGGGCGAGCGCGGCGTGTGCATCTCCGTCTTTACTCTCCAAACGGGCGAGGAACGCATCATCGCCGAGCGAGTCGAGGCGATCTTGCGCAAGGCTGCGGGGCGTTGATTGTTGGTATTCGCATCGAAGATCGTCTTGTTGTTGGGGGGATAGTGCGCACACGCCGGAGCGTTGGGCGAATCTCTTGCAAAAGACTGCCTTCCGAGCCGCGTTCATGGTAGTATCAGCGGGCCCTTTTTTCCCTACAGAGGATGTGCCAATGCGTCGCTATCTTCCGTTGGCTGCGGCATTGCTCGCGCTGTTGCTCACCTCGAACAGCCTGCGTGCAGCGTGCTGTTACTTTTCGGCCAAGAACGCTGACATCTTGCAGCCGGCGCAGAAGGTATTCATCACCTGGGAGCCGACCGAAAAAATCGAGACGTTTACGGTGCAGCCCAAGTTCGAGGGCAACGCGCTCGACTTCGGCATGGTCATCCCGACGCCGACGCAGCCCAAGCTCAGCGAGATGCCGCGCGATTTCTTCAAGCATCTGGCAGTGTACACGATCATGAAGCGACGCGAGTCGCCGGAATCGAAGCTGCTCCCCAAAGTCGAGAAGCTCCTTCTCCAAATGAGGGACGAGCAGTCCGGAATATTTTCAGACAACCTCCTCAACCTCAATAAGGTTGGGAAATCCACGATCAAGATCCTCGAAGTCGGCACCGTCGGCTCGCTGGACTACAAGATCATCGAAGCGGGCCGCGCGGATGATCTCTTCAAGTGGCTCAAGGACAACCAATATAGCTACTCCGGCGATGAAGCGACGCTCAACTTTTACATCCAGAAGAAGTGGCTCTTCACCGTCATGAAGATCGACACCGCGCAGATGAAGCGCAACAAGGACGGCACCTTCGCCGGCGAAGTGACGCCGACGCGCTTTCAGTTCACGTCGGACAAGCTCGTCTATCCGCTCAAGATCACGCAGATCTCAGTGCGTGAGAAGACGGAAGCGTTGTTCTACGTGCAGGCGCCGTTCAAGGTCGATCTGCCGGGCGATATGACGTATCAGTACACCTGGGTGCCGATGCTGCAAGGCGCCATCGGCTGCGCAGGAGGATTGCCGGGCCGCGGGCAGGATTGGCTCGATGGGTACAAGGGGCAGATTCCGCCGCTCTTGGCCCGCGCCAATGAGCTGGGCTTTCGCTTCATCGCCGGTCAGCGTCCGCACCCGAACAACAAGGGGCACATCCCGACGACGATGGAGTGGGCCCGCAAACTGTCGAAGGACGACGTCGGCATCCTGGCAGGTAAATTTGCCTATGCGGAACGCGTGCCGAATGTCGATGAAGGTTTCACGCTGGCCGACCTGAAGGATCCGCAGCGAGCCGAGGCGATCTACAAGGTGATCCGCGCCCGTCTGGCGAAGAGCCATAAGGAACGCCCTATCGGCTATCTCGTTCGCGAAGCCCCGGCCGACGATGTCAAGAACTTGCAGCAACTAGCCGGGCATCTCACCGAGAACTGGTTCATCACGAAGTTCCGCAAGATCTTCGCTCGGGATGAGATGAACGATGATTTGCTGATCGTCCCCGCGCGCTACAACGGCGCGGACGACGCTTCGGAATATGAAGAGATATTGCCGTCATCGCCGCCTTGATTTCAATCGCTCCCCGTTTAGCGCTCGCAGTGAAGCGCCAATCGCTCGGCACTTCACTGCGAGCGCTAAACAGGGAGCGGCAAAAGAGGAGGATGGACATGCTAAGACAACTCACGCTGATCGTGGGCGCCTTCGCGCTCGTAACCGTTTTCACGTACACCGGCGAAGCACAAACGCCGACTGGCGAGGCGAAGACCGACGCCAGCGGCGACGCGCTTCCGCCCGGGGCGATCGCTCGGCTCGGTACGCTGCGCTGGCGACACGGAAGCGCCAT
Source organism: Planctomycetia bacterium (assembly GCA_005799265.1). Classification (GTDB taxonomy): domain Bacteria; phylum Planctomycetota; class Planctomycetia; order Gemmatales; family Gemmataceae; genus SIAQ01. The sequence goes on along the minus strand of SYHD01000199.1, from coordinate 14,727 downwards.
CTCCTTCGTCGCCTTCCCGGACGCCAAGACGGTCATCACCGCGGCGCAGGAAAACGCCGTTCGCTTCTGGGACCGTGAGACCGGCAAGGAGATTCGCCGTTTCGAAACGGCCGCGCCCGGCGGGCCGGGCTTAGGCGGCGTACGCGTCGCTTACAACCTCCCGCCGATGCGACTCGCGCTGTCGCCGGACGGCAAGGTTCTCGCGAACATCGTTCCCAACAACGCCATTCAACTCATCAGCGTCACGACCGGCAAGGAGATCCGTCAACTGCAAATGCCGCGTATCGCGATTGCCGCCGTCTATTTCTCCCCTGACGGCAAGACCATTGCGGCGCGGGGGGCCGATCGCACCACATACTTGCTCGAGACCGCTACCGGCAAGGAAATCCGCCAGATCAAGGGCGCGCCGCCCGGCGCGATCCGCTTCGGCGGCCAGGGCATCATGGAGGCGACCGGCGTTGCCATTGCTCCCGACGGCAAAACCATCGCCACGGCTGAGCTGGAATTCAACATGCAGAAAGTTTCCACCCACGTGAGGCTCACCGAGACCGAAACGGGCAAGGAAATCCGCAGGATCGACACCACCCAGGGCGGCGTCACCGCGCTCGCCTACTCGTCCGACCGCAAGATGTTTGCCCACGCCGGCAACAACGTCATCCATCTCAAGGAAGCGGATGGCGTCAAGGAGATCCGCACGATCAATACACAAGGGGGCGTCGCGGCGCTGATCTTTTCACCCGACGCCAGGACGCTCGCCGTCCGGGGCCGCGATCAGATGGTCCGTCTCTACGACACGCAAACCGGCAGGAGCCTACACACGTTCGGCGAAGCGCCCGCTGGCGGGTTCGCGAACGTCAATCAAGCGTTCTTTTTCTACGGTGTTGCCGCGGAGCCGCGCGACTTTGCGTTCTCTACCGACGGCAAGACGCTCGCGTTTGGCGGTCAGCAAGCATTGCGTTTCTTCGACGTCGCCACCGGCAAGGAGCAGGCAGCCGCAGGCGGGCATCGCAGCGGCGTCTCCGCGGTTGTCGTTTCTCCCGACGGCAGGTCTATCGTCACGCGCGGCGCCGACAACACGATTCGGCGCTGGAACGCAACCTCCGGGCAGGAAGTCGGCCAATTCAGCGAACCCAAGGGAACCAATCACGCCGCGTTCTCACCTGACGCCAAGATCGCGGCCCTGTCGAATACCGACGGCACGATCCGTCTCTTTGACATCGCTCAGGGTAAGGAAGTTCATTCGCTGCGTGGGCATCAAAATGGCGCCGTCGCCCTGGCGTTCGCGCCCAACAGCAAAGTGCTGGCGTCGCGCGGTTCCGTCGACAATGTGATTCGACTTTACGACGTCGAGAAAGGCGCCGACCTGCGACAGATCACCATCGTGGACGGGAATGTCGCCGGCCCCGCCGGCGGCTTCATGCGTGCCGGCGCCGGTGGGCAAGGACTGGCGTTCTCCGCGGACGGGCAGACTGTTGCCGCATATGTCGGCGGACAGCCGGTCATGGTCCGTGGTGTTGGACAACCTCCAGCAGCCGTCAACAACTCGCTGCGCCTTTGGGACGTGGCCACCGCCAAGGAGTTGCGCCAGTTCAACGTGCCTCCCGAACGCAGCGTTGTCAACATCGCCTTCTCACCCGATGGCCGGGTTCTGGCGGCCGAGAACAGCGATCAGACGGTGAGCCTGTGGGAGATCGCCAGCGGCCGCGAGCGCGGTCTGCTCGGCCAGCCGAACCTCGCCGGGCAGCCGGGAATGCCGATGTTCGTGGGCGGCGGCGGCGGTTTCGTGTGGCGTGGGCCGCTCAACGTCGCGACGTCGCCGACGCTCGCTTATTCTCCCGACGGCAGTCTTCTGGCGACGCGCGGCCCGAACAACACGATCGGTTTCTGGCAGGTGGACGCCGCCAAGCAGATCGAATCGTTCAAGGGACATGACGGCACGATCCTGTCGCTCGCTTTCGCGGCGAACGGCATGACGCTGGCCACGGGCAGCGCCGACACAACAATCCTCGTCTGGGACCTCGCCGGCCTGAAACGCGAACCGAGGACGCCGAACGCCGACCTGCAAGCGAAGGACCTCGATGCGCTGTGGAACGATTTGGTCGGCGACGACGCGGTACGCGCCTATCGAGGCATTCGTTCGCTCGCGGCGGCATCCAAGCAGGCGTCCCCGTTCCTGAGCGCGAAGGTTAAACCGGCGACGCCGCCCGATATCAAGCTGATCGATCAGTGGATCAGCGACCTCGACAGTACGATCTTTGCCAAACGCGCCAAGGCGGCCGAAGAACTGGAGAAACTCAGCGAACTGGCGATTCCGGCTCTGAAGAAAGTGCTGACGTCAACAGCGTCGCTGGAAATGCGCCGCCGCGTCGAGCCGATTCTGGAGAAAGCAACGACCGGGGCCATGAGTGCCGAACAGATGCGGATGGTGCGGGCGATCGAGGCCTTCGAGCAGATGGGCACGTCGGAGGCCCGACAAGCGCTTTCGACTCTAGCGAAAGGCGCGCCCGGCGCGTTGCAGACTCGGCATGCCCAGGCGGCTCTTGATCGCCTCGTCAGGTAGGCCGTGCCGCAACTGTGATGTTACCGGCAAGGAAGTGTGAGCCTTCGGGGCGCTACTTTCCTCATCCATGGGTTCCCCGGAAATTCTTGAAGCTAGCGTCGCGAGCGAGTCGTGGGCCGCCTCTCTTCTTCCGGAGGTAACCGCGGCGCGATCGGCACGCCTCCTTCTACTGGCGTGCCTTGACCCGACGGCTGGCCTGACGCACGGACCAGATCGCCGCGCATCTCGATGATGGTTGCCTTGGTGATTTTCGTCAACGCGACGAAGCGTTCCACCACGTCCTGCATGTCAGTGTGCGGGCCGCCATTCCTGATGACCGGTACATACGAACCAAACGCCGACTCCAGGCGATTACGCTCCGTCTCGAAATCGTCCAGCAGAGGCACGCTGAGCGTTTTCTCCTTTTGCGCCTTGGCGGCGCGTGCTTCCAGGCCGGCAACCGTCACGAGACTTCCCTCGATCGCGCCCGTGTCGGCCTTGGCCAGGTTCGCGTGTCTTTCGCCGCCGAGTTTCGCGGTGACCCAGCATTTGACGGTGAGCGTGACCTCAGCGGGCTGCCATTCGGCGGTCTTGGGCAGGGCCTTGCGAATGACGCGGTCGTCTGGGAACTGCGTCTCCAAGTACTTAACCACGAGCCCCACGTTGGTGTCCTTTTGCGCCAGAGTGGCCGCGTTCAGGCCGCAAGAGTCCATCGCCTTCTTGGCGATGGCGTCCTTCTTTACGACTGCGCCCCAGGCGATGGAGTATTTCGCCAGGGTCGGGTTCTGCGTGCGCGCGAGCAAGCCGAGCTTGCGGTTCTTGCGGTCGGCGAGCGCGGCCTTGGTGGTGGACCAGGCGCGCTGGAGCATGGCCTCGTCGTAGAATTCCTTGGCTATGTCGGCGACGGACAGGGCGAGGGCGGCGGCCTTGTCGAGTGGCTCGCCGACCACAGCGCCTATCCCTGACGCGGACAGCGACCTACCTATGATTTGGGCAAGCTCCAAGGCGGCCTTGATCGCGTAATAGGAGATCTGCTCTCTTTGATTGGTGATGAAGTTCGTGATCGACGAGGAATAGACGCTCGCCGCCGATTTGGCGTCCATTTGGTTGTCGAGCCATTTGTTGATGGCCATGGCGCATTTGGCTGCGGCGGTGAGGCTGGCGACCATTTTGACGGCGGCGCCACCGATGGCGAGTGCGGGCACCAACGAGGCCGCCGCCTCGAATCCGCCGCTGAGGACACTGACTGCCCTCTCCATGATCTTCTTGTGGAAATTCATCTGGTCGATGAGAGTCTCGATGGCGCGCGCGTTCGCCGCCTCTTCGCCGCCCTCGTCGACGAGCGTCAGCATGCGCTCGAACGCGGCCGTCTCGCGTGTCACCTGGTCCTCGACGTCGGCCTTGCGCTGATCTTCGAGTTTGTCTTGCATCTTCTGGGCGGCGCCGTCCTTGGTGAAAAGAACCCTCAGGGCCTCGCCGCTCCTGACGATGCTGCCGTTGGCGGCACTCTGGCCGCCGGCCGTCAGCAGGTTCATGGCCTTATCGTAGTCGCCCGATTCGATCGCTTCATTTAACTGGGCCGTGGCGACGCCGGCATTGAAGATGTCGGCCATCGCCTTGCCGACCTTGACGCACTTCTGGTCCGTGCTGCATAGCTCCATGGCGCTGGCGAAGCCGTTCCCCATGGTCTCGATGGCCTTGGCGTACCGTCCCTCGATGAGGTAGTTGGCGACAAGGTCGGGGCTGGTCGTGTACGTGTAAGCGGCGGCGACCGCCTTGGCGATCTTGGGCGGCGCGTAGGCGGACAGCGAACTTTGCAGGATCGCGCCGATGCCTTCAATGGCGTTGACGGCGGCCTCGTTGATCTCGCCTTGTTCCGCCGCAGAATAGACGACGCCGGTCGCAATGCCTTTGCCGAGCCCCAACTTCTCGCTCAGGAACTCTCCTACATCCTCGAACGCTCCCTGCACGGTCCGCGCCGCGGTCCGCAAGTTGGATTGGACCTGCCAATCACCGGCCAGCGCATCACCGGCCTGGGCTAGCGCGTCGCCCGTCTGGACCAGCGCCCCGCGCACCGGGTCCAGCGACACCTTGTCCTTGCTAATCGCCTCGGCCGTGGCAACGCCGGCCTTCAGCGCGTATTGGGTAAGGTCAATCTTATGGTTGACGCTGACCTCCTGCGTGTACCCGAAGAGGGTAATAAGGCTCTCCGCTTGCTTGGTCAGCCCCTCCGGGAGGAGGTCGGAGATGCCCTTGCCGATCGTGGCCGCGTAGCCGATGCCCTTGTTCGCCTTGGCGAAGCCATCGGCTTCTTTTATCGGATTGAGGTCCAATGCTTCCTCGTATAGCGTGTTGGTTGCATCGAGCATCTGTTGCGTCTTCGAGTATTGATCGGGCACGAGGTCTTCCGGCATCAGTTTCTCGCGCACGAGCGGGAAGTATAGCTCCTCGGTGATCGTCTCGTTGATCTCCAGGTCGTTGAAGCCGGCTTGCTTGAGCTTGACGCGCAGGTTCTCGGCGGCGGCAGCCAGTTTCTTGCGCTGCTCCTCGATGTGCGCGCGTTCCTCCTCGTTGAGCCGCTGCTCGGCTTCGCGCAGCGACAGTTCATCGAGTTGCTCGGAGGTTTCGGTCATCGAGTAGGTGAGCTTGCCTTTGTCGGCGATGGCGTAGGTGGTCGCCCTGCGGATTTCGTCCTTGGCGGACTCGATCTGCGCGGCGGCACTTCGGAGGAGTTCGCGCTTGCGAGTGTCCTTCGCCTCGAAGGCGATGTGCTTGTTGGTGGCGACGCCGAGCTTGGTCAGCCACTGTTGTTGAGCCTGGTTCATGTTGAATCGCTCCGTCATTCTCTCCTCTCCCAATAGGAGAGGGGGGGGATACTACACACATCGTTGAATGTTCAAATCGAGGTCGTCCAGGGCCGCGTTGATGAGGTTCAAGGGGACGGTGCCGAACGGATTCTTCGTGAACAACACCCGCAAGATCGGGTCCTTGAGGCGATCCTGGTATTGGCGGACGAAACGCATGCCGGCTTCGCGGGCGGCGCGGCGTTCGGCGAGAGCGTTGTTCTTCTTGCTCAAGGTCGCGATGGCCACGGCGAAGACGTCGGCGTTGAAGGCCAGCGCGCCGGTGACAAGTTCGTCGAGCGACCGCGTGATTGGTCCCAGATTCCCGATCTCCTCCGTTTGGCCGAGTTCCTGGAGTTTGTTGCTGACAGCGGTGATGCCGGCGTTGACTTGCTGGACCGCGGTGCGCCAACGGGCCTCAACGCCACGCAGATTGTCGCGGCTCGAATGGCGCAGGCCTTGCGGCGCCTCGATGGCGCGCTGGGCGACCTTCGTGGCGGTCTGGAGCTGTTTGACGGCGCCGGCGTAGTCGCCGAGCTTTGCGGCTTCCTTCGCTTTGTCGCGCAGGCTCTTCAAACCGTCGATTTGTGATTTGTCTCCTTCGGGATGTCCGGCGACCGCGGCCTTAGCGGCCTTGAGAGATTGCGTCTCGAAGACTTTCAGGGTTGCCTCCCAGTTCGCCACGGCGTTCTTGAGGGCGGCGTTGTTCTCGCGGCATGTCTTCTCTTTGCCCGCGAGATCGACTGGCGTCGTGCGTGCCGGATCGATCGCCCTGTCGATCTCAGCCTGAAGCGTGGTCAACCGCGCCAACGCCGAAGTTTCGCCCTTCTCTTTCTTGCCGTCGGCGGCGGCCTTCTTGACTTGCTTGAGCAGAGTCGCGTAATAGGTCGGCGCATTCTCTTCGATCCTGGCGAGATCGCTCTTCGCTTTGTCCGTGGCTTCCTTGATTGTCGTGCGGTCGGTAGACGCTTTTTTCGCCGCCGAATAAATCGGTTCCAGGGAGTCCCTGAATGCAAAGAGGGCGTCGAGGGCGGCGCCGGGCTCCATGGCGTTGATTTTATTGGCAAGCGCGGTGAACTCCTTGTCCACGCGCGCATGATCGGTCGGCAGGCACTTTTTCACGTCCTTTTTACCGTCGAATTCCGTTCTCAGCTCTTTGCAACGCCGCCCCACCGCCTCGAAGTTGCGCTCGCCCGGAGTCTCGTTGGACGCGTCCGCGGCGGCGACGCGGACGCGGTTCATGATGGCGACAAGCTCCTGCTCGGCGGCGGCGATCGTCAGTAGGTTGCCGCTGTTCCGCATCCCGTCCAGTTCGGTGATCTGCGTTTTGGCAGCTGCGAAGTAGGCGGCGAAACCATTGGCCCGTTCTTTCGACAGCGTAAAAACCGTCTTCAGCCCCTTCTGCAACGAATCGATCTCGGCCGTGGCGGTCGCGGCGCGCGTGCGTGCCTTGACGGCGGCGGCGTTGCGCGCGTCCTCGCCCGTTCTCACGGCCTCCCAGACGCGGGCACGCAGCATGCTCACCTCGGTTTTCGCCCTGACCAAGTCGGACTCGGCGCGATCGAGCACGTTTTGGTATTCGTCTTCGTACGTTACCGCTTCATTGCCGACCTTGGAACGCAGCGCCATCAGCTCCCTGCGTGTGTCGTCGCGAGCCGCTTCAAAGGCCTCGCGGGCCTGCTTCTGCGTGTCGGCTTCGACGGCGGCGCGGGGATCCTGGGCGGATTCCTTCGCCTCCGTGGCGAGCTTGCGCAACTCGGCGATCGCGTCGTCGGCGCCGAGCGTCGTTTCGTTGAAGGCGGCTATTAGGCGTTTGTTCCACGCGGTCAGCACGGCGGCGCGGCGCGCCGTCAGATCGGCTGGGAAGCACTCGCCGCCCGCCTCGCGCGTCATTGCGATCTTGAGCGCGTCTAATTCGACGCCAACCATCCGGTCTGCCTCCTTGACTTCATCGTCCGCCTCGTCCCGGCGCGCCTCGAACTCGGTGAACTGACGCTTCACCTTATCGAACAGGTCCGTCTGCGCGAGGACGTCGCCGGCTTCCTCGGCGGCGCGGCGATAGTCCTTCTCCTGGCCGACGCGCATGGTACGCAGGACGTCGATTTGGTCGCGGATGCTCTGGATTCCATCCGTGAGCGCTGGCACGCCGGCGTAGCCGTTCAGACTGCCCGCCAGGTTCGTCAGCTTCAAGTTCTCCGTGGTCCAGAGGGCCATGTCTTTCTTGATGTCGGTCGACTTTATCGTCAGCCGGGGCTTGAGTGCGTCTAGGATCTTGTCGGCGGCCTCGAACTGGCGGGCGGTGATGAGGTTCTGGGCCCTCTTGAAGCGTTCATCGAACGAGCCGATTTCTTCGGCGCGGGTAATGAGCCACAGGTCCCGGAGCATGGCCTTGATGGCGTCGGCATTGTTGGTGCTGTTGCGTTTGGCGGCATCGAGAAGTCCTTGGCGGTTGGTCAGTTCGAGAGCGAAAGTGTTCAGTTTCTCCGTGGCAGCGGTGATCTTGGCAAGCCCGGCGGTAAGATTCGTCTGCTCGCGCGCTGTGACGGCCAAGGCGCATGCGTCGGTGACGCGCTGGGCGGCGGTGGCGATTTCATCGGGGTGCGCCACCTGGCGCAGCGTTTCGAGGGCCGTCTCCGCTTGGTCGCGCGCGGTCTGAAAGTCTCCGCTCGCACTCTCGAGGTCGCTGATCTGCTTCTTGTTCAGTTTCTTGATATTGCCATAGTCCTTGATGATAATGCCGCTGGTCTTACCGATGTCTTCAACTGCCTTGGCGCTGGCGGTGATGGCTTTACGCGCCATTTCGGGAGCACCGTCCAGCGCGGCCGCGGCGGCCTTGAGGTTGTTTTTCTTGGCCTCTATTTCGGCGGTCCTTAGCTTGTTGCGCAGATCTCCGGCGGCGCCCTCGGTGCCCGGCAAGGTGGATAATTCGTTCAGCAGGGTGAGGCAGGTTTCGTGGCGCTGGCGATAAAGCGGGCCATACTGCTGATTGGCCGCCTCCAGCTGAACCGTCTGATCGGCCTCCGAGGAAACTCTTGTGCACAAAGACGTGAACTCGACAAGTGTTGCGCATGCCGACGCGAACTTGGTTGCTTTCGCCTGCGTCTTGGCCTCAGCAATCAGATCCTCTGCTTCCTTGATTCCCTCGGCCGAGACGGACGGTTTCTGGCGCAGGTTCATCAGGGCTTCCTCGGCATTCTCGAGACACTTGGGGTAACCGCCCCTACCGTCCTTCTTGCCGGCCTCGGAACTCGCCAGCCGCATTAGTTCGTTGAAGACGGTCGTGTGGCTCTTGAGCGTTTCCAGGGCAGCGGCGAAGCGTTTGTTGTTGGCGATGGCCTCGGCTTGTGACACCATCTGTTGCAGGCGTTGGGGCGACGTAGGCAGGTCGGAACTGAGAAGCCGGGTGATTTCGCCTTTCGCGACGTTGAGTTCCAGGATGTAGACCGGCTGCTTTTCGACGTCGAGAGCGGCAGACAGATTGGCGGGAATAAGTATCCTGTTGGCGTCATCGAGCAGACGGATGCCCGACGGATAATTGCCTTGTTCAGCTTCCTTGGGCGCATCGATATCGACGCACTTCTGGGTGTCGCCAAGCAGGTCCTCCCGGCCGCGCTCGATGAGGGAGTCAACCAAGATCTTGGTGCCGCGCAGCGTGAGTTCATACCGGGACGCGTGGCGAGCGTTTTCTTTTTGCAGGGCAAGCTGATTGAAGGCGAATTCAATGGCGACGTCGAGCTTGGCGACGGCTTCGTCGTACTTGCTGGCCTGAGCAAGGCTCTCGGCGATGGCGACGTCGTCGGCCATATTCTTGTGTTGTGCGACGGCCCTGATCTTGGCTAGTTCGTTCTTGGCACGCTCCAGTTTGCCGTCGTATTGAGCCTTGGCACGCCGGCGCGCGCTGCCGAGACTGTACTGCTTGTCGTTCTCGGTGTCCCAACCCTCCATCGCTTGCAATGCCGACGCATATTTGCGGAAATTCGCGAGCCCTTGGGCCGTGGTGATTTTGCTCTGCAACTTCGTCGGATCGGCGAGTTCGCCAAATTCGACGAGCCGTGTCACCGCTCCTTGAGCAATTGCCAGCAAGGTCGTGTATTTGCTCTCCGACTTCTTCTCGGCCGCGGCTAGGCGTGTTTGCTCACCCGCGATCTTGGCGGCGTCCCTGAGGGTGTTGGTCGCGAGGACGTAGTTGCCCCCTTCGGCGGCGCTTCTCGCGAGTAGGATTATTTGTTCGAGCGGCGTGGTCGTCGCCAGCGGATTGGCGGCGAGCGGAATGAGGAGTCGTTCCGCGTTGGCGATTTCCCGTTGATATTTCTCGAACGCAGGGCGTCTCGCCTCGGCTTTTCCCTGTTCTCTGCTCAAGAGGGCCGCAGTGTCGCCCAGGGACTTCAACGCGGCGACAAATTGATGCTTGCCCGCCCAGATCTCGGCCTCGTCGATTCGCCTGTGCAACGGTGCGGGATCGGTGAGCGGGGCCGTGCGTTTCAATTCGGTGAGCTGCGTCTCGGCGGTGCGGCGCTTCGTTTGGTATTCCGTTTGCTTCGCCTTGTTTTCCGTCGCCTTCTTGCGGATCTCCTCGCCGACTGTTTCGACAGTCGCCAGGGCCTTGACGGCGTCGGCATACTTTTTCTCATTTGCGAGCCCCTCGGCGGTCTGGGCCAGCACCAGCAATTCGGTAGCGTCGGCGAAGACGATTCCGGTTCGATCGGGCGCGGTGACGGAGCTGATCATCGTCTTGCACACCGCAGCGCGGCGCGTGTACTCTCCCTTCTTCGCTTCGATATCGCGAGCGGTCAGGAGTAAGCCGTCACCGAGTTTCTTATGGTCGCCGAGCGCATCCAGAGCGCTGGCGTAGCGTCCCTCATCCTGGTGGACCTTCGCCGTCTCGATACGCCGTTCCAACTCGGACGGGTCGACAAACTCCCGGTACTGGTCCAAGCGCAAAAATCCGAGTGCTTGTTCAGCGATTGCAAGTTGGGCCCTATACTCGTCCCTTTTGCCCGGCTCTTTCAAAGCTTGAGTGTTCTGGACCTTGACGACCTCCAAATAGCCATAAACTCGTACCTTGGCCGCCGCGTATTGGCCGCGCTCGGCCAGGCCGGTCGCGGCGATGATGAGGTCTTCGAGCGGCAAGGGGTCGGCGTTGGGTACTTTCTTCAGCGTCGTCAGCGCTTGTTTAGCGTATGTCAGCTCCATCTCGTAGGCGCGCTTCTCGACGCCGCGTTGTACGGCTTGGGCATTCTGCGCGTCGAAAATCCGTTGACACCGATGCAGTATCGTCACCGCCGTGGAGATCCCCTCGGGCGTCTTCGCGAAGTTCTCGGCCTGGGTGATGAGGCGCGTCAATTCCGACGGATCGGCCAGCTCGTTCAGCTTGGCGAGATTGTCGCGATTCTGGATCGCCAGGGGGTGCAGAGTTTCATAGTGCCTCCGCATCGGCTGGTTGATCCTGACCTTTTCGGTCTCGGTGAGCGGGCGAACGCCGATCCCGCCCAGGACGCTGCTTTGCGAGAGAGTGAGCGCGGAAGGAAGTCGACTCATCGGAATATCTCCACGATTGCCGTTTGCGGTTTAGCGATCGCCTGCGAACGCCAGGCCGCGTGCGGGAAATCGCAAATAAGTAAGATCACGTAGCCTTGAGCCGTTTCGTCAAGCGTTTTGACATCGTGTCGAGTGCACCGGTCAGGACGCCGGCGAGATTGGCGCTGCCATAGGCGCCGCTATCGATCATTTTGATCATTTGATTGGTCGAGATGGCCTGACGATACTCGCCGATCAGGTCGAGGGCTTTTTGAATCGACGGGCCTTTTTGCTGGGCGGGGAGCGCGGCGGCCTCGTCAAGAGCCACATTGATGCGATCGTCAAAGCTCGCCAGGATCTTGTCGAGCCCTCGGACGGTCGGCACGATCGAATCGTGGTAGCGCGGATCTTCCTTGGTGGCGGGATCGTTCAAGATGGCCGCCTGGAACTTGCTCAACTCCGCGCGGGCGTTGGAGCGGGCCTTGTCCCATTCTAGCTTCGAGACGACGTATGCGACGTTCTCGGGCCCCGCCGCGTTGCGTATTTCGGCCTGGGCCTTGGCGTTGCGCAGGAAGGCCGTGATGCGTGCGTCCAGCGTCGTCAGGACATCGTAGGCCTTCTCGTAGTCTTCCGCCTGATGCAATTCGAGGGCATTGTTCAGACTGGCGTTAAATTCGGCCGCATCTTCGTTTTTCGTGCGTCTCGCCAGATCCACGGCGCGCGTCAACTTGGGCCGAAGTGTCTTTAACACCGATTCGAACTCGAGGGCCAATTCGTTCAGGGCGCTGGAATTTTCTTCGGTTTCGGCGCCGGTGCTATTTTTCTCGGCCCCCAATTTGGCGGGAGGTGTTTCGGCCGGCTTTGCGTTTTGGATGGCCGCTTCGAGTTCATCCAGTTGAACGAGGCCTTCTTGGAATTTTCGCGCTTTGGCAGAGGCGCCCGCTTGCGCCATCAATTTGTCCAGCGTCGGCTTGTGATTCGGCGCGGCGCGCACGGCGGCCTGGTACGTGGGCATCAAAGCCTTGAGTCGTGCCGTGAATTGCGTCATGGCGTCATTGGTTGACGGTTGGGACGGCGTCGGCGTTTGGGTGGCGGCCACAAGGGCTCGCTTGATGTGAGTCTCCGCATGATCGAGCGAGGCATTGGCCTGCTCGAACTGCTTGGCGACGTAGTACTTGTTCGCCTCGGCAATACGCAACTTGGCGTTCTTGACCTGCTGGCTGCCGGTCGCTTCGGCTTTCTGCAGGACGGGGGCAAGCGCTTTCAGACGCGTCGCGAAACGAGCGGCATCGTTGGCGATCGGTTGCGCCGGCGACGCCTCGGCTGCTGCCAGCAACGCCTCCTTCATCAAGCCCTCGGCGATATCCAATGTCTCCAGCGCGTCTTCGTACTTATGGGCGCGGAAGAGCGTGTTTGCTTCCGCGACGGCTTGCTTGGCTTCTTTCGCTTGCAGACCCTTGACGCTTTCGACTTTTTGCAAGACCGGCGCAAGCGCTTTGAGCCTCGCCGTGAAGCGCGCGGTGTGATCCAGTTGCGCAGGGGGCGGCGGGGCAGGGGTGATCACGCCGTCCTGGGTTTCCTCTTCGGCGCCCTCATCTTCCGCTTCTTCCTCGGCCAAATCGGGATCGACGCGCGCTTCGACCTGCATCATCACGCCGGCCGATACCTTGATCACTTTCTTCAACACCTTGGCGAGCGTGTTGGGCGGTTCCTTGGCCATCTCGAAGATCATCAAGCCGTCTTCGCCCTGGCAGCGACCGCGGAAAACTTTCCTGCCGCCCGATTCGGCCTTGGCTTCATTAATCACCTTGACCGGGATCTTCTTCTTGGCAACGATCAAAACGCCATCAGTCGCTCCTTTTGCGACAAACGCGAAATACATCGGCTGTTTTTTGGCTAGTCTGAGGCTGGTTAGGAGTTTCGAGTCAACGTCCTTCATACATCATTCCTGTTCGGTGCAGGGGCTGATCAACGTCGTGAGAGTTGATCTTAGCATTTGGCGAGGGAATTGTGCACGAAAAAGGTGCCGTCAGATGCTTCGCGTTGGATTGCCCTTCGGTAAATTCCGTCGGTAAAAATTCACTCCCTGGCACACAGAAACAATCGATTGGAAAGGATGGGCGCATGAAATCTCAGCGGTGCAGGTGGAGGGCGGCGTCATGATTGAGTTCGTTTGTTTTCTTTGCGCCTTTGCGTGAGCTAAGTTGGCGCAGTCGAGCGCGGAAAACTAAGGGCACACGCGTCACGGATTTTTCAGTCCGTTCGCGAATCATAGAAATACTTGAGTTGTCACACAGCCGACGTGCGGAGACTTCAACATGCAGACGCCATCCCGAATCGACAATGTCGCCCACCTCGATGACCTGCTGAGTGAACCGACCCCGCACGCGATCGACACGCTGGCGAAACTCGACGGTGATTTGATTCTGCTCGGGGTCGGCGGCAAGATGGGGCCGACGCTGGCACGCATGGCCCGGCGTGCCTCCGATCAAGCAGGCTCGAAGCGGCGCATCATCGGCGCCGCGCGTTTCTCCGATCCGCGCCTGGAGGCGCATTTGCAAGCACACGGCGTCGAGACCATTCGCTGCGATTTACTCCACGCCGGTCAGCTTGCCAGCCTGCCCGAGGCGCCCAACGTCATCGCGATGTTCGGCATGAAATTCGGCTCGACCGGCGAAGAAGCGCGGACCTGGGCGATGAACGCGCTTCTGCCCGCGCGGGTCTGCGAAAAATATCGCCAGAGTCGCATCGTCGCCTTCTCGACCGGCAACGTCTACGGCATGGCGCCGATAACGCGCGGCGGCTCTCTTGAAACGGATATCCTCAACGGCAGCGGCGATTACGCGATGAGCTGCATCGGCCGCGAACGCATCTACGAGTATTGCAGCCGTACGCATGCGATACCGATGGCGCTCTTGCGCCTGAATTACGCGACAGAAATGCGCTACGGCGTGCTGGTCGACATTGCACAACGGGTGTGGGCGGGGCAGCCGGTGGATGTGACGACGGGGTGCCTGAACGCGATCTGGCAGGCGGACGCCAACGCCGCGGCGCTGTCGGCGTTCGCGCACCTGAGTGCGCCGCCGACGGTGCTCAACATTGCGGGGCCGGAGATTCTGAGCGTGCGCCGCGTCGCCGAGGAGTTCGGGGCACGCTTCGGCAAGTCGATTCAGCTCGCTGGAGCGGAGAACGGCGATGCGTTCCTCAGCAACGCCCAGCTTGCGCATCGGCTGTTCGGGTATCCACGCGTGGGGCCAGCGCAGATGGTCACGTGGATCGCGGACTGGATCGCCCATGGCGGGGAGACGCTTGGCAAACCCACTCACTTCGAAACGCGCGATGGAAAGTACTGACGAGCTGGTCGCAAAACGCTCGCTTGCGATTTCCCGCGGTGACAAGCCACGTGAAACCGCAAGCGTTCGGGGGAGAGTCGTCGCTCAACGCTTCGAGTCATCGCTCATTGGAGGAGTATGAACAGATGGATTCGTCGCCGGGCCGATCGTTTGGATGGCAGCGATCGACATGTAAGCAGGCACATTGATGGATCATGATCGATCCACTTGGGAGAGCCGGGTCTACTCATTTGGTCTTGCCTGTGGGACGCGTGTTCTTTTTCGCGGCATTTTGCAAGTACGGATTCGTCATGGCGCCTTGCTGATTGAAATTTTGCAATCCGCCGCTTTGCATATAAGGATTCTGCATGCCATAGCCTTGCAGAGTGTAGGGATTCTGCATGCCGCCGCCTTGTTGCATGAAGGGGTTCTGCATGCCGAAGCCTTGTTGCATGAACGGGTTCTGCATGCCGAAGCCTTGCAGAGTGTAGGGATT
>SYHD01000198.1 GCA_005799265.1 Planctomycetia bacterium | reverse complement strand
CTGACGCTTCGGGTTGGTATGCGACAGATTCAGCCGCTCGCAGTATTATCGAGTGAGCCGGAGATCATCATGCGCACGCAAACCAGACGAGTCGCGACGGCTTTGTTCGCCATCGGTACTTTACTCAGCGGCTTGCCCGGATTCGCGCTGGACCGCCCCGGCGATGGAAAGCCTTTCGTCCAGGTTCCGGACACGGTCTCGCCGGCAGCACGCAAGTATCTCGAATCGCTCACCGATCCGGCCGCCTTGCCCGCGTGGCCTGCCGCGGACGATTTCGCCGGCTGGAAGAAAGCGTGGCAGGCCGCTGAGGCTGCGAGTGAGCCGAAAGTCCAGGCGACGTTGAAGCGTTATGAGCCATCGGTCGAGAAGCGAAAAATCGGCGGCGTCCCGGTGCTCGACATCAAGCCGAAAGGATGGAAGCCGAGCAGCAAATTGCTCGTACACCTTCACGGCGGCGCCTACACGTTCTACAGCGCCCATTCGCGGTTGGTGAGCAGCGTGCCGGCGGCCGACGCGACGGGCTTGCGCGTGATCTCAATCGATTACACGCTCGCCCCCGTCGGCAAATGGCGGCAAGTGACCGACGAAGTCCTCGCGGTTTTCGCGGGCCTCCAGAAGGATGGCCACAAGCTGAAGGACATCGCCATCTACGGCGAATCAGCCGGCGGCGCGCTGGCGGCCGGGAGCGTCCTCAAGATGCGCGACCAGGGCCAAGGCATGCCCGCTGCCGTCGTACTCTGGTCGCCGTGGGCGGACATCACCAACCGCGGCGACTCAGGCCTGACGCTGAAGGATTTCGAGCCGACCTACCTTTACGACAAGCACCTCCGCCGCGCCGCCGACGCCTACGCGGATCCCAAAGACCAGAAGAACCCGTACGTGTCCCCGATCTACGGCGATTACGCCAAGGGCTTCCCGCCGACGCTGATCCAGGGCGGCACGAGGGAGATTTTCCTGAGTCACTTCGTCCGCCAGTATCGCGCGATCGACGACGCCGGCGGCACAGCCATCCTCGATCTCTACGAGGGCATGCCGCACGTCTTCCAGATGCGCCCGGAGTTGGCGTACACGCGAGAGACGAGGACGGCGATGGCAAAGATGGCGGCGTTCTTGAAGCGGCGGATGGGAGAGTGATCTTACTCTGCGAGGCCAAGCAGATTACACGCTGCAAATAGCGCTGACGCGAGCGATCAGAGGTGTCACGAATTTGGCGAATGTGAGTTCAGGATTCGGCTCGAGGTAATTACCGGTGGCCGCTGATTCTTTACCGGACAACAAGAAACATGCACTGTCGTAAAGTCGGTCCCGCAGGAGTTTTTCGATGAAAATCGCATAACGGTCACGATACGACGCAGCTTTGAATTCTGGAAAAACCGAGAAATGCGGTTCACTCACCTTGACGGGCGAGCGCGAACGATCACAATCCTCCAGGAGCATCAAATATCCAAGAAAAGGGCGCGAGGACGGTTTGAATGCGCCTTCTCGATAGGCTGCCCAGATGTCCGTCGCACTTCCAAGGGCCTCTTCCGTGCGGTTGTTGAAATTGTTGCCGAACGAAGGCCCGATTTGTGATTTGAACTCCAATGCGGCGAGCAGCTGTTGCTCATGCACGATCACGAGATCCCACTTCTTCTCTGCTCGAAACCACCCAGGCAACTCGACCCGCTTGTTCATCGCGATGCATTCTTCAGGGACTTTTGCCGTTGTGAGAAGATCGTGCACCAGGCGGATGAATCCGTCCATCTGCTTGCCACCCGTGACAGCGCCGCGTGCGCCTCGGTCTCGGTCATCCGTGTCGCCCTGGCGCGTAGATTGCTGTTGGCGTGTTAGCCAAAAGTGCCTAACCGCATGTCGAACACCCGCATCAACGTCTTGCATGCTCATGAACTCGAGAAGTCACAGTTGAAGAAAGGAAAAGATCAGCGCCGTGAGCATTAACCCGTTTAATAGCTAAGTCGAAGTAATTGGCGTCAAGCTCGATGCCGATACTGTTTCGGCCCCACTGCGCGCATGCGAGATTTGTCGTTCCTGTCCCCATGAATGGATCAAGGACTGTGTCTCCCACAAACGAGAACATCCGAATCAACCGCTCCGCGAACTCAAGCGGAAATGGCGCGGGATGTTTTGGATTAGATGTCCCACGGAGATCGCTCCAGATCTGGCGGAACCATTGTTGATAGTTCTCTTGGCTGATGACGCTAAGTAGTCGTTCGCGCTTGCTTGGGCTTCGGTAGCCTCCTGGCTTCCGCTGCATAAGGACGAATTCAATATCATTTTTGATGACTGCGTTTGGTTCATAGGGCTTGCCGAGGAATCCTCCCCCTCCTGCGACTTCATATTTGGCGTTCGCGATTTTGTGCCAGATGATCGTCGCGAGGTTATCAAAACCGATTGTCTTGCAATGTTCTTGAAGGCTTGCATGCAGCGGCACGACAGTGTGCCTGCCGTTATTCTGTCTACGCGACAGGCACACATCGCCGACATTGATTATTAACCGGCCGCCGGGCACAAGTGCTCGGTAGCAATTCTTCCACACCTGATCAAGGGCATCGATAAAGTCCTCGTATTCGGCGACATGACCAAGTTGTGCCGCATTTTCGTTATAACGTTTCAACGTCCAATATGGCGGGGAGGTCACGACAAGGTGGATCGAGTCGTCAGGTAGATTCGACGCGGCCCGTGCATCTCCCAGAATCAGCTCATGAGCCGTCCGGATTCTCCGCACTACCGATTCGATACGCTGTATTGCTTGCCGATCGCGTGCAAGCTCTGGGATGATAATGTCTAAATTGCCCCGTGAGGCGATCTCCTTGAGGATTGTCTCCTCGTCGTCTGGCAATTGGACTGTTTGCAAAGGTGATAGCATACGGTGAGTATACCAGTATTGTCTAAACCGTCATCCCGCGATTCTCGTTCGTCTGGCCCACTTTACGCCAGCAACTCTCCCACCACGATTCCCGCCACATCGGTCAAGCGAAAGTGTCGCGGCGGCCAAAGCAATACGTCAGGCGCAGGTGATCTGTCCCCAAGCAGTGCAGCACCGTGGCGTACAGATCGCTCACGTCCACGAGGTTTTCGGCGCTCTAGTCGCCATAGGCGCGGCCACAGGCGGTCAGGTCGATTATCTGGTCAGTCGGAACAATCGCCAAATGACAAGGCCTCAGAAACGGCTACAATATGAATTGGCGAATCAAGTGCAGAGCCACCTGAAAATCTCCGCTGCGAGGATCTCCTCATGAAGCTCGACCGCCGCACATTCCTCCGCGCCGCTGGCGTTTCTCTCGCCCTCCCCTGGATGGAGAGCCTCGCCTCCGCGCAAGATCCCGTGCGGCCGCCGCGACGCATGGTTTGCATCTGCACGCCGTTGAGCTTGCACCCGGCGTTCTTCTTTCCGCAAGACGCGGGGCGGAACTACACGCTCACGCCGTACCTGGAAGTGCTGCGCGAGTTTCGCAACGATTTCACGGTCTGCTCCGGGCTGGCCCATCCGGAGGTCGGTTCGAGCCACGACTCCATCTACAGCTTTCTGACCGCCGCGCCGCACCCCGAACGACGCGCCGGCTTTCGCAACAGCGTCTCGCTCGACCAGTTCGCGGCCCGGCACATCGGCGGCGAGACGCGGTTCCCAAGTCTCGCGTTGTCTTGCGAAGGGTTCAGCCTGTCGTGGACACAATCAGGCGCGCTTGTGCCGTCGGATTCGTTTCCGTCAAGCGTTTTCGCCCGGCTCTTCCTCGAAGGCCGGCCCGACGAAGTGCAAGCCCAGGCGCGCCGGCTGCGCGATGGACGCAGCATTCTCGACGCCGTCGGCGAACAGGCGCGCAGCCTGCAACCTTCGCTGGGCGCCGGCGATCGCGATCGGCTCGATGAATACTTCAATAGCGTCCGCGAACTGGAACGCGGTCTCGCCCGCTCCGAGGAATGGTCGCAACGCCCCCGGCCGCGCGTCAACGTCGCGCCGCCGCAGAACGCCGCAAACCCCGCGGATATGGTCGGCAAGGCCCGCTTGATGTTCGATCTCATCCATCTGGCGCTGCAAACCGATTCGACCCGGCTCATCACGCTGCTGTTGCTGGGCACGAGTTCGGTGCCGCCGATTCAAGGCGTGAACCTCGGCCATCACGATCTCTCGCACCACGGCCAGGACCCCGCGAAAATCGCCCAGCTACGGACAGTCGAGTTGGAAAAGATGCGCACCTTCGCGGCGTTCTTGACCAAACTGAAGGACACGCGCGAGCACGGGGCGAACCTGCTCGACCACACGTCGGTGTTCTTCAGCAGCAATCTCGGCAACGCCAGCAGCCACTCGCCGCGCAATCTGCCAGTCATTCTGGCGGGGGGCGGCTTCCGGCACGGCCAGCATCTCGCCTTCACCGGCAACAACGCGCCGCCGCTCTCGAATCTTTACGTCAGCATGCTGCAGCGCCTGGGCATCAACGCCGACCGCTTCGGCTCCAGTACCGGCACGCTGCGCGGGCTTGAAATGAGTTGAGCCGAAGGTCGCTTGCGCGAAACCGCAAGCGTCTATTCAGAACCCTTCTCGCGCAATCACCGGCAATATCACCTTCGACGCATGCTCGGCCGACATGTAGATCGTATTGCGCGCGACCTGCCCTTTGTCGATCGAGGCAACCTGTTCGAACGTATTTGGATGCACTTCATACGCATCCTTGCTGCTGCTGGTAACCTGGACGGCGATGCGATGCCCCTGGTTGAACACGAGCGCGGTACTCCAGAGATCGAGCTTGAGCGCATAGGTCTTGCCCTTTTCGATGGCGGCAGCCTTGTTCAAGCCTTGATGATAGCGGGCCAGGCCGGCGGACTCGCGCACCAGGGCTTCATAGCCGTCGGGGTAGATGTCGATCAGTTTGACCACGAACATGGTATCGGGCGCATCACTGCTGAAGCGAAGATCGGCCCACACGCGGCCGGTGATGCCGACGGGCTCCGTCAACGGCTCGCTGACGAATCGCAGGATGTCCTTGCGCTCCTTGTTCGGACGTTGATCGAGCGGGCCGCTTTTGTCGCCGAGGCCATAGTTGCCCCCCAGACTGGGCGCCGGCATCCTCGGATCGTAGGTAAAGGTCAGAGACGCATCTTTCGGTGTCGGCTTGTGCGTGCCGAGCGTTCCGTCGGCGTGCAGGTAGAAATCCGTAGCCGTGTGCGCCACGGGCCAGACGGGGCTGGTCTTCCAGATATTACCCGGCGCCTTCGGATCTTTGGTGTCGCCCATCAGAAAGTAGACCAGCGTCGACTTCGCGTCCTTGGGTTCCTGGCCAGTCATCAGTTGCTTGATGGTCGGAAACTGGACCCCCTTGGGCCAATTCTTGTACGGATACTTGAGCTCGCCGCCGATCGCACCATGTCCGCCGGGATTCATCGAGACGAACGCCCGCCCCTTCGGCGCGAGGGCCGCGAAGGCATCGAGGGCCGCCTCGCTGAAGAGATCGTACCAGCCGGCCCGTGAAATGAAATAAACCTTGTTGTCGAGGCTGCGTTCCGCGAGGAAGGTTTCGCGCGCTTTGAGGTCGAAGGGAATCGTCGTCGGGCGAGGCCAGTCGACGATCTTCTGATTGCGCTGGTTCATCCATGAGTACATCGTGCGGCGAGCGCCGTTGCTGAAACACCAGTGCAGGTAGGCGTCGTCGCCGGTGATGTTGACCGATACGGCGACGAGGTGCGGCGCTTTCGACCAGACTGCGTTCGACGGGGACACGCCATGTCCCGATGGGCCCCACATCGCGACTTTGCCGTTCGACCAATTCTGCCTGGCACACCACTCGATGGCGTCATGGCTATCGTCCACTTCATTGAGGAACGTGTCCTTGGGCGGCGTCCCTTCCGAGCCGTAACGGCCACGTTGGTTTTGGCAAACCAACACACACGGTTCGCCACCCATTTCCTGAACCGGGCGCGGATCGAATCTGCTGTAGGGCGTCCGCAACAGCATCACGGGCCATGGTCCCTTTCCGTCCGGTGGGAGGAAGACATCGGTCGCCAACCTAACGCCGTCGCGCAGCGGCATCATCGTGAATTCGTGACGCGTCCCTTTCGGCAGTTTCTCCAGGCACTTTCCCAGTTCGCCCGTCTGTTTCTTGCCCACCGCTGGCAATGACCATGTTGGCCAAACGCCGACTAGGAGCATTCCGATGCCGAATATCAGTGGTGTGAGACGGATCATGGTTCTACCTCGTGGTACACGATTTTTCTGAACAGATGCCCAATAATGGGTTCATTCAATAAGATCATCAAGTAATGACAAGCGCCGGCGATAAGCCAGGCATACCGGAGCAAATGCGAAACATCGGCAAGACGAGAAAATCTTGCCCATGCCGTGATAAGCAGTTCTCCAATCGATTGAGGCGCACAATGAAACGCTTCAAGACTCTCCCGATCCTGTTCGTGACTTTCGCGCTCGCGAATGCGGTCATGGTAGCTGCGCAAGCCGGAGAACGCAAAGGCACGCCGGCGAAGGGGCCGAATTTCCTGGTTGACGCCTCGGCGGCGCTGTTCGATGCCGTCGTCAAGCGTCAAATCGACCAAACGGAACAGGTGCGAGACGTGTTTCAGGGGGCACCGGTCGCGGGCACGGGCCGAACGCTCGGCCTCGTGACTGCTGAGCTGGTTCCAGACGCGCGCAAGGCGATCATCGAAGTCGTTTTTCGTGGACAATCCACTGCTCAGACTGTCACCACTCGGCCGTTCGTTTTCGTACACACGTCCAGCATAACTCCTCTTGAAGTTCGCCGCCGGGTCGTGGTTGACGGCTCCGGAATTGTATCGTTGCCAGGCCCGAATTTCGGCAAATCAACGATCACGTTGGGGCGAATCACGGGCCGCCGGGGAGACCCGGACGCGCTCACCGCCTTGGTAGCCGGCCAGCTCTTCAATCGCACCCGCGGCGACGCGGAGCAAGACACGGCCAAGAAAACGTGCTGGCAGACCTCCAAACGCATCGGCGATGAACTCGCCCCCACACTTACCCTGGCTAGCAAGGTAACGACTCAAGGGTTTGCGGACTTGAAACGCGCGGGGCTGGCGATCGAAACCCTGGAATTCAGCACTTCCAGCGCCGCACTTCATGCACGTTTGCGTTTCGCTACGCCGGGCAAAGACATAAGCCCCACGCCGCCGCTCTCGCCGGGGATCGATCTCGCCCTGCGCATGCATCAATCCATGCTCAATCAAGCGCTGCAGGCGGAATTCGGCGGCAAGACTATTTCCCTGAACGACGCCCAGAAATTCTATGACGACCTGACCCAGGGTTTTGTCAAGGATGGCGGCAAGAACGGCGAAAAACAAGACGGCTTCAAAAACGTCACCAAGCTATTTGGCATGAATGGCACGACCACTTTGGCTACTTTTGCCGAGAAAGACCCCATTTACGTGAACTTTACCGAGCAAGGTTTCAACTTCGAGCTGGATATTGTCTCGGTGCAGCAGGGCAAGCTGACGTACGAAGGCATGCGTGTGAAGACCGAGTACGGCATCGAGAATTCAAAGGCAGGCGTCCATCTGGTGCGTAAAGGCGCGGTGCAGTTCCTCCCCACCTCGGCCACGGCAAAAAAACTCCCGGCCCTGCCGCTGTCGTTCACGGTTATCCGCGATGTTCTGTTCGCGGAGGTTCTCAAGGAACGCTTCACCATGGGGCCAGTCCCGATTCCCGGCTTGGCCGCACGCATGAATTTTTCGCCGCCGAGCGCCGGCGCCCGCGACGGCTGGATCGGCCTGGCGTGGCGACTGGCGCCTTGACACGCGGGTTAATGGTTGAACAAGAATTCCTTGGTGTTGATGACCGCCCACAATACGTCCTCATACGCTGCAGTCAAGTCATCGCGCCGCGCATCGAGGTAGGCCAGCACCGTCCGCAACTCCTCGGCGCGCGGCTCCCGGCTCAGAGCGATCAGATACAGTTCACGCACCTTTTCTGAGTCGGGGCGCTTGTCGCTCGCCAGTTGCAGAATGCGGCCCCCGGCGCTCTTCGTGATGACGTTCGGATCGAGTCCCTTCGGCGGGTTCTTGGCCTTCGGGTCAAGCGTCTTGCTCGGCGTCACGCGGCCACGGATCTTGCCGAGCAGGTCATCCGAGTTGAACAGGTAGAGTGATTGCACCAGCGTCGCGTCGGAGCCGCGTTCGCATTCGCACGGACTCGCGGAATCGGGTCGGCCAAATATGCTCAAGAAATACGATTGAAACTGATTGTCCGGCAATTGCACCGCCCGCGTTCCTTCGGGCAATCCCTTGAAGGTCGTCTTTGAACCAGTGACCACGTCGATGGCGTCGAACAACACCTCGGCATGCAGCCGGCGCAGGTAGAAGTGCGAAAAATTCTGCTTGTCGTCGGCGTTGTGCGCGTTGGGGATCGCGCTCAGGCGATAGGCGTGCGAATTGCAAATGACCCGGATCAACGATTTCAGATCGTACTTGCTGTCGACGAAATGCTTGGCCAGGGCGTCAAGCAGTTCGGGGTTGCTGGCTGGGTTGGTGAGGCGAAGATCGTCCTCCGGCTCGACGAGGCCGATCTTGAAGAAGTGCTTCCAGTAGCGATTGGCGAGCGTGCGTGCGAAGAACGGATTGTCCGGCGCGACCATCCAGTCGGCGAGCTTGGCACGCGGATCGTCCGTCGCGTCGAGCGTCATCTTCGGACCGCCCAGGCCGCTCGGTTTTAGCGTCTGTTTCGTACGCGGGTTCACCGCTTTCGCCACGCCGGGTTTGTGCGTCACCGTGGCCGGGGGCTTGATGCTCTCCTTCCCCTTTTTCTGCAACGCCGGGATCTTGATCTCAACCTGGGAGAAGCACGCGACCATGCTCCAGTAATCGTCCTGCGTCCATTTCTCGAACGGATGATGATGGCACTTGGCACAGCCGACGCGCTGGCCGAGAAAAAGTTGGGCGACATCCTCCACCTGGGCCGACGCTTCCTTCACTTCGCGATACCAGACGATCTGTGGAACCTTGGTGTCCTCGCCGGCCGCCGTGAGGATGTCACGCGCGAATTGATCGAAAGGCTTGTTCGCGTGCAGGCTGTCTTTGATCCAGCCATGAAACGCAAACGTGGGCTTGATGTCGTCGGCGGGGTTGGTGCGGCGATTGCGCAGGATCGTGCCCCATTTACCCGCGAAATAGTAGGCGTGATCCTCGCTGGCGAGCAGCCGATCGATCAGCTTTGCGTCCTTGTCCTTTGCGGCGTCGGCGAGATACTCCTTCGTCTCCTCCAGGCTCGGCAGCCGGCCCGAAAGATCGAGCGTGACACGGCGCAGAAAAGCCGCATCGGAACAGGCATCCGAGGGGGGCACGCCGAGGCGTTTGAGCTGGCCGAAGACGTGATCGTCAACAAGGGTCTTACTCTTCACGGCTGGTGAATCCAGCGAAAGCCCGAGTGGGATCAGCGCCTGAAAGACGGCCACGTGCGTCTGGTAGCGTGCCATGATCGCTACCGAACCGGGCAACGTCTTGGCGGTCACAAGGCCCGTGTTCGACACGACGGCCAATTCCGGATGGTTCGGCTCGAACTGCGCCAGGCGGGTGACATCCACGCTCGAGCCGTCGCTGTGATGGGCAATGACCGTAAGTTGCTGGGCGCTTTCACGAGCGAGAACGCGTTCCTTGGGCAGGACCTCGATGCGCGAAACCACGGGATCGTCCGTGCGCCCCGGAGGCGCGCCTTGCTTGACCC
Source organism: Planctomycetia bacterium (assembly GCA_005799265.1). Classification (GTDB taxonomy): domain Bacteria; phylum Planctomycetota; class Planctomycetia; order Gemmatales; family Gemmataceae; genus SIAQ01. The sequence continues at coordinate 24,917 of SYHD01000198.1, read as the reverse complement.
AGCGGAGCAACAAGCGGTAGTAGGCGCTTTCAAGCTCCAGTCGCTTCCCGCCGCCATGGGGCACCAGGCCGGTCGCTTTCGTCAAAAGCAGGCTGTATTCAGGAGCGCTCAAGAGCAAGCGCCGGCCACGCGCCTCCTTGACGATGAATTCAAAATCCTCCTGCGGCTCAAAGCCCAGAAGAGAGAGTTGAAAACCGTTCTGGCCGCCAGCCTTGCCATGGCAGCCGCCGGCGTTGCAGCCGAAACGCGTGAAGATTGGAACGATCTGATTCTCGAAGTGGATGGGCCGTTCCGTTTCGATGTCCTTGACGACGACCTGCACGGACGCCGACAGCGCGCCGAGCTTCGCGTGCAGCGTGGTTGCGCCTTCCTTGATCGGCGTCACCAGTCCGTTGGCGTCAACAACGACGACGCCGGCTGGCATCGACTCGTAGCGGACTTCGCGTGTCAGATCGCGCGTCTTGGCGTCGGCGTAGCGCCCGGTGACGAGAATTTGCTGCCAGCTTTCCCGCCCCGACAGGACGACCGTGCGCCCGCTTTCTATCGTCAGGCTCCGCGTTTCCTGGGCGTTGACGGCAAGTGAAGGCGAGAACACAACCAGCGCAAGAACACAAAACCGAACATGGTGCGGCATAAGTGAAATTCCAGCAGGTAGGATCGACGAATGCCGCACGGAGCGTGTCCAGCGCGGCCGGAGCTACTTTTTGATACCACCATATTTCGCGATGGTCGCCATGGCGATCGGTCGAAGCGAACCATTGGCAGGCGTCACGTCTTCGGTAATCGTTTGCAAGCGGGCGCGGATTTCTTCGCGTTTCTTGGCGTCGGTGTGCACGGGAGCGTCCTTGACCCAGTTTAGAGCGGCGAGTGCCGTATTCGGGGTACGGCCCAGATCCGTCAAGCATTGCTCGAGAATTTCGTCGTCATTGACGCGCTTGGCAGCCTTGAACGAAAGAACGAGCTGGCGCGCCACGCCCCGCACGTCAGGTTCGATGTAGTTGAAGAGCTTCAACATGTCGCGCGGAGCGTCCGGATCGTTGACCGCCAGCAAGTCGCCCTTCGAGTATTTGGTCAATACCTGGCCGGCGGCGGCGCGCACCGCAGCCAGCTTCGGGTCCTCGCTCTCAAGGATGGGCACCAGTTTCTTCGTGATCTCGATCCGTTTTTTAGCATCACTGTGTATTGGATGAGTGCCTGCCATGAAGTCCAATGCCGGGAGGGCGACCTCTTTCTCGCTAGTCATATCCGTGGCGCACTGTTCGGAAATTTCGTCGTCGGAAAGCTTCTTGTCTGATTCCTTCTGATACTTGGAAATCGAGAGCCGAACGAGATCCCGCAAATCGCTTTCCTTGTGATTGAAGAACTTCAAGGAATCCCTGTGTACTTCGATGCTCGGCATCGACAGCAGGTAGTTCTTGAATTTGGCGCGATAGTTCGCGTAGAGATCAGGAAGCAGGGCAATGAGTGCTTTGCCCGACGCGGCCTTGTCCGGAATCTTCACGAACGCCTGGATCATCAGCTCATGATCGGCCGGAACGGGGACTGTCAGGCCGAACTCCTTGCGGGTAATCGTGAGTTCCTTGAGGTTTTTCTTGATGCCCGCGCACAGTTGGCCGATATTGGGTTCTTTCGACCAGCGATCCAGTGCGATCAGCGTGTTGGTGCGCAGGAACTGGTCCTTCTCATCCACGATATTGGTATCGAGCGCCTTCGAGACCTCTTCCCATGCCTTCACATCGAGGAGTGCTTTCTGCAGAAAATCGATCGCCGCCAGTTTTTCGAGGCGATCATCACCTTTCAGAATATTCGCCACGTTGGCGACGTTGATGTCGGCCTTCGGCACGGGCAGACGCGGCACGTCAACCACGGTCGCATAGTTGCTCTTCTCGAGCAGCCAGTTCGTCTTGTCCGCAGGCAGCTTGTCATTGGCCAGGGGTTGCGACGGCAAGTAGGTAATCTTCTCGCCGGGCAGTTTGATCGAAGGAATTCCCTTGCGCGAGAGGGGGAAGTTCACGAAGTCCTGTTTTTTTTCCTTGGCGCTGGGGCCTTCCAATTTACAACTCAGCGCCGCCTTGACGCCGAACGTTCCGGTAAGCACGTCACCGTTTGCAAACGTAACCTTGATTGATTCTTTTCCCGACTTGTCGTCTTTTCCCGCGTTGAAGACATAGGTTCCCTCCATGCGGTCGCCCTTCTTGGTGAAGGTCGTGACGGCGTCTTTCTTGATCATGAGTGCGCGATTATCGGAATAGAAGTGGAGTTCCAGCCAGGGTACGTCCATGCTGCCAGCTTTTGCCTTGGTGAAGGGGTCCGGGCCATCCCAGTGGATCGCGTAGCCCTGGAGCAGATCGTAGGCGGCATCGCGGACGTATTGGTCATTGTAGTAGACGTAGTTGAAGACCCCTGGCACACAGACTTCGCCTCCCATTTTCCGCAACAGCTCCACCGCCAGGGCATGTTCGGGTGACGGCAGGCAGGAAGCCTGGACCTTCGCCGACGCCTCGGTCTTGATACGCGCCAGCGCATGCATCACCGATTGCTTGTTTCCCGACCTTGGCGCGCGCGTGATGTGAAGGGCCAATGGCTCCAGATCCTCCTCCGTGGCCCATTTGGTCCAGGCGTCCCAGGTTTCGTCAAAGAGCTTGAGCGCGGGATGGTCAATCAGCTTCTCCAGGTCTTTGGCCACCTCTTGCCGATTCGGATGCTCGGCCCAGGCTCCTACCTTCTTGCCCGCCAATTCTTGCTGAAGCCAAAGCGGCGCCTGCTTGAGAAGTTCCTCGAGAATCTTGGCGTCGTCAGGTTTAATCATGACTACCGGTTGGCCCTCGGCGGGAAGGTTATCCTTGTTCTTGAACCAGTTCACGGCCTTGAGGATGACCTCGTGCTTGCTGGTAATGTCAAGAGTCAACTCCTGACGTTTCTTGGGAACCGGATCGTTCTTGATGGTGAACGCCAGCTTGGGCGCCTTCTCGTCCGGAACCTTCGGGTCCTTGGCCTTATCTTTATTGGGGTCGATCTTCTCGATCTTTTTCTCTTTATCTTTGTTCTTGGTGACGGGCGGTGGTGGGGCTTCTCCGGCAAATAGAAAGTAGCCTCCGATCGCCAAGGCGATCAGGAGCAGCAGACCGCCGCCGCCCCCCGCGATGAGGAGGATGGGCAACCCGCCTTTCTTCTTCTTGTTCTTTTTTTTCTTGCCCTTCTTGCCTTTCTCCTCATTCTCGTCGTCGTCTTCGTCCTGGTCATCTTTCTTCTTAACACTCGCGGGTTTGATCTTGGGCTCTTTGGCCGTCACGGCGGTCTTCACTTTTTCTTCTTCTTCCTCATCCTCCGTCTTGTCGTCATCCTCGTCGTTCGCGGCCTTGGCGGTGAAAATTTCCTCGCACTTCTTGCATTTAACGCGTTTGCCGAGCGATTCCCCGCGTACCTTCATGGTCGCATCGCATTCCGGGCAGGCGATCTCGACCATTTCAGAGGCGTGTGCCTTGCCGTTCATCTTGCCGTTGCCGCCGACCGTGAAGGGTTCCGCGCACTTTTTGCAGCGAATCTTCTTGCCAGACTTGTCGTCGGAGAGAGTATGATTCGTGTCGCACTTTGGGCACATCGTTTGAACGGCCATGGCTCTCGCACCTCATTTTTCACGCGAGGATGTGGAAGCGTACCCTTTTAGGTTAACCGCCAAAACCCTAGGAGTCCAGACGTAACTTGAGCACGGCCGGGTTTTGGCGGCTTCATCTCGAAGTGATTTTATCGCGGCAACGACCTGAGCACAAGGAGATTGACGACCTCATTTGTCAAAGGGGGCAATGCAACGCCGCTCTCGGTTCCACGCGGCAGCGACTTTACATCTGCGCAAAACCATATTCGAGCGGCGTACAATCGAAAGGCGTATTGGCTACAATCCCTAGAACACCTCGCGGATCGGCGTCGTGGCGTTGATCGCGTCGAGAATGTTGCGCGGCACTTCCCGGGCGACGCGGACCTGGCCGACGTCGAACAGCGTGTGCATCACCGTCGAAAATAGGTGCGACGGCGTGTACGTCTGCGTCGCGGGAACGCCCGCCTGCCGATCGGATTGGCCGATCACCTGGCCCATGCGCAGGCCGCCGCCGGCGAAAACAAGCGGCGTCAGGTTGCCCCAATGGTCGCGGCCGCCGTCGCGATTGATGCGCGGCGTGCGTCCCATTTCGCCGGAGATGACGAGCAGGATCTTGTCGCCCAGGCCGCGTGCTTCGATGTCATCGAGGAACGCGCTGACGGCGTGATCGACCTGCGGGCCAAGCCATTGCATGCCGCCAAGGTTGCGCGGACTATTGCCGTTGGAGTGCATGTCCCAGCCGGCATCGACGACGGTGACGAAGCCGCAGCCCGCTTCGCACAAACGCCGAGCCATCAGCAGTTGCTTGCCGAGCAAATTAGACGAACGCCGCATGTCGCCCCAGCGGTGCACATCAGCAAGCGTGAATTGATTGCTCGTGTCATAGGCGGCGACCAGACGCGGATCTTCGTGCGACAGGTCGAATGCCTGAGCGATGCCGCGTACGATGATATCGAATGCTTGTTGTTCGTATTCGGTGGCCTGCGTCAGGGCGCCGGTCGATTCGACTTCACGCCGCAGCGTGTCGAGTTGATTGAGCAAGCTGCGGCGATCCTCGAAGCGCTGCCGGGGCAAACGCAGCTGGAGGTTGGCCCGTAGCTCGCCGCCGCCGGACGGGTCGAAGTAGCCGTAGCTTACGCCCATGCTCTGGCTGGCGTGAACGAGTTTACGCAGGGCGTCGGTTTCAAAGTTTGTGCCGATACGAACGTCGGTCCCGGTCGCTTCGGGCGGCACGAGCACGTTCATCGGCATGCCGGTGCGCGGATGATTGGCGCCGGCGACGCGCGCGTATACGGTCCCCATCGGCGTGCGCATCGGGTTGCCGCCGGCGACCGAGATGTAATTCTGGTGATCGCCGTTGCCCGACGCGAAGGAGCGGACCACAGCCAGCTTATGCGCCCGCGCCGCCAGCTTCGGAAACGTGCCGCCGAACGTGACGCCCGGCAACGACGTTTGCACTTCGCCGGTGATGCTGCGCGTCTCGACGGGGGCGGTCATCTTCGGATCAAAGGTTTCAATCTGCGACGGTCCGCCTTGCAGGAACAGAAAGACGACCGACTTGTCGGTGGTCAAGCGTCCGGTTTCGGCGGCCTTCGCCTTGAGCGCGAGAAGATTCGCCAGCGACAACCCGCCGAGGGCGAGACCGCCGACCTTGAGGAACTCGCGGCGAGTGTGCGAACGATCCGTCAATGAAAACATGCTGACCTCAGGTGGGATAGAGGAAGGCGGAGTAGCGGTGCATTCACTTCCTATTCAACCCCATGCGACCCATGGAGTTCTGGATAAGTCTACTCGTGAAACTGAATCGTTGCAAGCGTTCTTCGATAAATCGTTATATTCGGTAGCTCTTGAAAATCATTAGCCCTAGTTAACGAATCGCAGACCGCGCAATCGATCAAGGCGCCATGCTTGCTCCTTTTTACAGATCGCTCGACTGCAATCCCGTGCGTTTTGCAATGCGCGACAACATGCGCGGACCAATCTCGGCGTTGTCGTGAAACGCAAAGACATAATCTGACCAGCCGGCGCGCTCGAGGACTTTATGCGAAGTGCCAGATTGTCGCTTGAGGCTCCAACCGATGCGCAGCAATCCGGCGAGCACGCGCCTTGCCTTGGTCGAGCGCCACTGGCTCATGGCGTCACCGCAAAAACGGCATCGATATCGGGAATCGCCTCGCCATGATCGAGTCGGTCAGCAAGCACTCGCAACGCCAGCGCTTGAACATGTTCGACTGCCTCGGCGCGCGATTGCCCATAAGCGAGGACGCCGGGCAGGTCGGGAAGTTCCGCCAGCCAGCGACCGTCGTCTTCTTGCTCGACTTCGATTTTCAGGGGCATGGGTCGCCTTTCAGTTGAACCATAATAAACCCATCGCGATTATAGCGGCGAACGACCACGCAGGTCCAGTCACTTCACTTGCGCACATCCGCCGCGTAGATCCCGTACTCCCCGTCGCGATTCGAGATCCACGCCAGTCGTTTCGAGTCGGGCGACCACGCCGCCCAGTTGTCGTTGCCGGGGTGTTGGCTGAGATTGCGTTGCTCGGCGCCGTCGGGGTTCATCAGATAAATTTCGTAATTGCCGTTGCGGTTCGACGTGAAGGCGATTTTCTTGCCGTCGGGCGACCATGTCGGCCAGTAGTCCATCTTGGGATTGTCGGTGAGGCGTTTTTGGCCCGAGCCGTCAGCGTTCATTAGCCAGATATCGAGATTGCCGGCGCGGGCGCTGGTGAAAGCAATCTGTTTGCCGTCGGGGGACCACGTCGGCGCGTTGTCGATGGCCGGGTCGTTGGTGAGGGCTTTCTGGTTCTTACCGTCGGCATCCATGATCCAAATGTCCTGGTTCTTGTTCCGCGTGCTGGTCCAGAGAACCTTCGTTCCGTCGAACGAGAAACGCGGCGACTCCTCGAAGAAGTTCTTGTGCGGCAACAGGTTCTTCTGCCCGGAGCCGTCAGCGTTCATGGTGTCGATCTGCAATTTGCCGTCGGTGCCTTGCAGGATGTCGTAGACGAAGATAATACGCTTGGAGTCGGGCGACCACTGGCCATCGAACTGCGGCACCGGCGCCTTGGGCAGGAGTTGCGTCAGTTGGGAGCCGTCGATGTTGACGGTCCACAGGCCCATCTTGCCGCCGTAATTGACGCGCGTGAAGAGAAATTTTTTGCCGTCGGGCGACCATTGTAGGTGCTGGAGGAAGCCCGTGATTTTCACAAGACGATTCAGCTTTGCCACGGACGTCTGGGCGTCAACTCGCGGAGAAATGAACCATAGATGAACACAGATAAACACAGCTAATAGCCAGAAGACAGCAAAGACATTGAATATTCGCATAGAGAATCCCGTCAGATGTAGCCTATCGCAAGGTGTGTTTTTCCATCGGCGCTCATCTGTGGTTAACTCATCCGAAGTAGGAGAGGTCGCGCACTTCGTAATCCTTATATCCCAGCAGATCATACAACTCCGCGCGCGTCAACATTTGCGGAATGCGTTCGCGCTGATGGCCCAGCGTCTTGATGTCGGCGAGCGTGTCGCGCGCGGATTTCAACGCAGCGCGGAAGGCCGTCAGCGGAAACAGCGTCATGCAATAGCCGAGCGAGCCGAACGCCTCGACCGTCAAATTCGGGCTGCGGCCAAACTCGGTGTTGTTCGCCAGCAGCGGCGCCTCGACGGCTTTGGCGAACGTCGCGAATTCGTCGGGTGTCTCAAGTGCCTCCGGGAAGATCGCGTCGGCGCCGGCTTGCAAATACAACCGGGCTCGGCGAATCGCTTCGTCCATGCCGAAAACGCCGCGGGCGTCAGTGCGGGCGATGATGACGAAATCCCGATCGCGCTTCGCTGCGACGGCGGCACGCAACTTTGCGACCATGCCCTCGGCCGTGACCAATGACTTGCCCGAAAGATGGCCGCAGCGTTTCGGCAACTCCTGATCTTCGAGATGAATGCCCGCGACACCGGCGTCCTCGAATAGCTGCACGGTGCGTTCGACGTTGAGCGCTTCGCCGAAGCCGGTGTCGGCGTCGCACAAAAGCGGTAGCGTCGTCGCGCGGGCGATGGTGCGGGCTTCGTTGACGAACTCGGACAACGTCAACAGGCCGACGTCCGGCACCCCATACGCCGCGGAAAGCGCGCCGCCGGAGAGATAGATCGCGTCATGGCCAAGGCGTGCCGCGATCTTGGCGACGAGGGCGTTGAACACGCCGGGGATGGCAATCGGTTGACGCTGCCAGGCGTCGCGCAAACGGCGGCCGGGGGTACTCATGAATCGGCGATCCTTTTCACGCAGGGAACACCGTGATCGAGTGGCGTCACGCGAACGCTAGACGAAAACAGGGTTGACAACCAGCAAGAATCCTTCGACAAAGATCACATCTTCGCACGGAGGTCGTTCTATGTCAATTCACCCTCGCCGTCCCCGTCTTGGCCGACTGCTCGATTGGCTGGCCATCACACTGTTCCTGTCCATTTTCGTCGGCTTGGCCTACTACCATTATCGCCGGCTTCCGATCGACCCCGGGCCGATTCAGGAACTAACCGAACGCAGGTTCGAGGAAATCAAACGTACGGAGGCGAAGGATGCCACGCACGTTTGGCCGCAATGGCGTGGCCCCAATCGCGACGGCATCTCCACCGAGACTGGCATCCTCACCGAATGGCCCAAAGACGGACCGAAGGAACTCTGGCAGGCCAAGATCGGTGAAGGATTCTCAAGCGTCGCCGTTGCGCTGGGCCGGGTCTTCACCATCTTTCAGGACGGGCCCAACGAATCGGTAATCTGCTGGGATGCCGCGACGGGCCGCGAAATCTGGCGTTACTCCTACGAGTGCGCGTTCAAAAACAGCTACGGCAACGGCCCGCGTTCGACGCCCAGCATTGACGAGAACTTAATCTACACGGTCGGCGGCACCGGCATCATGCATTGCCTGGAAGCCGACACAAACAATGCCAAGGGCAAACTCGTCTGGACCAAGAAACTGCTCGAGGAGTTTTCCGCGCCGAGTCCACGCTGGGGCGTAGCCTTCTCGCCGCTTGTGGAAGGCGACCGCATCTTCATCATGCCCGGCGGCCGCAACGGCGCCGCCCTCGCGGCCCTCGACAAAAAAACCGGCAATATCCTGTGGCAGAAACACGACGACTCGGCCAGCTACAGCTCGCCAATCGCCTGCACCATTGACGGACAACGGCAAATCCTCTTTCTGACTGGCACACGGCTCATCAGCGTGTTGCCGACCACCGGCGAACGATTGTGGGATTTCCCCTGGCCCATTGAGAACGAAACGAACATCGCTACGCCGATCGTCATTGACGATTTCGTATTCATCTCCTCCAGCTATAACAAAGGCGGCATGATGGTACGGATCACGAAGAACGATGACGCGTGGGAGGCGACCCCAGCCTACCGCAAGCCGGCCAAGATGCGCAATCACCATTCATCCTGCGTGCGCCTCAAGGATCACTTGTACGGCTTCGACGACAGCACCCTCGTGTGCATGGATTTCAAGTCCGGCAAAACCCTCTGGGACACGCGCGGCTTCGACAAAGGCTCCGTGCTGCTCGTCGGCGATCAACTAATCGTCTACGGCGCCAACGGGTTCCTCGCCCTGGCCGAAGCGACGCCGCGCGAGTACGTGGAGAAGGCGAAGTTTCGTTACACCGCTCAGGATCGCGAATGCTGGTCGGTCCCCGTGCTTGCCGATGGCCGACTGTACGTGCGCGACCGCGAGCGGATCGTCTGTTTGAACGTCAAGGCCGCGAGGTGAGAATTGTCCGTGAAATTGCTACTCTTCAGCGATCTGCATGCGAATACCGACGCGGCCCGACGAATCGTCGAGCGAGCGCCCCGTTTCGACATCGTCATTGGCGCCGGCGATTTCGGCAACCTCCGCCGCGACGTGAAGCACTGCATCGACGTGCTCAAAGACATCGAGCAACCGGCGATTCTCGTCGCGGGCAACAACGAATCAACCGAGGAATTGACGGACGCTTGCCACGCTTGGCCGAACGCACGCATTTTGCACGGAACGAAAACAACGATCGCGGGCGTGGACTTTTTCGGCATCGGCGGCGGCATCCCCGTCACGCCCTTCGGCTCGTGGAGTTACGATTTCACCGAAGAGCAAGCCGCCGAGCTGCTCGCGAACTGTCCGGCCGACTGCGTGCTCGTGTCGCACTCGCCGCCCAAAGGCGCGGTCGATGTCTCCTCGCGCGGGAAGAAGCTCGGCAGCGTCGCCATTCGCGATACGGTCCTGCGTGTGCAGCCGCGTCTGGTGGTATGCGGACACATTCACGAGAGCGCAGGTAATCAATCGCAAATTGGCGCAACGCCTATCGTCAACGCGGGGCCGAAATGCGTCGCGTGGGAATTAGGGTGAGACTCATTTTGCGTGAAATGAAAAAAAAAGCCGATCACTTCTGGATCGGCTTTCCAATTTGACCAAGGCAACTGCTCATGCAGGATTCGCCGGCGGCTTGGCTTCCTCGGCGGGCGGCGAAGATTCTGTTTGCGCCTGCGGTTCCGGCGTCGGAACATCAGCTGCGGCCGGTTCGGACGTCGGAGCCGGCGGTTCCTCGGCCACTTGCGGAGCGGGCGCCGGGGCTTGATACGCGGGCTTGGCGCGGCTGCGCGTTTCGCCGGCTTTCAAGAGTTCGAGATAGGCGGTTGCGCCCGCGTCGCCCAGGCGCACCTGTTGACGTTTGAGGATTCGCGTGTAGCCGCCCGGACGATCCGCGAAACGCGGCGCGATCTCCGAGAACAGCTTCTGCACGACCGTGCGATTGTCAGCTTCGCCCTTGTCATCCTTCTGCGGCTTGACGGCCGCCTCGGCCATCGGCCCGAGCCGAGAGATCACCAGGCGGCGCGCATGTAGCGTATTCTTGCGCGCGATCGTGATCAGCTTTTCGACGAACGGACGCACCGCCTTCGCTTTCGGCAGGGTGGTGATGATGCGCTCGTGGCGAATCAACGCCATCGTTAGATTGCGAAACAGCGCCAGCCGATGCGTGGCGTTGCGGTTCAACTTTCGGCCTGATTTTCGGTGTCGCATGGCAAACCAGTGGTCAGTGGTCAGTGTTCAGTGGTCAGCACAATTCGTGGTTGGCGGCAAATGGCTAGCGGTTTTTTCTGACCACTGACCACTGGCCACTGACCACTATCTCCGTATCGGCGACTTCATGCCGAGGTTCAGCCCGCGTTCGGTCAGCTTTTGCTTGACCTCGCGCAGGGTAGTCTCGCCGAAGTTGCGGACTTCGAGTAGTTCCTCGTCGGTGCGGATCACGAGATCGCGCACCGTGGTGATGCCTTCGGATTCAAGACAGTTCGTGGCCCGCACCGACAATTCCAGCTCGGCCAGGCTCATGTTCAACTTACGTTCGAGCTCGTGATCGACCGAGTCGCCCGCGGATGCGGTGTCGGCGCGATCGTCGAGCGCCATTTCGGGCCCCGGTTCGGCGTACTGAATGAACGGGTTCAAATGTTTGCGCAGGATCTTGGCCCCTTCAACCAGAGCCATGTGCGGGCTCAGGGTTCCGTTCGTCCAGATTTCTATTACCAGCCGATCGTAGTTCGTCTTCTGGCCGACGCGGGTCTCTTCGATCTCGTACTTCACGCGTACCACCGGCGAGAAGCTCGAATCGACGGGGATCACGCCGATCTCACGTTCCTTGCCCACGTTGTCGTCCGACGTGCGATAACCGCGGCCGTTCTCGACCGTCAGTTCGACATTGAAGGCGACGTCGTCGGTCATGGTCGCGATGACGTGCTCCGGGTTGATGATTTGCACGGTTTCGTCCGTGATCACATCGGAGCCTCGCACCACGCCGTAACGATTGCGTTTGATGCTGACGGTCTTGGTCTGATCGGTCAAGTTCTTGACCACCAAGCTCTTGATGTTGAGGATGATGTCGGTCACATCCTCGGCAACTCCCTGGATCGTGGTGATCTCGTGCTGAACTCCGTCGATCTTGACGCGCGTAATCGCGCTGCCTTCGAGGCTAGACAGCAGCACGCGCCGCAAGCTATTGCCGATGGTCACGCCGAAACCGCGCTCGAACGGCTCGGCAAAGAATTTTCCGTAGGTGTCGGTGAGCGTCTCCCGCTCGCAAGTCAGACGGTTCGGCAATTCCAGGCCGCGCCATTTGATACGCATGAAAGTGCCTCCAAGGTCCAAGGGAGCGTAAATCCCGGCGCCGTCCTGTAGAGCCGGGCTATGATTCGTTGATTCCCAGGGGACGCTTAGCCTCCCCTGGTTCTCGCTTACATGTTGCCAGTTAGCGTGAGCAGAATTCGATGATGAGTTGCGTTTGCAGCTCCTTGTCCTTGTTCAAACGCGGATCCACGTCGCCCATGCCGGGAGCGCGAACGACGCGGCCTTCCGGGGGTTCGGACGCGGTGATTTCTAGAAAATCAGGGATCGGCTCCATGTGCGCTTGTTGATTGAGCTTGACAGTCGTCATGCTCTTGGGCCGGCTCTTGACGGCGATGGTGTCGCCTGGCTTGACGATCAAGCTCGGGATGTTGCAGTTCTTGCCATTGAGCTTGACATGCCCGTGTGCTACAAGCTGGCGAGCAGCCGCGCGGGACGGCGCGAATCCAAGTCGGTGGACGACGTTGTCAAGCCGGCGTTCCAGGATGCTCAGAAGCTCTTCGCCGGTGTTCCCGGTCGAGCGCGACGCCAATTGGAAATAACGGCGGAATTGCGCTTCGAGCACGCCGTAGAATCGTTTCAGCTTCTGCTTCTCGCGCAGACGTTCACCGTACTCCGTCATTTTGCCGCGGCGCACGTGCATGCCGGGGGGCTGATTGCGGCGTTCGATGGCGCACTTGGGGCTTTCGCAACGGCTGCCTTTGAGATAGAGCTTGATGCCCTCGCGACGGCACAGTCTGCAAACCGGATCAATATGACGAGCCATAGGTCGAGACGAACCCTTCTTTTGCAAGGACAAAACCGCGTGTCATTTCACGGCTGGCGTTTCAGGATCGCGACGCTGCGTCCTGTAAGGAAACGGGCCGTTTTGTCCCCAACTCTAAACTTTTCCTCAGACATCGACGGCCTCCACTAGACCGCAGCCTTAACAAGGGTCTTGTTTTCCCTTGCTGCGCTGTGGGCTCGTGTGGCCCATCGAAATTATTGCTACACGCGCCGTTTCTTCGGCGGCCGACAGCCGTTGTGCGGCAGCGGCGTGACATCTTCAATCACCTTGATCGATAGCCCCGCGGCTTGCAGCGCCGTGATCGCCGATTCGCGGCCAGAGCCGGGGCCTTTGACGCGCACTTCGACTTCCTTCAGGCCGAACTTCGTCGCGCGGTCGGCAGCGACTTCCGCGGCGCGCTGGGCAGCGAAAGGCGTACTCTTGCGGCTTCCCTTGAAGCCGACCGTACCGGCCGACGCAAAGCACAGGCAATCGCCGTTCGTGTCGGTGATAGTCACAATCGTGTTGTTGAACGTCGATTTGATATGCGCGATGCCGCGGCTGACGTTACGGCGAGTTTTTTTCTTTTTGCTCTTGGCCACGTCTCTTGATCCTCAAGGAAACGACATCGCCCGACCCAAAAAGGTCGGGCTGCGTTTCAACCCAGGGTGTTCAGATTCTGCCTAGTGTACAGGCGTGAAATCAAACGGCAAGCGGCATTGTGGTGCGACGGTCCGCCTCGCGATTCTCGACGCGGAGCGTCGTGCCACAATAGCGTTCGCGCGAACCTCACGTCAACCCTTCTGTTCCTTGACGCCCTTCTTGCCCGCGACCGTCTTGCGCGGCCCCTTGCGTGTACGAGCATTCGTACGGGTTCGTTGGCCGCGACAGGGCAGGTTGCGGCGATGGCGGAAACCACGGTAGCAACCGATTTCCTTGAGGCGTTGAATATTTTGCTGTTCTTGACGCCGCAGCTGGCCTTCAACGACGTATTCGCGGTCGAGGATGGTGGCGATGCGGGCAACTTCTTCTTCGGTCAGATCCTTCGCTTTGCGCTGAGGATTGACCTTCGCCTTGGTGCAAACTTCCAACGCCGTCGTCGGACCGATGCCCCGAATATAACGGAGCGAAACATGCGTCGGCTTCTCATTCGGCAAATCGACGCCCAGAATACGCGGCATTCCATGTCTCCTGTCGGCCGCTTGCGGTTTATCGCTCGCTTGGCCTCATGCGAGCGCTAGACCCCAAGCAGGATTTACCCTTGACGCTGCTTGTGACGCGGATTGGTGCAGATAACGAACACGCGCCCTTGCCGTTTCACCAGCTTGCAATTTTCGCAGATTCGCTTGACGCTTGAACGCACTTTCATGGCAGACCTCGATCCAATCAAGAATCCCACGGAATTCTGTATTGTAGGAAGGCGTGAGAAACAGACAAGACCAAGGGCGAGCAGGTTTACGGAAAATTCACTTCGCCGCACGCAGCAGCACCATGCGCACGACGCCCGCCTTAGGGTTGTCCGAAATCTTTTTGGGCCGATTCTTGTCCGGCAGCGCGAAGCAGATCTTCAGAACGTCGGCGTCAAGTTCGTAGATGCCGAGCGTCGTCTTGGTCTCGCCACGTGCGCCACGCCAGACGAGATCGATGCGGCCTTTCGCCGGATCGAGCTTGTAGCCCGCTTCATCGCTCTTGTCCACTTCGATGCTGAAGACAACCTCCGCCTTCTTGGAGCCATTGAATGTCGGCTTGTACTGCGCAACGATGCGCGGTTGGATGATGATCCGCTCGGCCTGGATCACGACCTTCATCTGCTTGACGATGTCCGCGGGCGCCCGTTCGCCATTTTGATCGTACTCGATTACGGCCCAAGTTCCCGTCGGCCGGATCGCGTCCTGGGCGGCATACGAACACGTCAGGCCGAACGCGAACAATGTCAGGGAGAGTGCGCGGCGCATGAAGCACCTCATTGCGGTTTCGCGAACGTCTTCGGATCGAGTTTCGCCGCCGCCCTGATCTCGACAGACTCCGCTTCGACGTAGCGGCCGCCGTCGCGTTTGAGCACGACCTTGTGCGGCAGACTCGCGCCGTCCACGACGCGGTAGTCGCTATAATACAACTCCATCGTCACTTCCTTGAATTTCAAATCGGACGCCTTGTTGCGATATTCGCTTTTGACGCGGTGGCCCGATTTCTTGTCGAAATAGAGCTTCACGTCGGGATAATTCTTGCGCGTCACCAGTACCACGCTGGCCAACGCATCCCCCACCTTGGCGTCGGGAAGCATCTTCAACGCAAACGCCTCCTTCTTGAGCGGCAACAGCGACCCGATCCAGCCCGCGCGCAACATCGTATGCTGCTCGGCCAAATGCTCGGCGGCCATCTCCTTCACTTCACCCATGCTCGATATCCAGCCCTTATCGCCGCTGACCACAAGGGTGAAGACGCCTTCGATTTCCATACGGAACTTGTCCTGGTTCGAGATCGCGAAGTTCCCGATATAGGGCAGGCCGACACCCATGCCGTAGTATGTGCCTTTTTCCTTCCAGCTCATCGTGTCGAACTTGGCGAGGTTGGCTTCGCCTCCGGACGCCTTGATCGCCTTGTTGACGATGGCGATGGCATCGTCGTCGCCGGAATGAACAACGCCAACGAAGCCAAGAAATACGAGAATTCCGATCGTCTTGCGCATGCTGTATCTCCTGATTCGGACTCGAAGATTTGGGTGTTGCTAATGTAGGCGCTACGCTGCCACACGACGACGGCAACTTCCCGATTCGAGGAATGACCGCCGTTTGTCGTCCAGGGCGAGCCGTTACGTGAT
Source organism: Planctomycetia bacterium (assembly GCA_005799265.1). Taxonomy (GTDB): domain Bacteria; phylum Planctomycetota; class Planctomycetia; order Gemmatales; family Gemmataceae; genus SIAQ01. The sequence continues at coordinate 9,598 of SYHD01000198.1, read as the reverse complement.
TAGGTTGCAATCGTAGCGCGGCGTTTCGCCAGAGTACACAACAGCCGTCTTCTCCGTACCAAGACAGCCAGTCAAAACAAGCACCGCCGTAACGACGACCGAAAACACCATCAACGCGACGACGATATTCCTTCGCATAGCCGACCCCACGAAATAATCGACTTACGTCAGTTCAGGCGCTTGCCCAATGGCTCCGCCAGCCGCTTCAGCGATTCGAGCAGCTTCTTGAAACCCTCGAACGACAACGATTGCGCTCCATCCGACGCCGCATGATCGGGATCGGGATGCGCCTCGATCAACAGTCCGTCCGCGCCGGCGGCAAGCGACGCCAGCGCCATCGCGGGCACGTAATCGCGCTTACCGGTGCCGTGGCTGGGGTCGACCATGATCGGCAAATGCGACAGCTTCTTCGCGGGGGGAATTACAGACAAGTCGAGGGTGTTGCGGCTATGATCGGAGAAGGAGCGGATACCGCGCTCGCAGAGGATGACGTTGTAGTTGCCGCCCGCCATGACGTACTCGGCGGCCATCAGCCATTCCTCTAGCGTTGCCGACATGCCGCGTTTGAGCAGGACAGGCTTGCGTGTCAGGCTGACGCGTTTGAGCAGGCTAAAGTTCTGCATGTTGCGCGTGCCGATCTGAATGATGTCGGCCGAATGCTCGACGGCGTCGGCGTGTTCGGTGTCCATGAGTTCGGTGACGATGCCGATGCCGGTCTTTTGGCGAGCTTTTTCGAGAATCTTCAAGCCTTCGAGTCCCATGCCCTGGAACGAATACGGACTGGTGCGCGGCTTGAACGCGCCGGCGCGCATCAACCGCACGCCATTCTCCATCAGGAATTCGGCTGTGCGCAGGATCATCGTCTCGGTCTCGACGGAACAAGGCCCGGCGATCATCGTGAGCGTGCCGGGGCCGATGACGGTCTCGCTGTTAGCCGGACGCGCAAGCGACGGACTCCCCAATCCGTCGCTTGCGCGTCCGGCTAACGGGTTGATCTTGACGTACGTGTCCGCCTCGTGCATCTCACGGCTGGCGAGCTTGAATGGCTTGGTGACCCGAATCAGCTCGGAGACGCCGGGCAGCACTTCGAGCGTACGTGAATCGACGGCGCCGACGTTGCCCGTGATGCCGATGGCGGTCCGCGTGGCCCCGGGCAACGGGTGCGGCGTCAGCTTGAGGTCGCGAATTGCCTGCAAGACGACGGAGATCTGTGCGGGCGTCGCATGGCTCTGCATCACGACAAGCATATGTTCCTCCCAAGCCCGCAGGCGAGCGCAGCGAGCCTGCGGGGTCGAATTTCATGGTTTCCCTATTCCTACAATAGCAATTGCCGTCGATTCCCGCACTCCCCGTTTTGCCATGAATGAAATCTCGGTCCGCAATTTTTTGCGTCTCTACAGCGGGCCGATCGTATCGGTAGCGATTTTGCTGATTCTCGCCAGCGCCGGCGTAGCTGCCTTCTTCGAGGCCTGGTGGATCGTGGGCCTTCTTGGCATCGCGGCGATTGTCGTGCCCGTTTTTTTCTACCGCGATCTCCGCTACTGGGTGCAGTTCCACCGCGGCGTACAAGCATTCCGCAATAAGAGCTATGTCGAGGCGGAAGGAAATTTGCGCGAGGCGTTGTGTCTTGCGGAGCTCTTTGCTCCGGACGATTTGCGGCGCGGGTCTGCGCTGATCTGGCTCGTTCAAGCTGCGCGCGCCCAGGGCAACATCGATGACGCGGAAGCGTTCGGCCTGCAGGGAGTCACAACGGCCGAGAGAGCCTGCGGCAGCGAGCACGCGTTCACGATGCATGCGATGTTGCTCTTGGCGAGCGTGTATGTATCGATCGCCCAGTACGCGAAGGCGGAGCCACTTCTGCAAAAAGTGTTGGTGACGCTGGAGGGTAAACGGAAACCCGCGCGGGCACAATTAGCCGAGTGCCTGGTCCTGCTTGGCCGGGTGTCGAGCGAGCAAGGGCGCGACGCTGCCGCGGAGCCGTTTTATCGACGGGCCTATGAGATCGCCGCAAGCGGGCGGGAGCGTATTGCCCGCACGCTGGAACTCGCGCAGCTATGTGCGCGACGAAAGAACGTTGCCGAAGCGGAAACGCTGCTGCAACATGCGCTGGCAGAATTGCCACAGACAGGCGAACCAGAGTCGATTCTTATGGCGAACTTTTTGGAAATGCAGGCGTTTGTCCAAATGTTGCAAGGCCGACTCACCGAGGCGGAGGCGCTGCAACGTCAATCATTGGTGTTGATCGAGAAACTCGCGGGTCCGAACATGCCGGCGTCGAGCAGCGGCTTAAATCAACTCGGCGAGATCCTCACGGCGCAAGGCAAGCTCGCCGACGCTGAGCCGTGCTTGCGGGCCGCATTGCGTTTGCGCCAGGAGTATATGGCGCCGGAACATCCAGCGCTCGCGGACGTGCTGGAGAATCTCGCTGAACTCCTGCTCAGCATGGGCCGCTGTCAGGAGGCGGAAGGCTGCCTTGGCCGGGCCGAGCAGATTCGCGCCGTCCATGCGTCGCACGACCATGAGTGAACGATCGGGAGGTCTGCGCGAACTCTGGGCAAAAATGCTTGACAACCGTGACGATTTCTCGTAGTTTTTTTTTGCAGTCGATTTTGTTCCGGAGTCGATCATTGTTCCAAGGAAAAATCCATGATTGGTTTGGAAATGTGGAAAAAATTTAAAGAGACCTTCGAGAGGGACTCGGGCCTAAAGAAGCCGGCGGCGAAGGGAACGTTCCTCTTCGTCCGCTGGCGTAAATCCTCGGGCATCGAGGATGCCCTGAAGGACATCGACAAGATCGATCGCCTCTTCTATTCTCCTGGTGCGACGACCAAAGACAGAGAGAAGATTCTCGAAAAATGGAATGCCTACAAGGGAACTTTCGGCAAGGTGGGGGATAGCTACGTCAAGATGCTGGAAGACGCCATCAAGGAAGACAAGTCAGACCAGAAACGCCACCTGGAAGTCCTGAAGAAGAATCTTTTCTACGTCAACAGTTATGTTGTTGATCGCTACAAAGAGGCGTACAAATTGTTTCACCATTTGTAAACAATCGATGTAACCGTTCATCATTGAAAACTGGCGCAGCTACGCACGGGCCGTTTTTGTAGTATGTCGGCATGGATGCACCCAGTTGCCCTGGTTGTGACAAACGAGACGCTCGCATTGCCGTCCTGGAACGGCGGCTTGCTGAGTTGGAAGCGCGTTTGAAAATCAACGCCGATCACTGGCGCTGACGGAAAATATCGCGGGGCCAAAGATGCCGGCGTCCTGCGGGGGCTTGAATCAACTCGCCACGATCCTCAAGGCGCAAGGCAAGTTCGCCGACGCTGAGCCGTGCTTGCGGGCCGCATTGCGTTTGCGCCAGGAATACATGGCGCCGGAACATCCAGCGCTCGCGGAAGTGATGGAGAATCTCGCCGATCTGCTCTTCAAAACGGGACGTTCGGAGGAAGCGGAACTACACGCCGAACGAGCGGGTAATATCCGGGCACTCTATTCGCCGTTCCGAATCGTTTGACGCAATTCAGAGCCTGAAGCGTGAGCGAAGGAGGAGAATTCCTTCGCTCACGCTTCAGGCTCTGAAACACCAACTCACCACTTTAAGCACGCTGCGTCAAAGACCGGCCCATCGACGCACACCCGTTTGTAGTCCCAACCGTCGCTCGTTTTCACCGGCGTCACGCAGCTGAAGCAAATGCCGACGCCGCACGCCATCGGCGTCTCCAGCGACAAATGGCACGGGATCTTGCGCGCTTCAGCTTGAGTTGCGAGGGCGTGCAGCATCGGTTCAGGGCCGCAGCCATAAAGGTGCTGCGGAGGAACATGCGATGCAAGCAGATCGGTGACGAAGCCGTGATGGCCGAGCGTGCCGTCGTTGGACGCGAGATGGATGGTCGCCCCGGCGGCGCGGAAGTCGCCCACGCCGGCAGCCAAATCGGCGGAGCGAACGCCGTAATAGAGCGAGACTTGTTTGACGCGTGGTTTCGCTGTCCTGCCGCCGTAGCCGCGCGTACCGAGCAGTTCGCGGATGTGAGCCAGGAAAGGCGTCTGCCCAATGCCGCCGGCGACGAGGGCCACGTGTTGATCGCCGATTGGGTCAGGGAACCCATTGCCGAGCGGACCCCATACTTCAAGCAAATCGCCGGCCTTGAGATTGGCTAACAACGTCGTCATTTTGCCGACGACGAGATAGACGACATCGATGCCGATCGGCGTGCCGCGTTCATCGAGACGGGTGTCATAGAGGGCGAACGGCCGAGCCAGAAGCGGATCGGTGCTGCGCGGCGAGCGGATCATCACGAATTGACCGGGGCGAATCGCCGCCGCGAGCGTGGGGCATTGAAGCCGGATCAAATAGGTGTTTTTCGCCAGTGCGAAGTTGGCAAGAACGGGCGTGGAGTGTTGCTGAAAGCTCATTCGCTTATTCTATTGCAGGGCAAGCAGTCTCGTTTGCCTTACGGGACTTTGGCCGCCAATTTCTGCAATGCCTTCAACTCGCGCGGCGTCAACAGGCGCGACTTGCGCGGCTGCAGGCTGCCGATATCGACCGTGCCGATGGCGATGCGCCGCAAACGCAGGACCTTATGCCCGAGCTTGGCGAGCATGCGGCGAATCTCACGGTTCTTGCCCTCGGCGAGTACGATGCGCAGCCAAGTACTGTCGCCTTGTTTGCGGAGACGTTTGACGTAGCGAGCCTTGACATGCCCTTCCGCGAGGTAAACGCCTTCGAGCAGCTTCCGGAGATCCTCGGGCGACGGAATACCAGCCACCAGAGCGAGGTAGCTCTTCTCGACGCCGTAGCGCGGGTGCATCAGACGATTGGCCAACTCGCCGTCGTTGGTCAGCAGCAAGAGGCCCTCGCTGTCCTCATCGAGTCGGCCGACCGTGTAGACGCGCTGCGAGATGTGCGGCACGATATCGATTGCGAGAGGCCGGCCGGCAGGGTCATGATTGGTACACAAGTATCCGCGCGGCTTGTTGACGAGCCAGTAGACGAATTTCTCGGCGTGAACGGGTTCACCGTCGAGATGCACCTCTTGTTCGGGCGCGACGCGCGTGGCCAGGTCGGTGACCACCTCGCCGTCGATTGAGACACGGCCCGCGCGGATCAGCGATTCGCAATGACGCCGCGATCCGACACCGGCGTGCGCTAGATACTTGTTGAGTCGGTCCATGGGTACTTTCGATTTCGCCTTGCTAAGCGCCAAGCGATTCCTTGAGCGCCTGTAGCTGCGTCCTGGTCAAGTTCAGCGTTTCTTGCAGTTGTTGTACGAACGTTCGCAGCGACGCGAGTTCTTGCTTGGTCTCGCGCAACTCCGTTTCGAGCTTGCCCACACGATCCTGGTCAACCGTCGGGATCGCGCGAACCGGCGTGGCGGCAACGATGTCCTCGACCGGCGCGCGCGACCTGAGCATTTCGAGCTCTTTGGCCGCATGAAAACCGTGCGTGATAAGCGTGCCGCGCCGCCCTTCATCGCCGAGGAAAACGATCAGCTTACGCTCATGCATTGGTCTCAACGCGGCACGAAGCGAGTCGAGATCGTCGATCGGCTCCATGCGACTGGCACGCTGGCGCAGTTCGCCCTCGGTTTGCGGGCCGCGCAACAGCAACTCCGTGAGAATGGCGAGTTCAACCTTGTTGACACTCCAGAGGTCGTAGAGGTTATGCCGCCAGCGTTCGACGCGGCCGCCCTGGATGCGCGTGACGTAGCCCTTGGGCTGCATGGCCATCAACGTCGTTTCGATATCCTCCTCGCTCAGGTTCATGATCGGTTCGCGATTGCTCTTCTGATTCGACCCGGTCATCAGCGAGTTGAGGCTCATCGGATATACGTCGGGCGTGGTCTTCGCCTTTTCGACCATGACGCCGAGCACGCGCCGATCAGCCATCGACAGCGTCGGCCAACTTATGGTTGTGGTGGATGTTTCCGTGGACATGCCGATTCCTTCCTCTCGTACGCTCGATTCAGCAATGTTATATGGAGTCGGCCGAAAGGAAAGACGGCGGCCAGCGCTTGCGGCTTAGCGCTCGGACTCGAGTTCGCGAACACCAACACTCAGGCGGCAATGATGAAGGATGATGAACATGCTCGCAAGCAGCACCAGAAATGCCCACACATAGGCGCCGTAGACTTGCGCGAGTTTGCCGACGCGCTCGTGCGCGTCAAGATGTTGATCGAAGACAGCGGTACTGGTCGAGAGCATCAACGAGCAGGTGAGCCCAAGTGCGATTCCCGCGCACCAACGCTGACCTCGCGCGAAGCTGCCGTTCGATACGACGTACGCCAGCACGCAGAACGGCACCAGCAACGTCACGCAATGGTGCTTCCATGTCCGCTCGCAAAAAAGCAGCATGCCCAGGATGACGACGCTGAACTCGGCGATTAGCTCCAGCCGAGGCGGATCTCTCATCGACGCCCGACAGAAACCCATCGCGGCAAAAGAGAATAGGACCATCGACGCGAGAATCATCCCTTGCACGGCCTGACGATCCCACGAGACGAGATTGTGCGTCTCCAGCACGATCTTGACATCGCCGTCGTATTCGGAAAACGACGGCTCAGCACCGAGCATGCGATGCAACAGCCCCGGCAGCGATTGATTCTTGTGCTCACTGGATACGATCCCGGCGGCATACGGCGCGACCATTTGATGACGCCAACTCTGCCAATAGGTTAGGTTGTTGTTCCAGCCGAACACCGCGCCAGGAAGAAGAACAAACACAAACAGGCCGACGCCGGCGCCGAGCAGCGTGGTCCAGGCGCGTTTCCAGAGGAAGTAAAAAAGAAACAGCGCGGGCGTCAATTTACAAGCGATCGCGAATCCAAGCAACAAACCGGCGAGCATGCCATGCCGATTCAGCGTCGCGATGAGCATCGCCACGATAAGAAACAGGATCAGCAGATTGACGTTGCCGTGCATGAGATCGCCGGCGATCGGACGGATGCTGAGCGCGACGGCGAGCATTTTGCCCCAAAGCGGAATTGGGCGTTCCGCGGAATCGAGCAACATGAGCATACCGAGAATCGACGCCAAGGCGAGCACAGACTTGCAAAGAAACCACAAGCTCGATCCAAGCATCGGCGGCAGGTCGAGAAACGGCTTGAGCAGGATCGTCGTCAACGGCGTGTTAGGGTGGGCATACTTTTCCCAGACGTTGACGCCGTCGTCGAGCTCGGCGAGCGGCGCGCGCCAACGAAGAAAGGCGGAGCGGTTTCCGTGCTCGGAATGGCGAAGCTTGAGCGTGTATTGAACATGAACGGCAAGGAACACGCAGGCGAGCACGACTATCAGCCAGCGCTGGCGAAGCAAGTACGAGCCAAGATCAAGCGAACGATCGACCATACGGTGCATCCATGCACATTGGGGCGGGGCATTGAACTTGTTTGTATCACATCGTGGTTTCGACGCTCAAGTTCAAGTAGGCATCCTCACTCGACCAGTGAGGCGTTTGGGGAAAAACAAAAGCCCGATGGCCGTTTCGCCATCGGGCTTTCCTTCAGTCGTTCAACTTGTCGATTACAGAAGCTCGGTGACCGGTTCGCGGTCGTCGAGGATGTACATCGGTCGGCCGCTGCCGTTCGGGAAGGTCATCGAGGCGTCGATGCCCATCGAACGATAAAGCGTGCTGAGAACCTGCGAGGCGGAGTAACGGCGATCGCGCGGGTATTCGCCGCGAGCGCTGGAGGCGCCAATCGCCTGACCCATGCGGAGACCGCCGCCGGCAACCATCGCGCCCATGAGTGGACCCCAGTGATCGCGGCCGCCCATGTTGCCGTTGACGCGCGGCGTGCGGCCGAACTCGCCCCAAACGACAACGGCGGTGTCGCGATCCATGCCGCGATCGTGCAGATCCTGAACCAGATTCGCGATGCCGCGATCGAGTTCCGGCAGCTGACGGCGGAGGGTTTCAAAGTTGCGTTCGTGCGTATCCCAACCGCCGTAGGCGAGAGTAACGCAGCCGACGCCGGACTCGACGAGCCGACGCGCGGTGAGGAACTGCTCGATACCGCGATAACGATCGCGGGTACGCATATCTTCGGCGGACAGGTCGAGAGCGCGGCGAGTGCTGCCGGAGGCGACCATGTCGAAGGCGCGCTGCGTGAAAGCGTCCATGCCGCGCATGGAGCCGGTCTGGTCGATTTCACGACGTGTGGTGTCGAAGCGTTCGAGAAGGTCGCGGCGATCGCCGGAACGTTCCGTATTGACGCCGGCGGGGAACGTGAGATTAGCCATGCCAGCACCACTCGGCTGGAAGGCGCGATGCGCGACACCGAGGTAGCCAGGTTCGCAGCCGATCGACATGCCGCGCAGGCTGACGAAAGGCGGAATGTCGGCGTTGGCGTTGCCGCGCAGGCGCGACATCACGGAGCCGAACGACGGATGATGGGAGATGCGGTTGGTGTTTTCGCTGTAGCCGGTCATGACCAGGCTATCGGAGTGTTCATCGACGGAGACGATGGAGCGAATGCAGGAGAGCTTGTCCCACATGCGAGCTTGACGCGGGAAATGTTCGCAGATCTGCACGCCGGGAACGTTCGTCTGAATGGCGCGGAACTCGCCGCGATATTCGACGGGAGCTTCGGTCTTGATGTCGTACATGTCCAAGTGGGACGGACCACCGGGCAGGTAGATCATGATGGCGGATTTCGTCGGCGTCGAGGCGCCCACGCGATCGGGGACGTTGCTGGCCTGGGCCTTGGCGCGCAGCATGTCAGCCAGCGTCAGGCCGGCGCCGAACGCGCCGATTTGCAGAAAGTTGCGGCGGCTCATGCCATCGCAGAACTTCATCGAGGAACCAAGCAGGTTGAGCACGGGTAACCCCCCTTAGAGTGTGTGTAAGTTCACATCCACCGCTATCCTATTATCTCTTTCGTGCCGTCGCAATACGAAACTTCGATTTTTTTGGTTTGTTTGGAAGACTAGGCAAGAGCGCACGATAGTGGCGGCGGCACTATCATACGGGCGCAGTTAGATCCGCACTCCCCGGCAGGGGCGGCGTCGCGTGGCCGAGGAAATAGGGGTAGGCTGCGTCAAGAGACTGTCTCGTCATCCAGCGAGGGCATGGGGCTGTCCCATAGCATTCCCGCGATGAGCAGACCCGACAGAAGACCAAGCGGCGCCAGACCATCCGCTCGGACCAGTGCAGCCATCAACGCGGTCGCTCCAAGGCTCAAAAGCGTCACGATGAAGAGCCGGCCGCCCCAGCGTGCTCGCCTCGCACTGGGTCGCACTTTGACCCAGTAAATGCACATACCGCCGATCAATAGGCCACTGATCGTTGCGACGAAGACGGCGAATTCGAGAAAAAGCGACACGATACGACATCCTCCCTGAACGCTGCCCAGGTGAGCAACTCCGCGATCCGTGCGGAGCTTGGCAGCTGCTGCGAAGTGGTCCTCTAATACAGTGCCGGGAACCCGGAGTAAAGGGCAGTTCGCACCCGCTCGTTCTCACGGGGTGTGCCCGCAGATTCCGGCACTGGATGGATGGTTAGCTGACCGATTGCCAGTACGCGTTCCAGTAGGTGCTGCTGCGTAGGCAGCACAAACCGGCCATCTTGTCTACATTTTCTACCCGCCAGCGTGCACCTCGAGCT
>SYHD01000197.1 GCA_005799265.1 Planctomycetia bacterium | reverse complement strand
GTTGGGCATCGGCGTCGCCAGCGGCGAAATGGTCAAGATCATCGAAAAGAACACGACCATCCCGACGAAAAAAACGCGCGACGATTTCGCACGCCGCGAGGATCAAACCACGGCCATGATCCCTGTCTTCCAGGGCGAACGGCCCATGGCAAGCGACAATCGGCTTCTGGGCGAATTCAACATGCAGAATCTGCCGCCGGCGCGCGGAGGCGTACCGCCACAGATCGTGGTGACGTTCGACATCGACGCCCACGGCATCCTGCACGTTACCGCGCAGGACAAGGCCAGCGGCAAGGAAGCGGACATTCGCATCGAACGTTCCAGCGACCTGAGCAAGGATGATATCGAACGGATGCGCCGCGAAGCCGAGATGAACGCCGACGCCGACAAGACGAAGCTCGAAGTGGCCCAGATCAAGGACCAGGCCGACCGATCCATCCGCGAGGTCGAGCGGCAGCTTGAGAAAAGCGGCGGGGCGTTGAGCGACGGCGATAAGGCGCCGATCAAGTCGGCCATCGACAAGGTCAAGGAAGCCGCCCAGGGCAACGATGTGGGAGCGATCCGCCAGGCGATCAGCAACCTGCAAGCGGCTGCCCAGGCTCTTGCTCGTTTCGCGGGCCAGGGGGGCGAACAACCCGCCGGTGCCGCGGCAGCCGGCGCCAAACCCGGCGGCGACGATGTGATCGACGCGGAGTTCGAGGAAAAAAAATAGCCGTCCTCGTTTAGCGCTCGCACCACGGCACGCGAGCGCTAAACGAACACTCGTTACTCCGGCAGCTTCAACTTCACTTTCACGCGTTCGTTGCCGCGCAACACATTCAACGTGATTTCTTGTCCGACTTTGCAATAGAGCCGAACGTGCGTCTCGAATTGTCGGGCGTTCATCGTCAGCATTTGATCATCGATACCGACAATTACGTCATTCGCCAGCAGTCCCGCGTGACGCGCGGTCGGCGTGAGGAAGTTCATGTGCCGATACGCTAGCTGCTCCGGTTTCAAGCCAAGCCGCTTTCGGCCCTCGAGATCGAGGTCCTCGCCGATGATGCTGGGATTGGGCGACAGGCTCTTGAGCGACCAGCGCCAGGAAACGTCGGTCTTGCGCCAGCCATCCTGGAGCACGATGATTCCTCGTTTCTCACGCTCGCCATTCTGCCAAACGATCGCCAGTTCGCCTTTCTTCGGCGCTTGCTGGAGCGCGTATTGCGCATCGGCAACTGACGCGATCGGCACTTTCCCGATGCGGCGCAGCACGTCCTTCGCCTTCAGTCCCACCTTCCCGGCGGGCGAATTTGCCAGCACGCTGACGACGCGATCACCTTGCTCGGCGTCCAATGTCAGGCCCAAATTTTCCGGCCGCGGATAGACCCAAACGTCGTCGAGCGACCAGCCTCCCTCACGCTGCATTTGATCGCGGCGGAATTCGTTGACGTGATGGCAATGGATGCACGCCGTCTCCGTTCGCTTCGATGCGGCCGAGTAACTCTCCGCGAAGCTCTGCTTGCGCGGCGGCGTTTTGTCATTTCCATTCTGTTGCGCCTTGTGAAGCTGCAACGCCGCCGCGAGGCTGTGTTTGAGTCCGGCCAGCGTTTGATATTTCGCCGGCGTGTCGGCATCGCGGCCTCCGAAACGGCCAAGCACGTTGCCGTCGGCACCCAAGAGCACGGCATGCCAGGACAGATCGTAATCGAAATCGAACACGGACAAATCGACACCGCGCATGTTGCCGATGCGAAGCAACACGAATTCAAGCGCAAGGGCGCGGATCTCTGGATGGAGACGAGCAACCTGCTCGTCGAAGCCCTTCTCATCGCGTCAGTGTTGACACACCAGTACAGCGAAGATAGGCTTGTTCACGTCCTTGGCGATGCGCTGGGCGGTCGGCCAATCCTTGTGCCAGACCGGCTTTGGTTCGGATTGAGCCGAGCAAAAAAGCGCAACGCCGAGCGTCAAGCCGGCGAGGAGCAGGGCCGCGGGAGTTTTCATGCTTGGTCCGTGGTCCGTGGCAATAGTTTCGCGACAAATCGTCGTCCTTGATTGTAACATATGTATGGGCGATCCACGGACTACGGACCACTTCCATGCCGAGACGCACACGCATCGTCGCCACGCTTGGCCCCGCCACCGATCGGCCGGGCGTTCTCGAAGCCTTGCTCGACGCCGGTCTCGATGTCGCGCGTATCAACTTTTCGCACGGTGTTTCCGAAGAGCCGGCCCAGCGTATCCGGCGTCTGCGCGAACTCGCGCAGAGGCGGAATCGCAACGTCGCCGTGCTCGCCGATCTGCCGGGGCCGAAGCTTCGGGCCTTGCTCCAAGGGCCGATCACGTTGACCGCCGGCGCCACGATGGCCATCGGCCTGAAGCCGGACATCCACGCGGACATCGACCTCACCGAGCCCGAAGCCCTCGGCAAACTCAAGGCTGGTGAGCGCGTCCTTCTTGACGATGGCCGGCTACAAGCGGTCGTCGCCGGTGTCAGCAATCATCTTGCGACCTTGAAGATCCTCGTCGGCGGCACGCTCCAGCCCAACAAGGGCGTCAACCTCCCCGACACCGACCTTGACATTCCCGCGGTCACTGAGCGCGACCGGGTCGCGATCGGCATCGCGCTGCAGGCCGGGGCCGACTGGTTCGCTCTGTCCTTCGTGCGCGACGCCTCGGCCGCCCGCGAACTGCGCGCGGTGCTGGGACGCGACGACGTGCCGATCCTCGCCAAGATTGAACGCCCGGAAGCCGTGGCGAAATCAAAGGAGATCATCGACGCCTTCGATGGCATCATGGTCGCGCGCGG
>SYHD01000003.1 GCA_005799265.1 Planctomycetia bacterium | reverse complement strand
AGGTCGCGCCGCCGTTTCGTCAAGCCGAATTCGACATCATGCACGACCGCGGCATCAACCGCGAAAGCGACGTGTTCAATCTCGCCATCGAGGATAAGCTCATCGACAAGAGCGGCTCCTGGGTCAACTACGGCGACCTGCGCCTGGGCCAAGGCGCGGAGAATGCCAAGAAGTATCTGCGCGAAAACCCGGCTGTGCTGGAAGAATTGACCAAGAAAGTGCTCGCCAAGCGCGGCATGTTGAACGTCGCCGCCGCGCCGCCTGCCGCCGTTGAGGAAGAGGAGAAAGAGCAGACTCCCGCGCCGGCAACGAACCACCGCCCCAAGCGCGTCGCCGCCGCCACCGAGTAGGCTGTTTAGCGTTCGGCGCCAAGCGCGGAGCGGCTTGGCGCTGGTCTAGGAAATCGAAAGCTTCGCCAGCACGTGATCCGCGACGACTTCAAGCCCTTTCGCGTAGTTCACGTGATTGGCGACGATGATGTGCGCATCGTCCCGATATGGCAAGATAAACTGCCGATACGCTGGCAAGACGTGCTGTTCCCATTGATATTCGACATGATCGGCCGGGTAGCCGCGTTCGTGCATATCGCGCTGCAGCCGCCGTTGTTTGCACACGTCCTTGTGTGCCTCGACGAACACGCGGAGATCACACAGGGTGCGAATTTCGTCGTAATGAAAAAGAAACAGACCTTCGAGAATGACCAGCGGCGCCGGCTCGATCGTGATGAGCCGCCCTTGTCGATCGCGGCGGTTGTAGGTGTATTCGGTTTTGCTGATCGCCTCGCCTCGCAACAGCTTGCCAAGATCGTCATGGAAGCGAACGTGGTCAATGCTCGTGGGCAGATCGAAATTGGGCTGCCCGTTGGCGTCGCGTTCTTGTTCGTGAATCGGCCGATAGTAGTTGTCTTGAGAAACGACGGCGCACGCCCCCACCGGCAGCTTCGCAAGAAGGTCGCGGAGTAACGACGTTTTCCCGGAGGCGCTGCCGCCCATGATGCCGACGAGGTAGGGTTTGCGGGACATTTCTCTTCGATCCACGAAAGGAGCCGTTGAGGAGCATCAACGAATCTGGGCAGGCGGCGGCCCTTTATCGAAATTGGCTCGCCCATGACATCGGCCGCATTGCACTACACCCAGCTCCCCCCGCGAACCCATTGCGGGCTGGGAGGAACGAACCAGAGACCGATCGCCAGCAATGACGGCAACAAAAAAACGATGACCATCAAGCATACGATGAGTTCGTTCCATCCCCTTTCTTCGACGTTGACCATTTGCCAAAGGAAACGAACGCCGAGCCAAATAACCGCCATCGGTATCGCGAGACAGAGGTAGTCAAAAGTTGGGTCGCGAAAAAAGCGATTCCAACGGTTGGGGTCCCCGCCGATTGCGTGCTCAACCTGCCAGCACGCCCAAACCGCTGTTGCGAGGAAAACACCGGCAATGAGCATGACCGCCATTGCCTGCAACCAAATAGGTAGGCTCTTCACGCTCATTATTTTGCCGTCCTAGATGCTACCGCGCCGTCGCAATCCGCCCTTCCATCGGGCTCGACGCCGTCGCGTACAGCTTCTTCGGGATACGGCCCGCGAGGAACGCGAGCCGACCCGCTTCGCAAGCATATTTCATCGCGTAGGCCATGCGCAAGGGATCCTGGGCGCTGGCGATGCCGGTGTTGAGCAAGACGCCGTCGCAGCCGAGCTCCATGGCGACGGCGACATCGCTGGCGGTGCCGACGCCGGCGTCGATGATGACGGGGTAGTCGGGATCGCCGTCCTTGAGATATTCGAGGATGATGCGGATGTTGTTCGGATTGAGCACGCCTTGCCCACTGCCGATGGGACTCCCCGCTGGCATCACACTCGTGGCGCCGGCATTCTTCAATCGCTTCGCCATCACTGGGTCGTCGCTCGTGTAGACCAGCACCTGAAAACCTTCCTTGACGAGTTGCTCCGTCGCCTGCAACGTCGCGACTGGATCGGGCAGCAGCGTTTTTGCATCGGCCAGGCATTCGAGCTTGACCCAGTCGGCGCCGGCATTGCCAAGATTCGAGAGCAGCTCGCGCGCGATACGCGCGTGGCGAATCGCGTCCTCGGCGTTGAAGCAGCCCGCGGTGTTGGGCAGGATGGTTAGCTTCTTCAGATCGAGGAAGTCGAGGATGCTCTTGCCTTCTTTATCGATAAGGCGTTCGCGCCGTACGGCCACGGTCGTCACTTCGCACGCGCTGGCATTCATGCAATCACGCATCAGCTCGTAGGTGGCGTACTTGCCGGTGCCCGTGATGAGTCGGGAATGAAACGTGAACTTGCCGACCTTGAGCGGCTTATCCGTGGGAGGCGCCGCGCCGCCGCCGACGAGCGTGACGATCTCGACTGCGTCCCCCGCCCGCAAATGCCGCTGGGAATGCTGCAGCTTCGGCACAACCTCGCGATTGACCTCGACCGCGATCTTGCGCGGGTCGAAGCCGATGTGTTCGACAAGCTCCTGAATCGAGAGTTCGCGAGGGAGCGTATTGGTTTCGCCGTTCAGCGTGATTTCAATCATGGTCCGTGGTCCGTGGTCCGTAGTCAGTGGTCAACATTCAGTGTACACTAACGATTGCAGGAAGCGAATACCCTTGCTGTTCTGCCACGAACCACGGACGACTGACCACGGACCATTGCCATGTCCTCACACTATATTCCTCATACTAAAATTCCTACCCTCGTTTTCCCCACGAGCAATCAGGCCGCACGGCACGTCGCCTTGATGATCGAGAGCCTGATTCGCCAGAACAATTCGGCGGGGCGGCCGACGGTGCTCGGTCTCGCGACAGGCTCGACGCCTGTCGGGCTTTATCGCGAGCTAATTCGGCTACATCGCGAGGCGGGGCTCGATTTTTCGCGCGTCGTTACATTCAACCTCGATGAATATCATCCGATGTCGCCGGAGGACGCTCATAGCTACAACCTGTGGATGCAAGAGACGCTCTTCAAGCACCTCAACATCAAGCCGGCGAACATCCACATCCCTGACGGCATGACGCCGACGCAAGAGATCGATGAATATTGCGCCCGCTACGAGCAGATAATCCGCCGAGCCGGGGGCATCGACTTGCAAATCCTTGGCATCGGCCGCAGCGGGCACATCGGCTTCAACGAACCCGGCTCGACGCGCTATAGCCGGACACGCGCGGTGACGCTCGACCCGGTGACGCGCCGCGACGCCGCCAGCGATTTCTTCGGCGAGGAAAACGTGCCGCACCAGGCGATCACGATGGGCGTCGGCACGATCATGGAGGCACGCAAAGTGGTCATCATGGCCTTCGGCGAGCACAAGGCGCCGATCGTGCGCAAAGCTGTTGAAGAGGACATGAGCGACGCCGTGACGGCGAGCTTTCTGCAAAAGCACGGCGACACGACGTTCATTCTCGATCAGGCTGCCGCCGGCCATCTGACGCCGATCCGCATGCCGTGGGTCATCGGCTCGGTCAACTGGACGCCGAACCTGATCCGCCGGGCGGTGATCTGGCTGAGTCTTCGTGTCAAGAAGGGCCTACTGAAGCTTTCGGAAGATGACTTCCGTGAGCACGAGCTCTACGAACTGCTGCGCGAATTCGGCCCCGCCCACAAGCTCGGCCGGCGCGTCTTCGATGAAATGATGGCGACGATTTGCACCCATCCCGCCGGCGACAATGGCCAAAAGGTCGCGCTCGTCTTCAGCCCGCACCCGGACGACGACGTTATCAGCATGGGCGGCACCATCATCCGCCTCGTTGAACAAGGGCACAAGGTCCACATCGCCTACATGACGAGCGGCAACATCGCCGTCTTCGATCACGACGCCTGGCGTTTCACCGATTTCGTTAGTTCCTTCAACGATCTCTTCGGCATTAACCAGGAAAAATCCGACAAGCTCAAAGCAAATGTCCGCGAGTTCCTGCGACTCAAGAAACCGGGTGAATGCGATTGCCCGGAGCTGCTCGAAATCAAGAAGCTGATCCGCGAGACAGAAGCCCGCGCCGGCGCCCTGGCCGCGGGCGTGCCGCCGGAACAGCTAGTCTTCATGAATTTGCGTTTCTATCGCACGGGCACGATTGCCAAGGCGCCGATTTATCCGGAAGACATCGAAGACATCATGCGTTTGTTCAAGCAGCTTCAGCCGGACCAGATCTACGTGGCCGGCGAGCTGTCGGACCCACACGGCACGCATCGCACCTGCGCGATGGCGATTTACGAGGCGGTGCGGCGCGTGCGCCATCCCGCCCCGTTAGCCGGAAGCCCAAGCGACGGGCGCTCCAATCCGTCGCTTGCGCTTCCGGCTAACGCGGGAGCAAAAAGTCAGCAGTTCGAGGTTTGGCTCTATCGCGGCGCCTGGGAAGAATGGGAGCCGCACGAGATCGAACGCGTCGTGCCCTTGAGCCCGAGCGATCTGGAACGCAAGAAGAACGCGATCTTTCGGCATCAATCACAAAAAGACCGCGCGATGTTCCCCGGCGGATCGGACAAACGCGAGTTCTGGCAGCGCGCCGAGGATCGCAATCACAATACGGCCAAGACTTACGATCAGCTCGGCCTGCCCGAATTCTACGCGCTCGAAGGGTTCGTGCAGTGGCAGGAATAGGCCGCTTGCGATGTAGCAACCCGCGTCTGACATGCCGCAAGCGGGTTCATCACGCAAACAGCGCCTGCACCGCTTGGCCGCGCCCATCTTCGGTCGCATAGAACGGCCGGCGTTCGATGTCGAACGAAGTGCGCGGCGAGATGCCCATCGCCGTGAGGATGGTGGCGTGCAGGTCGCGGATCGGCACAGGGTTGCGCGTGACGACGAGCGGGCGTTCAGGGGCCGTTTCGCCGTAGAGGAAGCCGCGTTTCATGCCGCCGCCGAACATCACGACTGAGACCGAGCCGGTAAAATGGCGGTGCAGGCCGTAATGGATCATTTGTTGCATCGTGTCCGAACGGGCGCGCGATTGATCGCGCGCATTCGAGCCAGGGATGCCTTCGACGATCATGTCTCGACTGAACTCCGTCGCGATCACAACCAATGTGCGATCGAGCAAGCCGCGGTACTCAAGATCGAGAATGAGCTGCGCGATCGGCCGATCGATCTCGCGTTTCATGCGTGCCAGCGTCGTGTGGCCGTTCTCGTGCGTATCGAAATGCACGAACGGCACGTACTCCGTCGTCACCTCGATGAAGCGCGCCCCGGCTTCCGTCAAACGCCGCGCCAGCAAACAGCCGAGCCCGAAACGGCCCGTGTTGTAGCGATCGTAGATGGGGCGTGGCTCCTGTGTCAGATCGAAGGCTCGACGTTCTGGCGAACTCAAGAGACGATGGGCGTTGTCCAAGGCGCGGAGCATCGATTCGTGATGGTAGTCGCTTGCCAGTTCGCCGGTGGGGCTTTGGCGCAGGA
This sequence comes from Planctomycetia bacterium, assembly GCA_005799265.1. Classification (GTDB taxonomy): domain Bacteria; phylum Planctomycetota; class Planctomycetia; order Gemmatales; family Gemmataceae; genus SIAQ01. The sequence goes on along the minus strand of SYHD01000003.1, from coordinate 22,428 downwards.
GTTCGCGATAGCGCTCGCGGCGCGTCTCGAAGCGCTCGCGCGTCATGCCGCGCGGCGGGCGGACGGCTTCGATGGCGTCCTGCGGGTAGGGTAAGTTGAACGGGCCGAACTCGCTGCCGAAGAAGCCGCCGGTGGTGAACGCCTTCAACTCCTCGGATTCGCCGACGCCTTCGAGCCGCTGGCCGATGTTGATGAACGGCGGAATCGCTGAGTTGTTCGCCCCGCGCACGCGCGCGATCCACGCGCCGAGGTGCGGACAGGCTACGGTTTGCGGCGGGATGTAGCCGGTGTGCCAGTGATATTGATGGCGCGAGTGAAGGATGTTGCCGAGGTCCGCGACGTGGTGCGAGCGAATGAGCGTGGCTCGATCCATGACCCCGGCGACGTTTTCGAGCCCCTGCGAGATGCGGATGTTATCGACCGCGGTCGGGATTGACGGGAAGGTGCACAGGATGCGGCCTTCGGGAACGCCGACCTCGAACGGGGTGTAGCGCTTCGGGTCAAACGTCTCCGGCGCCGCCATGCCGCCCGCCATCCACAGGAGGATGCACGTGTCGGCGGTCGGCCGCGGATGCGCCACGGGTTCGCCGGCGCGCGGCTCGGAGGCGGCGAGCGTGGCGAGGCTCGCGGCGCTCATGCCGGCGAGGAAGTCGCGGCGGGTGAGATGGTTCATCGCTCTCTCCTGTCTTTGTTTAGCGCTCGCGGTGTCGCACGCGATTACCGGCTTTCTTGCGAGCACTAAACGAATTCAATGCTATCGGATCAATTGAAACTCCGGCAACATCACCACAATCCACAGCAAATCGGCAACGCCATCGGCCGTCATCGGCGCGCCGATGATTCCGCGCGCCGTTGCCAATTCCTGAGCATTGGGAGGGCGGCAATACGCACGTTGGTAGATGCCCTCGATCAAACGATCGGGATCACGCTGCGACTTCATCAGCGTGTTCGCGCCGCGCGCCACCAGGTCCGTCAGCACCTGCCCATTGGACAGATCGAGGGCTTGCAACGTCGTCAATTGATCGGGCCGTGTCGTTACGACCTGTTCGCGGTTCGGCCTGCCGAGGGACCGCAACAACGCATCGGACTTCACGAGCGACGCGCGGACCAGACGACGTTCCGGCGGGACCATGTCGCCGAACGGGGCGGCGCCGAGGCCCGCGTCCGCATTGCCAGGGCCGGTCTTCGTCAGCATCCACACCGCATCCAGGAATTGCTCGGCCGACAGGCGGCGCAGCTCTGGTCCGTGGAAGACGTACTCCGCGCCGAGCGGCTCCTTCGTGAGAACCGCGGGGCGGGCCTGATATGTCTTCGAGGTCGCGATGTGCATCATCAGCTTCTTGAGGTCGTATTTCTGATCGACGAGATACGTCGCGAGATAGTCGAGCAAATCCTCCGACCACGGCTTGTTCGCCATCATATCGATGGGATGGACGATGCCGCGGCCCATCATGCGTTGCCAGATGCGATTGGCAATAGTGCGCGTGAATCGGCCATTCTCCGGATGCGTTACTAGGGCCGCGAATTGTTCGAGCCGTTTCGCTTTCGGGGCCTTGGCGTCGATCGCGCCGAGTTCCGGCCAGAGGAAGCGCGGCGACGCGACCTTGCCCGTCGCCTTGTCGCAGCGATGTAGTTCAAGCGGCTTGTCGGCGATGACCGCCGCCAGCGCGTAGGCGTCGTCCAGTTTCCAGCTATCGATGAAGCTATCATGGCACGAGGCGCATTTGAGATTGGCGCCGAAGAAAACCTGGGAGACGTTCTGCGCAAATTGCAGCTCGACCACTTGAGACGCGTTAACGTTGCCGCGCCACTTGATGCCCTTGATGAAGCCCTCCGATTCGGCCGTCGGACTGATAAGTTCGCGCGTGAATTGATCGTAAGGCTTGTTGCTCAAGAGTGATTTGTAGAGCCAGCTGGTGATCTGCTTGCGGCCGCCGTCGATGTAGCCGGTGCCGGCGTAATCGTTGCGCAGCATGTCGTTCCAGAAGGAGAGCCAATGATCCGCGTACGGGCGATTTTCGTCCTGCAGCAGCCGGCGAATGACGCGTTCACGTTTGTCGGGCGTGGCGTCCTTCATGAACGCATCGGTTTCAGACGTTGCCGGCAACAGGCCGATCAGATCGAGATACGCGCGGCGCAAGAATCCTGCGTCATCGATCGGGCCCGGCGGCGCGATCTTGTGCTGGCCATAATATGCATCGAGAATCCGGTCGATCGCATGGGCATCCCCCGGCGGCAACGTCGGCCGACGCGGCCTGAGCGGCGCGACGTATGCGCTGTTCTTGAACGTGAAGCCCGGCTCCCACGCCGCGCCTTCATCGATCCATCGCTTCAGGATCGCGATCTCCTTCGCATCGAGCGGCTTCCCCTTGGGCGGCATGCGCATCTCGGCGTCGGCGTGCGTCACGCGTTTAATTAGCTCGCTAACGCCGCTTTTTCCAGGCGAGATCGCCTTGGATTTCAACAGCTCCTCGCGCGTGTCGAAGGAAACGCCGGCTTTGTACTTGCCATTGGTGTGGCATTCGGCGCAGCGAGCCTTGATGAGCGGAGCAACGTCATGCGCGAAATCGATTTTCTTTGGCTCGCCGGCGCGCGCGGATGTGGCAATGCAAAAGCAAGCAACAACGATAGACTTCGTATACATGATGCATTCCCAGGCCTCAAGATGATCGCACCGTCTATTTGAAGTCGAGAGGCCGCGAAAAGCAAGCGCCAAAGCAAACGGGACGCGAGCCATCAACCGATCGCGGCAGGCTGTTTGGTTTCGATGCCGAGATGGCGCTCGTAGACGCGCAGGGTCGCGCGTGCCATCGCGGCGTCGTTGAAGCGCTGATGCACGGCGACGTGGCCCAAGCGTCCGAGCCGTTGCCGTTCTGCTGGTTGCTCTAGCAAGCGGCGCAGTGCGGACGCCAGGGCCGCGGGATCATCGGGGGGTACGAGTACACCGCCGCCGGTCGCGTCGATAAGCTCCGGGAACGTGCCATGCGCCGGCTGCACGACGGGGACGCCGTTCGCCCACGCCTCCAGTACGTACAACCCCTTGGGCTCGCGATAGGTCGTCGGCACCGACAAGATGTCAATCGATTGCAGGAAGCGCACCTTGCCCGCGTGGTCGGGCGACTCGGTATACGTGAAATAACCTAGCAAATTCGCCCGCTCCAACTTTGCGCGTTGCTCCATGAAGTACGCTCGATTATGCTCGCCCATCCAGCCCGACACGTGCAGCCGACAGGGGGGCGCGTCAGGCATTTGTCTGAGCAGGCAGAACGCGTCCACGAGATGGTGCAGTCCCTTTTCCGGGCAGATACGCGCGAAGTAGCCGATCACCGGCTCCAGGCCCCGGGACGGCTGTCCCTGGGCTTTGGGAATGTCGTGCCCCTTAAGCTTGATGCCGGGATAGACGACGTCGATTCGTTCACGCGGGATACGGAGATATTCGGACATGAAATTCGCGTAGTACCGGCTCGTGGCGATGAAGCCTTGCATGTGGCTGGCATGCCCGCCGATTAGCTCGATCGCTTGCTTGCGATACGATTCCGGCAGCAATTCCAGGAAGATGTCGTCCCCTTGCAGCGAGGCGAGCACGGGAACCTTGAGCCGATCACGCAGCCGATGCGCCATGCCGGCAATGAGCACATTGGAGAGGTTGACGATGTCCGGCTTGACGTCGCTGGCGAGCCAATCGACGAGCTTATCGATCTCCTTGGCTTGATGGCCGAGATCGCCTTGCAGCATCGAAATGGTCAGGTCGGCGAGTTGCTGGGCCTGCGTGTTGACAGCGAAGCGTGACACCCAGTTCAGGAGCCAGTTGAAATCGAGGAACCGATCGAGCCAGCGCGGCGTGTAACGGAAGAGCGAGAACTTTTGCTGCAAGTAGACGTTGATGCCGCCGAAGAAGACGCGTGATTGGCTGACGTCGTCTTCGTCGGTGCGGATGGGCGTGTAGGTGGGAATGAGGAGGGCGTCGTGGCCTTCGGCAATCAGAGCGGCGGCAAGGGTGTTGTCGCGCATGCAACTGCCGCAATACATGCCCGCGGCGCCGGAGGTGATGTAAGCGATGCGCATAGTCGCTCATTCGCGTCGCTTGCGGCTTAGCGCTCGCTCGGTGCTCAGCGAGCGCAGAGCCACAATCGGCAGATCGTCAATCCACCATGTCCGCCTTGGGCTCCGGCAAGAAAAAACAGGTGATCGAGCCGACGAGGTACACGAAGCCCGCGACAATGGCCGACGCGACGGCAAACTTGGCAGCGGCAGAATCGCCGGGGAGGAACAGCACCAGTTGTCCAGTAACCCAGGCGAACGACGTGCCGAGCAGGCGGCCGCCGATGTTGGCAGCGAAACTCTCCCCGGACCCGCGCAGGTGCACCGGATACGCCGTGGGCAAGTAGTTCCCCCAGAAGCTGAATTGGGCCACGGTGACCAGTCCGGCGACGAGAATACCGAGCGAGCAAACCGTGATCGGCAGCGAGCCGATGCCGAGGAAGTCGAGCGGGATCTCGAAGAACTTCGTGTTCTCCACTTCGAGAAAGAACCAGAAGATGAGGGGCATCAAGATCAAACCCGGCGCCTGAAACACGCGGAGGAGGTTGCGCCGACTGACGAAATAGATCGCGATCATGGCGAAAAGAAAGCGCCCCACCAGGCCGCCGATCTCCTGGACCTTGGTGTAGTCGCTCGCCAGCTTTTGCGAAGCCTGGCTGTTCAGCGCCTTTCTTTTTACCGCCGGCAAGTCTTCAATCGCTTTGACCCGTTTGCCTTCGGGGAGATTGGCTTGTTGCGCCTTGAAGATTTTCTCCTCGTAGTTGGCTACGTCCTTTGTCAAGCCTGGAGCGATTTGCGGCATCTGCTGGATCGCGCCGAAGGCGGCGCCGTAGCTGCATGCGAACATGATCATGGTGACGATGGTCGTTCGGCGCAATTCCGGAGCGAACAAGGCGAGGAGACTCGGGCGTTTCAGCGTTCCATCGGCTACCTTGCGCGCCCAGATCGGGCTCTCAGGCAAGAATGGTCGAATGATAAGCAATGGAATGGCCGGGATCAGGCCCGACATTAGAGTGTAGCGCCAGGCGAGCGTTGCGCCGGGGCCGGATTCCACCTGACCGAGAATATCGGCGAGGAACGAAGGAATCTGCACCGAGAAGAGCTGATTGCTTGCTTCGAGGCCGAGCGCCAGCGAATTGGCGCTGGCGACCAGGAGCCCGCCGACTGATGAAAACGCCTGCGTGTAGCCAAGCGTCTTCTCGCGCTGATGGGGATTCGGGAACAACTCCGCCAGCCAGGCGACGGCGGCGACGAATTCAACGCACACGCCGATGAAAGTCGTCGTGCGAAACACCAGGAGCATCCACGGCCCCGTCGAAAAGCCGGCGGCGAACGCTGACACCGCATAGAGCAAAATGCTCCAGGTCAGTACCCGCCGCCGCCCCAGAAAGTCCGTGAGGTAGCCGCCGATCAAGCCGAAGAGCCCGCCGAAGAAAGCCGGCAAGTAAAACAGCATTCCGAACCAGGTCGCGAATTCGGGAGTGCCGGGCATGATGCCGAACTCCGTCAACGCCGGGCGCAGGATCAAGGGCAGCATCAAGAGTTCATAGATGTCGAACGCGAAGCCGATCGAAGCGATAATCAGGATGAGCCATTCGGTCAGGGCCAGCTTTTTCGGTTCGGGAACGGCGGGAGCAGGAGCGGAAGTGGCCATCATCGACTTTCGAATTTGGTGCTCAAGGCGGGATGTTTCCCCCTTATCCTACGAGATTGGCCACATCGTTGCCACCCCGCATCCATTGGCCATCGCGTGGATAGTCGCTGGTTATTGCACGCGTTCTGGCGCTACGACTTCCAGCAGCTCGATCGCGGGCCGGCCATCGCAATGTATCAACGCTAACCGGCCGTAAGTGGTCTCCGGCGCCGTCAGAGCGAACCATCCCATCATCTCCGGCCCTGGCGTGATGCGCAGATACTCCGTTGGCTCGATACGGCGCAGGACGTTGTACTCGATCAGGATGCGCCCCAGCGGCGTTTTCTCGGCGAGGATCTCGGCACGCACTTCCGGGCTGCAAAAATTCAGCCAGATGCGAACCAGGCCAAACTGCACGATCCGGCCATCCGATTCGAGCGCGAGCAGGATCTTGCGGGCGTAACTGTCCTCCTCGTGGTTGCGTTCCAGTACTTGCACGCGAACGTGGCTGCCGTGATGCGCTTCCACCGTCACGGTCATGTGATGTTCATGTACGAGCAGTTTGTGGTAGGGTTCGGGAACCCATGCCGCGGGCACGACGTCGAATTCGCGCAGGTAGGACGCCGGGGGGAAGAGTTGAAACAACGTGTAGAGATCGGGGCCAACCGCCATGATTTCCTTGCGTCGAATGTTATGGCAAGTTCGTCGATCGATTCCGAACCTGAAGCATTAACGAAGGACACGGCGAAAACTTCGCTTACGCTTCAGGCTCTCTGACCAAATTGATTACGCATGCACCAGCGGCAGATGCAGCGACACTAACTGCGGCGCCATCTCCAGCGGCGTCGGCTCGGGACGATCCAGCACGGTGTCCACAAGGTAGTATAGCAACTCGCGAAATTCGGTCGGCTCGACCTCGTCGGAAATCGCTTCCGCCTTGGCGCGATACTTCTCGACGAGCTTCTCCGCCTTCTCGAAGACATCCGCCTTGGTGAACAATTGCCGAACGCGCGGTAACAGATCCTCGTGGCGGCGCGGATGTTCGCCGTGAACGATCGCCAACAGTTCCTCGCGATCGCCACCGGTGAGTCCTTCGAGCGCGAGTGCCAAGAGCAGGGTCGGCCGACCCGCGAGCACGTCCTGCCCGGCGACCATCTTGTTGTCGCTATCGCCGTTCCAGTCCTTGAGGTCATTGAGAATCTGGAAGGCGACGCCCAGGTACTTGCTGAAATCGACGATCATCTTGTCATACTTCTCAGCCGAACCGGCGAGACGTACGCCGGAATAAAGCGCGGCCTCGAACGCAGGCGACGTTTTCAGAGCGTAGATCTTCATGGCGTCGAGCGCGTTGATCGTCTTGTCCTTGGCGTCGCGCCAGAGCAATTCGGCCCCTTGCCCTTCCGAGAGCTTTAAATGGGCGTCGGCGAGCTTGTCGAGAATGTCCGCCGAGGTCTCGGCGCCGATCGCGTTGCGCTCGCGGCTCACCAGACGGTAGCCCAGGCCGATCAGATAATCACCAACATTGATCGCGGCGCCGATGCCGTACTGGCGATGCAGCGTCTCGCGGCCGTAGCGGAAGGAGTCGTCGTCCTCAATGTCGTCGTGTACCAGAGACGCCTTGTGGAACGATTCGATGGACAGTGCGGCGCGTTTGACGGAATCGGAGAGCTCCAAACCTTCCGCGGAAAGTGTGCCCTTGCCGCCAGTCAGCGCATCGTAGGCAGCGAGCGTGATGAATGGGCGCGATCGCTTGCCGCCTTGCATCAGCCAATCGTAGGCAATGTTTTCGTGCTGCGTCAACGGATCGGTCTCGGCGCCTTTGGCTCGGCTGCGCGGCGCGAGCTTGCTCAGGTCCGCAGCCTCGAACATCTGGTTCGACGCGCGCATCAGGTGCACATACGTCTTTGGCTTGTGTTGCGGCGGGGCAGTCTTCAGGCCGATCAACTCGAACACCCAGTCGTTGTCCACGGACGTGCTGCGGCAATTGCTCGACAAGAGCGGCGCGGCAACGCACGGAATGCCCGCGAGCAGGATCTTGTCGATGGCTTTTTCGAGCACGTTCAGACAGGCGACGCCGACGATCGCATCGACGTGCCCGCTGACGATGATCTTCAGAACGATCGGCGTCCCTTCCGAGACGAGCACCTTGTAGCCGAGGTCTTCCGCTTTCGTCTTGAAGTCGGCGACTTCGCACGCGCCGCACTTGCGGCAATCGAGACCGAATTCGTCGTAATCGGCGGGGCAGCCTTCCGCATTCTTCAAGCAGTGCGGCAACAGCAGGAGCCGGCGATTGAAGGCGATGGAGCTGACCTGATCGCGCCAGAATTCGTTGGAGATGGAAACCATCGCGAAGCCAAGGTATTGCTCTTCGAGCCCGGCTTGCTTGAGCAGATCCTCGCCCAGTTTCTGTAAGGCCGCCTTGTTCATCGTCTTGGAACGATCGATGTTTTTCGCGTATTGAAATGCCTCCGCGCGAATGCGGTCGCGCATCTCGCGTTCTTGCGGCACCGTCTTGAGATGTGCGGTCGGGTTAGGCTTCTTGGATTTTTCAACGGGAGCTTCGCGGATCATCGTCACAGTGGTAACCTCAGCGGCGGTGTGTATGCGTGGCGGGAGGATGCTGCCTGCGGGGCAATCAACAACTGGTTAGTTCCTTGAGCTTCTTGCGGACACGTCCAAGGGCGGATACGGTGAAGATTATCGGGTATAAACGTTCATAATACCACAACTTTGCAAAATAAAAGCCAATTGGTGCTGATTTCGCTAGCGCCTTTAGCTCAACCTGTTCGACGAGCCAGGCAATGCCTCTATTCACCGCGTCCGTGGACTGCGGGGCTGAATCCGCGAGAATTTCAACGGCGAGGGCGGTTTCTTCCACGGAAGAGGGCGAACCGAGGCCACCGCCCCAACCGCCGTCAAGATTCTGGTTTTGGGCAAGCCAGGCAAGTCCTTTTTGTGCGGGTTCCGTATCCATCATACCGAGATCGCGATAAGCGGCTAGCACCCGCGTGGTGCCGTAGGTCGGATTTTCATCATTGGGCATGTGCTGATTGCCGAACCACAAGGGGAGCCAGCTGCCGTCGGGACGCTGGGTACGGGCGAGGTAGGCGAAGGCGCGCGGTATGGAAGTCACGCCCTTCCAATAAATCGTTGGCAGGTGTTTAGCATCCTTCGGCCAACGGATCAGCAGAAATTCACCACGAGCGAGTTGGTTCGCCAATTTGCGTCCAATGACAACACTTAGAGATCGCAAGAAGTGCGCTGTCAAATCCGTTCCGCTCCGGTCAAACGGAAGGTGTCCCCAACCACGGCAAAAAGTCGGTGTGCCGCCATCGCGATTTTGAAGAGCAAAAATCCATTGAATCCCCATTGCAATCACGTCGGCGTCAGAGCCTGAAGCGTTAGCGAAGGAGTTTGTCGAATCCTTCGCTAACGCTTCAGGCTCTGACAAATGCGCCAACGCCAAAATCGCCCCCGGCGTATCATCGCCATCCGGCACGCCGCCAGGCAAATCGGTCCACGCCCAGCCGCCGGGGTCGGCGCCGGTGTAAGGATGACGCTCCTTGGATTGCTGATTCAAAAGCCAATCGCGCAGGTAATCCTTGCGGTCGAGATGGTCCAACTCGCCCGCAGCTGCAAGCGCGTTGATCGACAGCGTCGTCACCCAGGTCGCGAGGTTCGAGTCGATCGCCCAGCTGCCGTCGGGACGCGCCGAGTTGACGAGGAACTTCACCGCGAGCTGCGCGACCGGATGATTCGCGTGGCCGATCGATGCCAGGCTCAGCGTTACGAAGCTCGTGAGCGGCGTCGCCTCCAGGAAGCCGCCGCTGCTCGGTTGGATGGCTTCGAGCACCCGAAGCGATCTTGCGAGTGCTAAACGGCGAACGATGCGCGTGAGCGGATTCCATGGCTTGCGATGATGGTAGATGCACTGCCCAATCGCGATCAACGCCGGCAACGCATAGCTGACGACATGGAGCCGCACGAAGCGAAACCACGCTTGCGGCAACACCGCCAGCTCGAACGGCAACGGCGGCACCTCGTCCCACGACACCAGGCCGGCCAAGGCGCACGTCGTCAGGATCGGCGTCGCGAACGTGCGATCGACGCCGTAGCGCTGGCGGATCGCTTCGGGCCATTTTTCCGGCGGGCCGTATTGGGACGCAAGCCAGGCTTCTGCGCGGGATACGGCGAGCGCTAAACGGGTGTTTGATTGCGTGAGATAAATGGCCGAGCGGCACAGCATTGTCGTCGAGATGTTGCTGAAGCTAACGGTGGTATCGCCCCAGCCGCCGTCGTCGTTCTGATGCGCCGCCAGCCACGCCAGACCGCCGTCGATTAGGCTTTGATGCGACGCACCGCCATTGGTTTGCACGAGATGAATCGCCATCACTGCGGTCGCCGTCGAGAGGGCGGACGTCGAGAGTTCGCCGACCCAGTGCCCTTCCGGCGTGCGTTCCTTCAGCAACATCGCAAGTGCGGTTTGATAGGCGGTTTCGACGCGGTCGGCAGAGATCATGTGACGGGGCTAGGTAAAACTAACCCTGGGCGCAAGCGCGGGGATAGCAGGAACCCTTGCAGAAAATGAGGATAACTGCAAGCGACGCTGTTATCCCCTCGCTTGCGCTCAGGGTTAGTGGTCCAGAGGTTCAAACGCCAACTGTCGCTACCGTTTTCTTCGCCAGCACCGCCGGCGCCGACTCTTTCGTGTGGTCCATGCCGTGATACGCGCCGAAATCGTTGAACCAATAGCGCTTCGCCAGCCGGTACAGCCAGTTCTTCTCCGGGATCTCCGCGACCGGATTGTACTGCGAGGTGCGCACCTCCATCGCGTTCAGCTCGGCGGCAGCGGTCTGGCGCACGGTCGAGTCCTTCGCGCCATGCTTCTCGACGAGCGTCTTGAGCATGTCGGGCCGTTCCAGCACGATGCAGCCGCGCGTCGTCGTGCGCGCCAGATCGCGGAAGTCTTGCAAGAAAGCCGATTGCAGGAATTTGTCGCGCAGATGCCGGCTGTCGTGATCGGGCTTGATCGATTCCTTGGCGAACTGCACGATCGGGCACGGTTCGATGTCGCCCCACGGGTTGATGTGATGCGTCACGCCGGTAGCGGCCGGGCACAAGGCGCGGCCTTCGCCGTCGAAGTAGGCGTCGATGATGACGATCGGCTTCTTGGCGCGCATTTCAACCACAAACTGGCGCAGCTCCAACTGTTGCTGCGGCGTCAAGCACAATTCGTGCGACGCGTCCGGCCCCATCGGGCGATATACGTGAAACCACGTATACATGACGCCCATGTCGATGAGCTTGTCGATCCACTTCTCGTTGACGAGGTCCAGATTCGTCTGGCACACGCTTGTGCAGACGCCCGTGAACACTTTGTTCTTCAGGCAATTCTGGATCCCCTGCATCGTCTTGGACAACACGCCGTCACGGCCGCGGCGCTGATCGCTGATGATCTCCGATCCCTCGACGCTAATGAGCGGCGTGATGTTGCCGAGCTTGCGCAGGTGTTTGGCGCGCTCGTCAGTAATGAAATGCCCGTTGGTGAAGATCTGGAAATAACAATCCGGATGAGGCGACAGCAGATCAAACAGCTTCGGGTGCATGAATGGCTCGCCGCCGACGATGCCGAAGAAGACGTTGCCCATGTCCTGGGCCTCTTTGACCATGCGATGAAACGTCTCCGGGGCCATCGCTTCCATCTTCTCGGCGACATCGACCCAGCAACCCTGGCAGCGCAGATTGCAGCTATTGATGACGGAGACGTACAGAAACGGCGGAAAGACTTCGCCGCGTTTGACCCGGCGTTTGTGCTTCTCGACGGAGAGCATCCCCTTGACGCCCATGTTCCACGCGAGCTTGAGGAGGAGGCGTTTGTCGGTTTCGACGAGCATGCGTTTGAGCATTTGCAAGTACATTTCGACTCTCGTATTCAAGGAGTGCAGGTATGCCGAGCATTAGCGATTATAAGGGAAGGAACGAGTTTTAGCTATCAGCATCCAGCGTGCAGACGGCAAGATGGGCGATGAGTTAACACGGTCTCTGGTTTAATGTCGATCCTCGTTGTTGAACATGGGTGGAGCTCCCTTGGTGAAATAGCTTTTGTTGACAGGACGTGCCGTGACGATCGTCTTTGGCGGGTCTCGAAACAAATAATCGACATCGGGAACCCGTATCCATTTCGCCGTTACCAATTTCATCGACCCGCCGTCATTGCCGTACTGCACAATGCCATCGAAATAAATCTGCGCACCCAGAACGTTCAGGACGTGCCGATTGCAAGCCGAGACCTCGATGTCGTGCGCATCCAATACCAGATTCCCTTCCGCGGATTGCACGGTGACGCGGTAGGTTCCTTCGGTCAGGCTGCGTTTTTTCGATTCCCCGGACTTGATGGTAAGCCACTCCTGATCGTTCAAGAGCAGCCGCACGTTGTGGCCGCTCGCGTTGTCGATGTATATCGAGCCTTCAGGAAAGATCACCAGGATCGCGAAGCCGAACGTGCTCGCGAAGATAACCGAGGATGCGAGCTGGACCTTCGCGCGAAAGCGTCGGAGCGAGGGGGAGTCGTTCTTGCGACGAATCCAGGCGTAATAAAGCAAGATTCCCGCCGTTGCTGCCAGCGCCACCATCCCCCACCGGGACCACCAAACGCCACGCAGGAGCCAACACAGCCCAAGGCACAGGGCGATGCCACCGAGCAGGAACCACCACGGAAAGAAGTGTACGAGAACGATATCCGGCACATCCTCGTTCGCAGCCATAGGCAGCCGCGCTGGCGTCGCCGCGACGGGCGCTTCGGACGTGATTTCCGTGGCCGAACTCAGGGTTGTAATCCGTTCATCTTTGGGCCCCGGCGTCGCGGTGGGGAAATCCGAAGTCGGAGCGGCTGCGCCCAATTGCGGCGTGTTGGCCGTGTCTCCGAAGATAGGCACCGTTTTCATGGCGTCCGGTCCCACCAATTCCTCCAGGCTGTACAGAACCGTTCGGACCAGGTCTTCATTTGCACATGTCAAAGCATGAAACATCTTCCTGCGATGGTCCGGTTGGATTTGGGCCACCAACCCGAGTGCGGCCTGGGCGGCCCCTTGCACTGGCGCATCGGGGTCGTTGAGGGCAGCCACAAGGGCAGCGCGGATGAGCGGCGCGTGCGGATCCATTTCCGCCAGCGCCAACGCGGCCGCACAGCGCTCGTTCAGATAATTCGATTGCAGCAACGCGATCCATTCCTCGGCGGTCATGCCTTCATAGGACGTATTCATCGCAAGGCCTCACTGTTCACGCAATTCTCCGGAACGCAACAAGGGTCATCATCTCGAGCCAACGCTAACCGCCACAACCCGCGAAACAAAAGCCAAGGGACAAAAGCAATGCGATGCCACCCAACACGAACGGCCACGGAAGGGAGTGCACGTGGGCAATGTCGGGTGCATATTCACGCTCACCTGAATCCGTTAGGTCTTGGGTCGATGAAGGTGGGAGATTTGCAATCCGTATGGCGGAAGCAACGGGTTCTTTTTCCGGTGCCGATGCCGTGCCAAGGAGGCTGCTGAATGCAAGTTCATGCAGGCTGTCTAGGATTCGCTGCTGCATCTCCTCATCATCATTTTGCAAATGTTCAAACATCTTGCGTCGATTTTCCGGAGCGATGTAGACAACATCGATCGCGATCTGGACCGCCGCTTGCACGCAAGGCTCTGGATCCTTGAGTGCAGCCAGCAAGGCGCTCTTGGCGGGTTCCGCATGTGGGCCGAGTTCCGCAAGGGCCAACGCTGCGGCGCACTGTTCCCGAGGCGATCGAACTCGCAGCAGCTTGATCCATTGATTGATCGACATTCCTTCGAAGACGTCGTTCATCGAAACTCCTGAAATGGCGCGCCGGCTTCAGAACGGAGCACTGAGGGGCCATCATTTGCGCAACTCCATTTCGCGCCGATGCTGGTCTAGCCAAACAGCCTCGTCTACGGACAAATCCACGTCACGCGGCCGACGATAATCCTCCACGAGATCGAGGCCGCCTGCATTATTAAGGCTACTCAGCGCATCTGTGTCGTCGTCATGACGCCCGGTGTGATGCGGTGGTAGCCGGTCAGACGCCAGGTTTGTAGGCTCGGCCCCATGAGGAGCAGGATCCACGTCGTCAAGACGACTGCACTCGGGACGGCAATGAGCGGATCAAGCCCGGTTGCCCAGGGCACCAGCGGCACTGCGGCGCCGACCGCAAGCGCCAACAACGGCGCGATGAACACCTGATCGTAGCCCGGAATGATTGGCCGGCCGTGCCCCAAGCGGCCTAACAGGCTGAGCGGCGGCAGGTAGCCGTTGCAGTAGATCGCGACGCGGAAGGCGATCCCGAGAACGAGAAAAATAGAGTAACAGACGTGGGCGCCGTACCAGTCGCTATCGGCCGAGCGCGCCAGGCTATAGAACACATAAAACCACCAACCGAGCAAAAGCCCCGCGAGCAAGCGGTCGCGCCGGTCGAAGCCGGTGAGATCGAGATGGGGCGGCCCCAAGTGGTCGAAGGGCCAACCAAGGGTTCCTTGATTCGGTCCGGGGTTCTGCCCGGCGGATTCCTTGGATTTGAGTTCCTGCTGCATTCGGCGCTGAAATCGCGAAAACAGCGGCGTGCCCTCCCATGGGAAGCTGGCCAGCGAGGCGCGCAAACCCAGAAACGCGGCCACGTAGGTGACGCTCGCGGCGCCGAAACAAAGCCAGGGATTGCGCGCGACCAGCGCCATTACGCCGACACCGAAGGCGACCGCATAGGCCCACGATTTCTGGCCGGTGACAAAATGAGGCAAACCCAGGAGGCTCAAATACGTAAACAGGAATACCTGGAACACGTTCAAGGATTGCAGCCCCGCTCTCGGCCAGGATAGACCCGCCCATAGCGCGAGCAGAATCACGTCCTGCCACACCAGGTGCAGGGGACCGAGCGGCAGCGGCTTCACGCTCGACCAGGGCGTGCCGCACAGCCATTGAAAGTAACCAGGCCGCAGCGCGGGATGAAATGCCCAGACGCGGTAGACGGCATAGCCAAAGGCAAATTGCCCCATCACGAGCGCGGGGACTTCCTTCTCCGTGTCCATCAGGCCGAACAATGGCAGATCGAAATACCATTCCAGGCCGAGCAACGCCGACTGGAACAACGTGTAAAGGAAACCAGCCAGTATCACGGCCCACCACGGCGGCAGGACCACACGCAGCCAGCGGATCATGTCGGCAGTTCCTTGAAGTACTCTTGCAGTTTCTTGGTCGTTTCGGGAAACATCAGCCGTTCGAGAATCTCCGCCAGCGAGCCGGGGCATTCCGTCAGGCGGCGCAATCCCTCCAGCGTGTCGAACGCCGCGATGGTGCCGTTGCGCAGGATGACGATGCGATCGGCGATCTCCTCAACCAACTCGGGCACCGGGCTGGTGAGCACCACGGTCGCCCCCTGTTCGGCGACGCGCCGCTTCAAGACGCGCTTCAGGGCCAATAGCCCCGACGGGTCCAGACCGCCGGAGAACGGCTCGTCCAGGAGCAGCACCGGCGCCTCCGTCAAGAGGGCCGACGCCAGGGCGAGTTTCTTCTTCTGCCCGCTCGAATAACTGCTGATGACCCAATCGCCTTGCTCACTCAGCTCAAAGAGGCTCAGCAGTCGATTGACGTGTTCCATGAGCCGATCCATGTCGATGTCGTAGAGTTGGCCGACGCCCAGCAGGAACTCGCGGGCGGTGCGTTGCGTCGGCAGCCAGGCTTGATCGGGTAGGTAGACCGCCTTTTTGCGAATGGCCAGCTCCGCCGCCACCGATTGGCGCCGCTGATGCCCGTCGATGGTGACGACGCCGTGCTGCGGCTGCAACACGCCGGCCATGACGCCGAGCAACGTGGTTTTTCCCATGCCGTTGGGCCCGACGATTACGACGAGCTCGCCCGGCTTGACGCGCAGATTGATGCCTCGAAGAACGGGTCGAACGCCGTAGTGTTGCGTGATATTGACGAGTTCGATCATCCCAAGGGGCCTCCGCGAGAAGTTGGGAAGCACGGCAACATAGCGCCCGAATACGTCCGCGAGCCCGCGACCCGGATGCTTCCCGGTTTGAACATTGCCGGCTACGCCACGGAAGGATAAGAAAGGAGCAGCGTTTGGGTGTGCCAGAATGTTACCCTGGTGAATTCTTCAAGGTGTGCGCTGGCGTCTTTCCATAGGAAGCGTTCAAGACATATTGGTGAACTATGAAACTGCGCAAGGTCCATGTCCGCAAGAAACAACGCAAGCAGAGCGAGCAAGCCAAGCGGAAAGCCAGGGTCGCCGTTGTCCTGGCCAAGAGAAAATAGGGGCCATGTGGGATGGAAGCCCTTGGATCGCGCGGGGGCTTGCGGAATGTCCCCTCGCCTTAATTGGTTCTCACCGGATCGCTATCGACCGTTTGTGGTCCGGTCATTCCATGACCGGAAGGGTTGCCGGTCACGGAGTGACCGAAGCACCAGATCACGGCAAATTGCGCCGCTACCCGCTACTGCATCTCGTGAGTTCGGCACTTGCAATTGAGAATGTGTCCCGGTTCGCGCGAGCATTTGCTTTTGCACCGTTGCGGCTCTTTGCCGCTGCCGACGTATGTGCAAATCTTGTCGCAACGAATAATTTTTTTCTTGGGTGCGGCGATCGGTTCTTTCTGCTCTTCAGCCATTTTCAAGATCCCCTGGATTCAGATCGAGTCAACGACGAAATTGATGGCGAAAATGCCGGCAACGCCAGACCTCGATGGTGATAGAAGTATCATAGCCATCCCTGGGATGTTTCGCCAGCCGAGTGACCTGCGAACGACGACGCATCGGCTACTTCTTCCCCGCGATGCGCCGCAGGCTCTCGATCAGCCGGGCGGGATCGTCGCTGGCGAGCGAATCGGGCTCATGGCGCAGCAGTTCGCGCGTCTCATCCTCGGCGCCGAGCGTGCCGTTGAGGTGCAAGAGCAGCTTGTGAGCGCGAATGCGCGGGATCAGCGTCTTATCATTGAGCCACTTGGGCCACAAGCGGATCATGTCCACCTTGGCGGCCGCGAAGGCGTCGATCGAGTCAGGCGTCGGGATCAAGCCGATTTGCATCGCTTCGGGCAGCAGCTTGCGAAATAGCTTGGCCTGTTCGACGCTGCGAATGCCAAGCACAATGCGTTTGGGCTCACCGAATTTGTTAACCTCGGCGACGATGCGGGCGACGTACTCCTCGGTGTAGTTCTCGCCGCTGGTTTGCAGATCGAGTATGACGTCGATCTTGCCCTTGGCGAGTGCGAGGATCTCGCGCATGGCGGGAATACGTTCATCCTTGAACTTGGGATCGAACCAGGAGCCGGCATCGAGCTTGCGGAGTTCCTTGAAGGTCATCTCGCGCGCCAGGCCTTTGCCGTTGGTGGTCCGTTTGACATCGGCGTCGTGCAAGCTGATGAGGACGCCATCCTTGGTGGAGCGCACGTCCATCTCCATGATCGTCGCGCCGGCGTCAATGGCGCGGCGATACGATGCGAGCGTGTTCTCTGGGCGATCGGCGCACGAGCCGCGATGGCCGATGATGTGCTTTACGAACTTGGCAGCCTTGCTCAGGTTCCCCCCTTCGTGTTCCTTCGTGCCCTTTGTGGAGCGCACGCTTTTCATCACCTCCATACTCAAATGCGACGGATGACGCCACGAGCGATACACGCGCTGCTCGACGCTCTGAAAATCCTCGTCCTTCGCCTCGAAGATATTCGGCACATATTTCTGCGGATTGCGGTCGATCAGCGGGAACCACGTGCTCTGCACCTGCACCAAGATCTTGTGTCCCTTGCGGAAGCAATGGTGATTCCAGTGTAGATCGATTGTGTATTCGTTCACCTCGCCCGCCGCGACGGGCTCAGGCTTTTCGAAACTCTTGCGGAACCGAGCGCGCACCGGTTCACCGATGATGAGCAGTTGAAAGCCGGCCATGGTTGGATCTTGCGGATACGTCTGCGGATAGACGTCGACGAGCCGCACGATGAAGTCGCTGTCGGTGCCGCTCGTCGATGCGAACAGCTTGGCAACGATCGAGCCGGCGAGGGTTACATCCTCGGTGAGGGGCTCGGTCTCGTAAGAGAGAACGTCGGGGCGTTGGTGGGCGAAACGCTGATCTTCAACCATCCATTCGCGCCACTCGCGGCCCGGATAGGTCGGGGTCACCGGACGCGGACGATACGGCACCGGGTTGGCAGGATCGGAGGTGTAGCGATCGTGCGCCTTCGCGTACTCTTCGGGATTGAGATAGGGGATAGGCGGAACCAGCGACAGCCTTCCCTCGGGCCAGAGATAGAACTTCTGTGCGACGGCATCCTTGGGCGGCCAGGTTGCATGAGAGACCCACTTGTTCGTCCCCGTCTGAAACATCAGCGCCTCGGGCTGATCGAGCTTGCCCTTGTCCTTGAGATAGTGATTGAAGAACCCGGCCTGCACCTTGGCGCGGAAGTATTGACCGGTGTCGCCCTCGAAGTTGATGCGGCCCAGCTTGTTCCCCGGCCCCGCCCCCCAGCCGCCGTGGTTCCAGGGGCCCATGACGAGGAAGTTCTGATTTTTCTTGTCGTGCTTTTCGAGCAGTTTGTAGATGTGCATCGGCCCGCGATAATCTTCTTGATCGAACCAGCCGCCGACGTTCAGCGTCGGCACCGTGACGCGCGTCAGATACGGATCGAACGCTTGCTTCCGCCAGAACTCGTCATAATTCGGATGCTTGACGAAATCGTTCCATGTCGGCATTTTTCCCTTGAAGATCTTCGCATTGACATTGGACAACGCGCCGAGCTTGAGATACCACTCGAAGGTGTCGTGACGATCGAACTTGAACAACGTGTTGACGTTGTTCGTCTCCATCATGGCGACATACTCGAAACCGTAGCTGAGCCGAAACGCGCCGTTGTGGTGGAAATCGTCGCCGAGAAACATGTCTGCCGGCGACGCTTGCGGCGAGATTGCTTTGAGCGCGGGATGCGGGTCGATCGCGCCCATCACCGTAAGCCAGCCGGGATAGCTGATGCCGAGCATGCCGACGCGGCCATTATTGTCAGGGATGTTCTTGAGCATCCAATCGATGGTGTCGTAGGTGTCAGTTCCTTCGTCGATGGCCTTGGCGTCCTTCGGATCACGCGGCGGCCGCGACATCACGAACTTGCCTTCGGACTTGAATCGACCGCGGATGTCTTGGAAGACGAAGATGTAGCCTTCGTCGCCGAGATCCTTCAGATAGCTTGCCATCGAGGACGGGCCGCGCGCATCGATTCCGTAGGGTGTGCGCAGCAAAATGAATGGGAGCGGACCTTTCACGTTCCTGGGAACGTAGACGGTCGTGTAGAGCTTGACGCCGTCGCGCATGACGATCATCTTTTCGGTGTGCATGAAGCGCTTGGTGAGCAGATCGACCGGTTGGGCGTGCGCGAAAGTCGGGAGGATGAACAGAGCGGCCATGAGGAAATTGCGCATGCGACTTATCCTTTGCGAGTGCTTGGAATGCGTGTGAAGAATAGCATGATGACAGACCGGGCGTGGGTCAATCAAAATCATGCAGAACCGCTGCGTCACGGAGTCTCATGTGGAACCGATTCAACAAACGATGCCCGGCCTGTACGCTCAGATCCTCGGCCCACGCTGGCACGAGCTTGCGGAACCGGTGCGCCGGCTACACACGCAGGGCGCGGTCGTCGAGGCCGCCGGCACCTTTCGTGTCACGCGCGGCTCGAATATTGCCGCCCGGTTGCTGGCGTGGCTGGCGCGTTTGCCGGCCGAGTGCGATGCGGTCGATCTCAAGCTGACCGTTACGCCGACCGGATCCCGTGAAGAATGGAAACGCGCGTTCGGCCCGCAACTTCTCGTCAGCATGCAGTGGACGCAAGCCGACGGCCTGTTGACGGAGCACATGGGTCCAAACGAGCTGCGCTTCCAGCTCGACGTCGCGGATGGGACGCTATTCTATCTGACGAAAGCCGTCGCCTTGCGTCTGGGGCCGTGTCGACTGTGGCTGCCGAGTTTCCTGGCGCCGCAGGTGACGGCATCGGAAAAGCCGCAGGGGAACGGCGTCCAGGTATCGGTCGAGGTGCGTTTGCCGCTGCTGGGCCGACTTATAACCTACGAGGGTACGTTGACGCGCGTCGAGGCGCGTGCCGATTGAAAATGTTGACGCTATCGGCGCGAGTTGTTTCTTGTGTCGCCTCTTGAATGCGCGGTATGATGATTGCTCGCGCGGTCGATTTGAGGGAGATCCGCAACGATGAAAGGCCTGCCGATGCGACGCATCTTGATTTTGACAATCATCGCACTGGGCGTTTGGAACGCGAGTCTCGCCGCCGACGACCTGGTGCCGGTCAATCAGCGATTCGCCGAGGTGGACGGCAAAGAGACGCCGAGCTTTCAACGGCACGTCATCCCGCTCCTGGGTCGGCTCGGCTGCAACGGCCGCGCCTGCCACGGCTCTTTCCAAGGACAAGGCGGTTTTCGATTGTCGCTGTTCGGCTACGACTTCAAAGCCGACCATGACGCCCTCTCCGCCGGCAAATCGCCGCGCGTCGATGTGAAGGACGCGAGCAAGAGCCTCGCTCTTTTGAAGCCGACCCGCACCGTCGCGCACAAAGGCGGCAAGCGCATGGACGTCGGCGGCTGGGAGCATCATTTGCTGTCGCGCTGGATCAAGGCCGGCGCCCCGAGCGTGAAAACGGCAGACGCGGAGTTTGCGTCACTGGATGTCGAGCCACGCGAACACCTCTTCGATAAGATCGGCGCAAAACGTCAACTCAAGGTCGTCGCTCATTGGACTGACGGCGGCAGCGAAGATGTTACGCCCTTGTGTCGATTTCGCTCCAATGACGAATCGATCGCGATCGTCGATGAATCCGGCCTCATCACTGCCGTTGGCAAAGGCGGCACCGACATCGTCGGCTTCTACGACAACGGCGTTGTCCCCGTGCAAGTGATACTTCCCGTCAGCGAAAAGTTCGGCAAGAACTTTCCCGATGTGCCGACGCCGACCAAGATCGACGAACTCGTTAATACCCGACTTCGCAAGCTCGGCATCGTGCCGTCGGACTTGTGCTCGGATGTCGAATTCCTGCGCCGCGTCAGCCTCGACATGACCGGCACGCCGCCGCGCCCCGACGAGGTCGAAGCATTCATGGCGGACAAGTCGGTCGGCAAGCGCACGAAGAAGATCGACGAACTTCTGACACGCCCGACCTACGCCGCCTGGTGGGCGGTGCGTTTCTCCGACTGGACTGGCAACGCCGAGGCGACCGGCACGCTCGGCGGCGAACGCGGGCTCAATGGCGAGAAATCCAAGCTCTGGTACAAATGGCTCAACGCCCGCATCGCCGACAACATGCCGTACGACAAGCTCGTCGAAGGCATCGTGCTCGCACGCAGTCGTCCGCCCGAGCAGACGTTCGACCAATACTGCGCCGAGATGAGCTCCTATTTCCGCACCAACAATCCGGCCGACTTCACGAAACGGCCCGACATGCCCTTCTTCTGGATGCGCAAGACGCTCGGCCGGCCCGAAGGCAAGGCGCTCGCATTCGCCCATTCGTTCCTCGGCGTGAGTCTGCAATGCGCGGAGTGCCACAAGCATCCGTACGATCAATGGACCAAGCAAGACTTCGAGCAGTTCGCCGCCTTCTTCAACGGCATCGGCTATCGCGTCGGCAGCAAGGACAGCGTCAAAACGATGAAGTCCAAGGCCGGCCTGGTGGGCGACGAAGATGCCGGCGGCTACGCGCGGCAGTTCATCAAGCTCGCGGAAGCTGGCACGCTGCTGCCGTTCAAAGAGCTGGTCATCCCGCCGCCGACCGCGAAGCCTCGTCCCGTCAAGACTGCGGGCAAACTCGGCGGCCGCGTCATCACGCCCAGGCTGCTGGGCGGCGAGGAAGTCATTGCCAGCTCCTACAAGGACCCGCGCCAGCCGCTGATGGACTGGATGCGGCATCCCGATAACCCATACTTCGCGCGGGCCTTCGTCAATCGCGTCTGGGCCGGATACTTCCACGTCGGTCTGATCGATCCCCCCGACGATCTCAACCTGGCCAATCCGCCGAACAATCCCGCCTTGCTCGACTACCTGGCGCGCGGCTTCATCAAGTCCGGCTACGACATGAAGTGGTTGCACCGCGAGATCGCCACGAGCCACGCCTATCAACGCAGCTGGCGTCCGAACGACATCAACAAGCACGACGAACGCAATCATAGCCACCAGATCGTTCGCCGCCTGCCCGCCGAAGTGCTGCACGATGCGCTTCTACACGCGACCGCTTCGGACGGCGCTCTGACGGCGTTACACAAGGATCCGACACGCACGCGCGCCATCGGCCACAATTGCGGGCTGTCCGCCAAGAAGGGGGACGCCAGCTACGCCTTGAACCTGTTCGGCAAACCGCCGCGCACCGTTCAATGCGATTGCGAACGCTCGAATGAGCCGAGCCTATTGCAAATGGTGTATCTGCGCAACGATCAAGATCTCGCCAAGATGCTCGACCGCGCCGATGGCTGGCTGAAATTCGCAGCCAAAGCGAAGGTGACGCCGGACGAATTGGCGCGTCAGGCGTATCTGCGCGTCCTGAGCCGGCTGCCGGACGAGCGCGAGACCGGCGTTGCGTTGCGTTACCTGAAGGATGCGCCGACCACGAACGCGGGCTTGCGCGATTTGATGTGGGCGCTGATGAATACGAAAGAGTTTGTCGTCAATCGCTGATTGTGTTAGCCGGACGCGCAAGCGAAGGATGCGTCCT
>SYHD01000196.1 GCA_005799265.1 Planctomycetia bacterium | reverse complement strand
CATGCTCGGCGATACGGCCGTGTGCGTGCATCCCTCCGACGAGCGCTACAGGCACCTCATCGGCAAGAGCGTGACGATCCCGCTCGTGAATCGCGACATTCCGATCATCGCCGACGCGCTCTTGGCCGACCCGACGCTCGGCACCGGCTGCGTGAAGGTGACGCCCGCGCACGATCCTAACGATTACGCCTGCTGGCAGCGCAATCCGCACATCGGCGTCATCAACATCCTCAACCCCGACGCCACCATCAACGAAAACGGCGGCAAGTACCAGGGGCTAGACCGCTACAAGGCCCGCGAAGCCATCGTGGCCGACATGGAGGCGCTCGGCCTGTTCGAGGGCAAAGAGGATCGCGTGATTCCGCTCAAGTATAGCGATCGCTCGAAGACGCCGATCGAGCCGTATCTGTCGGATCAATGGTTCGTGAAGATGGGCGATTTGCCGCATGGTCCCCCTCTCCCTCTGGGAGAGGGGTTAGGGGTGAGGGCTGAATCGCCGGAACCTCTGTCGGCTCGGCCCTCACCCCCGGCCCCACTCCCAGAGGGAGAGGGGAGAAAGACCGGTCTGGCGCGCATGGCGATGGAAGCCGTCGAGAACGGGCAGGTGCAGTTCTTCCCGGAGCGTTACCAGAACTCGTATCTTGACTGGCTCGCCGAGAAGCGCGACTGGTGCATCAGCCGGCAACTGTGGTGGGGACATCAGATCCCGGTGTGGTCGAAGGTCGATTATCGTGGTATCGGCACCTATACGGGCAACATCCTCCACGAAGATTACACCGCGTTCGGCCCAGACGGCGACTTCCTGGACCAAACGTGGTGCGAGGAACCGGGGTTCCCGCAGCAGGAAAAAGTGCGATATCTCATCTGCATTGCTCCCGGGCACGAGGAGGTGGAGAAACAGCTAGAGGCCAAGGGCTGGAAACGCGACCCCGACGTCCTCGATACCTGGTTCAGCTCCATGCTCTGGCCGCACTCGACGCTCGGCTGGCCGGAGAATACGGAGGAGCTGCAATATTACTACCCGACCAACGTGCTGGTGACGAGCCGCGATATTATCACGCTCTGGGTGGCGCGCATGGTGATCGCGGGCCTGTTCAACACCGGGAAAGTGCCGTTCCAGCAGGTGTACATCACCGTCAAGCTGATGGACGGCTTCGGCGAAACTATGTCGAAGTCGAAGGGCAATGGCGTCGATCCGCTCGACATCGTCGATCGCTACGGCGCCGACGCGCTGCGTTTTCTCATGGTGCAAATGTCGTCGGAAACACAGGACGCGCGCTTGCCGGTGGCGAACGTGTGCCCGCATTGCGACGCGCTCGTGCCGGTGAAGCAAGAGCACATGTATATGCGCACCAAAAAGCTCGCGTGCCCGAACTGCAAGCAGGCGTTTCGTCCCGGCGGACCATGGCCGAGCGATGATCCCGACCTCAAGACGGCCAAGCAAGCGTCGGAGCGGTTCGAGATGGGCCGCAACTTCGCGAACAAGATCTGGAACGCGACGCGTTTCATCCTGATGAACCTCGACGGCTACACGCCGCACGCGCTCAAGCGCGAGGAGCTGGCGCTGGAGGACCGCTGGATCTTGAGCCGGCTTGCGTCGGCGACGAAAGACGCGACCGAACAGCTCGAAAGCTACCGCTTCAGCGACCTGTCTCGGACGCTGTACGACTTCGTGTGGTCGGAGTTCTGCGATTGGTACATCGAAATGGCGAAAGGGCGCCTTCGGAAGGATGAAGGCGGAAGGATGAAGGATGAAATAGCCTCCGATCGACCTTCATCCTTCATCCTTCATCCTTCTCGCACAACGGTACAAAGAGTGCTAGTCGG
This sequence comes from Planctomycetia bacterium, assembly GCA_005799265.1. Lineage (GTDB taxonomy): Bacteria > Planctomycetota > Planctomycetia > Gemmatales > Gemmataceae > SIAQ01. Next base: position 24,159 of record SYHD01000196.1, on the reverse strand, counting down.
TGTACTGGATGCCATCGTTCGCCTCGTGCATCCGATCATGCCGTTCGTGGCCGAATCGATCTGGAACGCCCTCAACGATGTCGCATTCGAGCGCGGCTTGCCGAACCCGGATCCGGCGACCGAGAGCGTGATGATCGCGCCGTGGCCGGAGTTTCCCGCGGACTGGCGCGACGCAAGCATGGAGACGAGCATCGCGCGCATGCAGGAGCTGGTGCGCTCGGTGCGCGAAGTGCGCAATCGCTACAACATCGACCCGAAGACGCCGCTCGACGCCTACGTACGCTGCCAGGACGCGGTGGCCGGCGATTTCCGCACGTTGGCGCCGTTCATCCAGCAGCTCGCGGGCATCGGCAAGCTCGAGAGTGGGCCGGACGTGACGAAGCCGCCGCAGCCAGCGAGTCATGTGACGCCGGAGTTCGAAGTGTACGTGTCGCTCAAGGGCCTGATCGATCCGGCGGCCGAGACGAAACGGCTCGACAAGCAGCTCGCCGACAAGAAGAAGCAATTGCAAGGCGCCCAGGCGAAGCTCGAGAACGCGAACTTTGTGAAGAACGCGCCGCCGGAGATCGTCCAGCAGCAGCGTGAATCGATTGCCGATTTGCAGAAGCAGATCGCAGCGATCGAGGGAAATATCAAGGACCTGCAATAGCCGCTTGCGAAAAAACGTTTGCGCGGCGCCTAGCGAACGCTAAGCCGCAAGCGGCTGGAATCAACCATGACCCCCGACGCCGCCATGGAACGCATCAACCTCCTCACTGCCCATGCGTGGATGGTGCGCCAATTCCTGAAGCACGCGGAGGAAGTGCAAGAGGACGAGGAAATGCTCGATGTGCATCGCATGATCTACGACTATCTGCGCGCGCTCGAGCCGAGTTATCAACGTAAAGACGTGGCGGAGTATCTGCGGCGCGCACGCGGCAAGCTGTCGAAGCTCAGAAAAGTGGCGGAATTTTTCCACGCGAATTACGAACGTGCTTCGAGCCATACGAATTTTCAGATGGCGGCGGTCTCCCTCAGATTCGTTGTGCACCAGATCGAAGAAGTGCTCGCGGCGACGATGCCCTCGACGCTCGCGCGGCCGGAAGACGAGGGAGATCCGGTAGCCGGTGTTTAGCCAACCAGCCTAACGCAGCCGAGCCGCAACCGGGTAACGGAGAACCGAGGACTGACAACCGAGAATGAAAACGCGAGCATTGTGTCTATCGCTCATTTTCGGTCCTCGGTTCTCCGTCTCCCGGTATCCCGGTTGGATCCACGACTTAACTTCTCTGCACGTTGCGGATCGCATGCCGATTCTCCAGCTTTCGATTATTGGGAGGTATATGTGCCAAGCCGTTCCGAGGCGATGCACCGCCGCGCCCAACGCAGTTTGGCCGACCGGGCCCGCGGATTGGCGTCCCTCTCGGACCATGTTGCGCGGATCGGCTCGGCTGAGATCGCCGCGTAGACTCCAGTCTCTTGCCCGGCACGGAAGGCCGCCTTCACGAGCCGATCTTCACCGCTGTGAAAGCTGATGACTGCCGCACTGCCGTTGGGCGCAAGCACGCTTGGCAGCAGCCGCAACAGGTATTCGAGGTTCGCCAGTTCGCGATTGACCAGGATGCGCAGTGCCTGGAAGGTTCGCGCGGCCGGGTGCAGGTTCCATTTCGCCTTGGTGGGGTGCAAACGCCAATCGTCCTGATGCGTCGCTTCCTGGATGATGCGCGCCAGTGCGCTGGTTGTCGTGATCGGCGTATTTTCGCGTGTCTTGAGGATCGCCATCGCGATTTGCATCGCTTGCGGCTCATCGCCGAATTGGTGTAAGGCATCACTCAGGGCGTCCAGCGAGATTGTCGCCAGCAGTTCGGCAGCGGTACGGCCACGCGAACGGTCCATGCGCATGTCGAGCGCGCCGTCGCGGCGATAGGAAAATCCGCGTGCGGGCTCATCGACCTGCATGCTCGACATGCCGAGGTCCGCGACGAGGGCGTCAACCTGAGCGATGTCGTGGGCGGCGAGAATCTGCTGAAGCCCCGCGAAATTCGAGTGATGCAGGTGAAACGGGTTGCCGACCGCTTCGAGCCGCGTGCGCGCCTTCGGCAGATTCTCCGCGTCCATGTCGAGGCCGATCAACATTCCCGTCGGGCCGGCGCGCTGCAACAATTCGGCCGCGTGTCCCGCCCAGCCGACCGTGCAATCAACGACGATCATACCGGGCTTGGGTTCGAGCGCGCTCAGCACGTCATCGAGCAGCACGGCGCGGTGTTCGCCGGCCGGTGTGCTGCGCGGTTGCCTGGCATGGTGTTTACGCCTTTTGTTCATCGTTTTACTTTGCAATAACTGGAGCGCCAGCGGCGCTCAGGATTGGACGGGGCCATCCAGCTGCGCGGAGTCTATCGTTTCTTCAGCGCTGCCACAATTGCGTCCACATCGTAAACGCACCCGCCCCAGGTGCCGCCACCGGCGTGTTGCAACGCGGCCCACAACCGTGTGTCGTCTGGCAGATTCGGGTCCGGCGCGAGGTCGGGACGCAAGCAGCGCTCGGCCAGGACGCGCGTGCCTTTCGCGACGCTGCCGTCCACAAGCAGGTCGATTGTGCCTTCAAGGCGGTTGCGATCGATGATGATCTGGATGCGATCGCCGTCCAGCACCTTGCCGATTGGGCCTCCCGCGAGCGCCTCCGGTCCGACGTGGCCGATACAGGCGCCGGTCGAGACGCCCGAAAATCGCGCGTCCGTCAAGACCGCGATCTGTTTGCCGAAGCTCAGGTGCTTGAGCGCCGACGTGATTTGATAAATCTCCTCCATGCCCGCGCCCATCGGACCTCGGCAAATCAGGACGAGGATGTCCCCCGGTTTCAGGCGGTCAGCCTCGTGGCTCTTGATCGCCTGGATTGCCGCGCGCTCGGTGAGGAAGACGCGGGCGGGGCCGATCTTGCGATAGACTCCGTCGGCATCGACGACGCTCGGATCGATCGCAGTGCTCTTGATGACGGACCCTTCCGGCGCGAGATTGCCGCGCGGGAAGGTGACGGTGGACGTCAAGCCGCGTTCCTTGGCACGGGCGGGGTTCATGATGACGTCGTCGGGATTGACGCGATCGAGCTTGTTTAAAAGATCGCGCACGATCTTGCGCCGCTCGGATGCCTGCCACCAATCAAGGATGCGGCCGAGCGTTTCGCCGGCAACGGTCAAGGCGGACTCGTCGAGCAGGCCGAGAGTGCGCAGGTGAAGCATCACTTCCGGCACGCCGCCGGCCAAGAACAAACGCACGGTCGGATGCCCGACGGGGCCGTTGGGCAGGACATCGACAAGGCGCGGCGTTTTGAGATTGATCGCGTGCCAGTCCTCGACGACGGGGCGGCGCAGCCCGGCGCAATAGGCGGTCGCGGGGATGTGCAAGAGCAAGTTCGTCGAGCCGCCGCAGGCCGCGTGAACGGTCATGGCATTGCGCAGCGAGGCGTCGGTAAGTATTTTTCCTGTCGCGAGGCTTTTCTTGTGCAATTCGACGAGCGCCCGCGCGGAACGCCGGGCCATGTCGAGCCAGATCGGTTGTCCCGACGGCGCAATCGCGGCGTGAGGCAGCGTCAGGCCGAGGGCTTCGGCGACGACTTGCGAGGTCGCCGCCGTGCCGAGGAACTGGAAGCCGCCGCCGGGGCTGCCGCACGCCCGGCAACCGAGATCGGCCGCTTGCTCGAGCGTGAGTTCGCCATGCGCGAAGCGGGCGCCGATCGACTGCACCTTGCCCGCATCTTCGCCTTCGGTGGGAGGCAGCGTCACGCCGCCGGGGACGAGTACGCACGGCAGATCGCGCATCGACGCCAGCGCCATCATCATTGCGGGCAGTCCCTTGTCGCAAGTTGCCACGCCGAGGACGCCCTTGCGCGTCGGCAGCGAGCGGATGAGTCGGCGCAGCACCATGGCGGCGTCATTGCGATAAGGCAGGCTGTCCATCATGCCGACGGTGCCTTGCGTTCGGCCATCGCACGGATCGGTGACGAAGCCCGCGAACGGCACGCCGCGCAGCCGTCGTATTTCCTCGGCGGCCGCTTTCATCAGCAGACCGACTTCCCAGTGTCCGGTGTGATAGCCGAGCGCGATGGGCGAGCCGTCGGGAGCGCGAATGCCGCCCTGGGTGCTGAGGATGAGAAACTCCTGCCCATTAAGCTCCGCGGGATTCCAGCCCATGCCGACGTCCTGCGTCATGCCAAAGATGTCGCCCGAAGGCGATTCGCGCAGCATCTCGGCCGTCAAGGGCAGACTGCCTTGCGGACCGGGGCCGTGGGTGTGCAGATGGTAGACGTCGGTGTCCGTGGGTTCAAGCAGCGTGGCGAAGTTCGTGGCCATCGTTTGAGTCTCCGCGAGTTCGGTCGTGGCGCGGCGGGTTCGATCCGTTGGGATCATTCTCGTATCATTTTGATGGGAAGCAATGCGCCAGGGGCAGGATCATGGAAATCATCGGCATCGGCAGCGAAATCGTCGAGTGCGTGCGCATCGGCAAGATGATCGAAAAGCACGGCGAATTATTCCTTGGGCACGTGTTCACGGCGGCCGAGATTCGCGGTTGCCAGAGGCGCAAGAATGCGACGGAACGCTTCGCGGCGCAGTGGGCGGCCAAGGCGGCGATCTTCGCGGCGCTCGGCCTTCGCGCGGCCAAGGGGACGTCGTGGTTGGGCATTGAGATACAAAAAAAAACGGGGCCACGCACAAAAGTGCTTCTGACCGGCGCGATCAAGGAACAGGCGCAACAGTTGGGCGTGACGGATATCCTCGTGACGTTGGCCCACTGCCGGGCTTATGCGACGGCCTACGCTCTGGCGGTGAAAACATGAAATTCGTGCCGTCACTTGGCGATGTCCATGATGATCTGGCGGGCGATCTTGTAGGCGGCGCGCATCGTCGTCGCGCGCGCCTCCAGCTGGCCTTCGGAATAGTACTTACCATGCTCGGAGTCAGGCAAGCCGGCGATGGCTGTCGTCAGGGGCAAGAGGCTCATGAATTCTTTCGCCTTTTGCTGCTGTCGTTCGATTTCAGGGCTCATGGGGTTTTCCTTTCATTCTTGCCACATTCGCGAATGCGCTGAACCAGCCAAAAGCACGTCAATAGACCAGCTTGACTTCCTTCGGGGCGAACGCTCCTCCTGCGTCGCGTTTTTTCTTGAATGGGTCAAATAGCTTCGGGTAGTCTTTTTCACCCCCCCCCCACGATGGGAATTGATCAAAATCTGTCGCGAGGGCTGGCTCCTTGAGTTGTCGCCACAGAGGATCCAGCGTGTCGCCTTCAATGATTCCATGCAAGGCCGGGCTGGCGGTGGCGGGATTGAATTGTTTTTCCTCGTCGCCTTGGTTATCGAACCGCTCGCGATCTCGTTCGATCCGTTGTTGATAGATTAGCCGTAACCGCGTTCGTTCCAGGGCAAAGCGCTGCCGATTGATTTGCAGTTCGGACAGATACAGGTGTATTCCGTCCGACTCGAACACTTCCTTGACGTACGCGGGTTTCTTGAGATTGTTCTTGAAGATCGTCATCTTCTTGTCGAGACCCTGGAAGCGATCAAACATGGGTTTGAACACACGAATCTTCATGCGGTTTGCGGAAGATTCATCCGTCACGAACATCAAGGCGTCCATACACTCGTTGATGGCATTGCGGTACTGGCGCGCCATCGAATCCGGGGTGTCGGTACAGCCCACCAGGCAAAGGAGGCAAAGGACGAACAATAGCAGGCGCGTTTTCATGGCGGCCCCACGGGAAAAAGACCAGGCGAACCGGATTCGAATTCCTTCCAGAGCTGAGCGCCTCCCGGCAAGTCGCTGACGCGTTTCACCTCGCGCCGCAAGCGTTCGAGGTTGCGCTCAGTAAACAGTTTTTCTTCTTGCATGCGTTCGAGGACTTTTCGCGGCGGCGGCTTCGGAAGGGAGTTGGCCTTTTGAGCGATGGCGTCGAATTTCTGCCGCAGCCGTTCCAGGGACGATTTCGCTTCCGCCATCGTCTTCTGCTCCTTGACTGTCTCGAGCACCTCGGTTACTTCCTTCATCGCGTCTTGTTGCTCGCGCATCACTTGGTAATAATCCTCGTCGCGCGTGCAACCGAGCAGCAGCAAGACACCGACCAAACAGCCGCGCGAGAGGATGCGCCTCCCGATTGCACGTCGCACAGGCCTCTGGCCGACGAACTCCATTATTTGCCGTCCTTCTTCAGAACGCCGGTGATTTCCTTGAGCGCGTCCTTGCCGCCGGGGATGGCGTTCACGCGGATGAGTTCGGGGAACATTTTCTTCATGGCTTCTTCGAGCTTGGGCTTGTAGGTTTTCTCGATGCGGAGTTTCTCGTCCTTTTCGGGGGGCGACAGCTTGGCGGCGGCGGCGCGGGCTTCGAAGAAAAGGGTAGCCGCTTTTTTCAGATCGGGCTTGGCGGCGGCGGCACTGTCCTCGTCGACGATCGTTTTGAGCGCCGTGCTTATACTCTCGAAGCTTCCAACCAGCTTTTGGAGCGCCTTCTCGTAAGGCGAGCCTTCCTGAGCGGTGACGAATGTCAGGCTGACCAGAATCACGACGATACTGAACGCGCGGATTTTCATGGCGGCGAGCCTTCCAAGAAACAGAGCCGACCTTGCTGGAGGCCTCTTCTGGACATCCTAACACGGTCGGCTCTGCTTGCCAATCGCGACCTGCAAAAAGGCGTCAACGTTGCAGCGACTCGAAGGGACTTTCCGCGTCGCGAATTTTGTCGCGCAGCTTCTGAACTTCGTCCTTGGCATTAGGGACATCGAGTCCCTCGGCTTTCGCCAGCTCAACGCGCAATTCTTGTCTCTTCGTGTGCAGGTTCGCGAAGGCAGTGTTCAAGCGTTCCCGCTCATTGTCGGCATTGGCCTTCTTATCTTCGGCGCTGATCGGTTTCTGTCGGACTTTTTCGATGCGCTTGTTGATCTGGTTTGCCACTTCACCGGTTTCTTTCAGCTTCTTGGCGGCGCTCATGGCGTCCGCGAGATCGAGCTTTTTCCGCGTGTCATTGGATTTATCGGTGGCCTCTTTGACCTTGGTCTTGATGTTGCCAACTTCAGTGGCCGCCAGATCAATGAGCCGGACGGTATCGGCTATCAGGCCTTCCTTCGAGTCCGATCCACAGCCAACGAGCGCGAGGCACAGGAAGAAAGTGATGCCGAACACCAAGGAACGCTTCATGTCGAGACTCCTCAACGAGATCGAGACCAGCAATGTTCAACAGTAAATATCGGAATCCAATCCGCTCGGGGCGAGGTCGGTGTTCGCCGTATCGTAGGCGTCACGCTTTGCGCGACGATTCCTCACGCGGAGCGTGAGATCTACGGCGCAGTCCCGCAAGCAGTTCAAAGGACTCCCTTGGTGGACGGCACGCCGCTGCCGCGTGGGTCGTGCTCGACGGCTTGACGCAGCGCCCGCGCCGTCGCCTTGAAGATCGCCTCGATGATGTGATGGCTATTGCGGCCATGATGGCATAGCACGTGCAGATTCATCAAGCCGCTGCCGGCGACCGCGCGCCAAAACTCCTCGGCCAGCGACGTATTGAACGAACCGAGCATCTCGGCGGGGAGTTCGACATTCCACACGCAGACAGCTCGGCCGCTCAGATCGAGCGCCGTGGTGACAAGCGTTTCATCCATCGGCAGCGTGGCGGAACCGTAGCGGCGGATGCCGGCCTTGTCGCCCAGGGCCATGACGAGCGCCTTGCCGAAGCAGATGCCGACGTCCTCGACGGTGTGATGGGCGTCGACGTGCAGGTCGCCGTGGGCTTCGACGGTGAGGTCAATGAGGCTGTGGCGTGCGAGCAGGTTGAGCATGTGCTCGAAGAAGCCAATGCCCGTGGCGAGTTGAGCCTGGCCGGTGCCGTCGAGGTTTAGCCCGAGCGTGATGCGGGTCTCGCCGGTTTCGCGTTTGATCTGGGCGGTGCGTGCCGCGGTCATAATTGGCTTCTTGTCGTAGAGCAAGCGGCCTCGCTTGCCTCATGGTCACATCAATTCCGAGGCAAGCGAGGCCGCTTGCCCTACGAGGGTCTCCTCCATCATAGCAGCTTTTGCAGTTCGTCAAGGAGTCGATCGATTTCCGCCTCGCTGCCGACCGAGATGCGTAGGCCGTCGCCGTGGCCTGCGTAGTTCATGTAGCGCACGAGGATCTTCCGATTCTTCAGTTCCTGGAAGATTGGCTTGACCGGCCGATCCGTGCGCGTCGCCCAGATGAAGTTCGCGTGGCTGGGCAGGACATCGAAGCCAAGCTTGGGCAACAGCGCCGACATGCGCGCGCGCGTGGCGATGATTTTAGCGTGCGTCTGCTGGAAGTAAGCCTGATCCTCCAGAGCGGCCTGGGCGCCGGCAAGGCTAAGCGCGTCGCAATTGTAAGAATCCTTGACCTTGACCAGTTCGCGCACCAGCGCCGGCGCAGCGATGGCAAAACCAAAGCGCAGACCGGCGAGGCTGTACGACTTGCTCAAGGTTCGTGTGACGATCACATTCGACAAGCGCGTCAAGCCGACCGCGTGCGTCTCTGCGAAATCGACGTAGGCTTCGTCAACGATGAGCGGGCCGCGCAGCTCCTTGGCAAGACCTTCAAGTGCTTGATTCGTCACTACCGTGCCGGTCGGCGAGTTGGGATTGGCGACCAGCGTCAGATGAGCATCCGGCTTTGGCCAGGGCGTGGGAAGCCGCCAATCGTTCGTGAATGGAACCGCCTCGAAGCGAGCACCCTGGATGTCCGCGAGCGTCGCATAGAGCAGATAGCTCGGCGTCGGTGAGACGACGAGTCCGCCTTCCGGAACGAACGCGCGCGTCAGGATCGTCAGGATGTCATCCGAGCCATTGCCGATCAGGATGCTGTCGGGATCGACGTTGAGGAGCTTGCCCGCGCTGTGGCGAAAGGCGGTACCGAGCGGATCGGGATATTTGCGTAGGCGATCCGAGCGTAGCAGCTCGGCCATCGCGTCGAGGGCGCGCGGCGACGGCGGGTAGGGCTTTTCGTTGGTGTAGAGCTTGATGTATTCGCCATCGCGCGGTTGCTCGCCGGGCGTGTAGCCAGCCATCGCGCGAATGTTGGGACGCAGGAATTGCGACATGAATTCCGTCTTCCGTTTAGCCTCGCGTCGCAGACGCGGGAGGCGCCCCGCCCGCGTCTGCGACGCGGGGCTAAACAGTTACTTTAACCGAATATCCACGCTCGCCGAGTGGGCCGTCAACCCTTCCTTCTCCGCTAACATGCGCACATCCTCGGCGAGTGCTTCCATGCCTTTTTGCGTGAACGTCAATACGCTCGAACGCCGCAGGAAATCGTTCGCGGACAGGCCACTCGTGAAGCGCGCCGTGCCCCCGGTCGGCAGCACGTGCGACGGGCCGGCGACGTAATCGCCGAGAGCGACAGGAGCGTAGTGCCCGACGAAGATCGCCCCTGCATGTTCTATCTTATCGACGAGCTTGTCCGCGTTCTTGGTCGCCAGGTGCAAATGCTCGGGCGCGATGCGGTTCGACCACGCGATCGCCTGCGCCGGATCCCGCGTTAGCACCAGCGCGCCAAAGCGCTCCAGACACGCTCGCGCCAAATCGCCGCGCGGCAATTTCGCGAGCTGTCGATCGAGCGCCGCCTCCACCTGCTCGATGAGCGGCTGGTGCCAGGTGATGAGGATGCTGGTTGCGGGATCGTGTTCCGCCTGGGCGATCAGGTCGGCGGCGATATACTCCGGCGATGCGGAATCATCGGCAATCACGATGACCTCGCTTGGCCCCGCCAGACAATCGATCGCGACCTGGCCGAAGACGTGTTTCTTCGCCAGCGTCACGAAGATATTGCCTGGGCCGACGATCATGTCCACTGCTTCCAATCCCTCGACGCCAAAGGCCAGCGCCGCGACCGCTTGAGCGCCGCCGACGCGATAGACCTCGGTGACGCCGAGTTCCTTGCACGTCGCGAGGAGATCGGGATTGCTCGCGCCGTTTTTCGTCGGCGGCATGACGATGGCGATTTCCTTGACGCCCGCTGCCTGGGCCGGACAGACGGTCATCAGGATGGTGGACGGATACGCCGCCGCCCCGCCCGGCACACAGACGCCGACGCGCCGCAATGGGCGATAGCGCAGCCGCAGTTCGTGCTGATCGCGCAGGCTCAAAATCGCATCGCGATGCACGAGTCCCATCTGAAAGGACAGGATGTTGGTGCGAACTCGCCGGATGGTCGCCAAAAACTCCGGCGCCGCAGACAGATGCGCCGTTGCGATTTCAGCGGCGCTGACGCGCAGCGTGTCGGGCGTCAAGCGAACCTTGTCGAGCTGCTCGGTATAGTGCAGCAGCGCCGGCAGCCCGCGTGCCCGGACATCGGTGCAGATGCGCTCTACCACTTGCCCGGGCGTCAACGCTGCGCCGAACACCTGCATCGTCAGCTCGCGGCCGCGCGGCGACACCACGTCGGCTTGCAAGCTGAGCTGCCGGCACAATTGCGTCAACTGATCGGCGGCGTCCGCAGCCGTGTGGCTGATTCGCCGCATCGTGAACTTGCCCATGAACGGAGTCCTTCACAAGCTTCCCTCTCGTCATGCAAGCGTCTCGCTTGCCCCGCGGCCGAGTGCAAGCGAGACGCTTGCACAACGAGGGAACGCACCAGATAAGAACTATAGGGCCAGTGCGAGCGAATTGCAAGAAATTGACGGATGGGTAAAACTTTTCCGCCGCGCCGCCGTCTTTTCCGATGAAGATTGGTGCTCAACTTAACACGAGGATGTGCCATGTCGGAAACACAGCAGCGGCGGCGATTTTTGCAAACCTCTCTGGCGGCGGGGACGGCCCTGACTCTTGGCGGCGCGAGTACGTCGCATGGGGATGTTCGTGTCGCCGTGCCGGTTCGGCCAGCGGACGCGAATCCGCCGGCTCGGCCTGGACGGGTGCGCTGGCACGACGATTTTGCGGCGGCCTGCACGGCGTCGCGTGGATCGAATAAGCCGGTGTTTCTCTTTCAGATGCTCGGTCGGCTCGACGAAAAATTCTGCTGAACGAACGCCCGTCTGGCGAGGGCCGTGTTGTTCTCGCGCGAAGATGTGTCCACGTTCATCAACCAACATTTCGAGCCGGCCTGGGAAATGGTTCGCCCGGTGCCGATCGTCCGCATCGATTTCGGCAACGGCAACGTGTCCACGCGAACCCTGCACGGCAACGTCGCCAGCTACGTGTGCGGCGCGGATGGTCAGGTCGTCGATATCTTGCCGGGGATCTACACGCCCGCGGCCTACACGACCGCGTTGGCGCGGCCGCGCGATTTGACCGCCGGGATGCGCCTCTTGGATGCGGAACGGCGGCTGGCGACGTTGCGCGAGTATCATCAGGGCGCGGCACAAATCTTGCGCTTCGCAATGCAGCCGAGGCCGAACGGGAATCAAATTCCACAAAACCCGATGCCCGATGTCGGCAAAGGGAGGGTCGAGCTGCGCGTGGAGCGGGTCGTAGCACCGCCCCAGTTGAACCAATTCGCCCCCGCGCCTCGGCCCCGAACCGCGGCGGAGTTGGCGAACTGGCAACCGCTGATTGCGGACACGCGCCTCAATGAATCGACGCGCCGCCTGCTCATTCACGACCGGCTCGCAGCCGTTGGCGCTGTCCAACCCGAGCAGATCAAGCGTTGGCTATACCGCGACGTGCTGCACGCCGACCTCGATGATCCGAACCTCGGCTTGGGCGACGACTTCTTTGCGGAGATCGAGCGATAATTCTTGCTCGGGCGAATAGTCCAGTTGGCTGGACGCGTAATCGACGGATGGCTTAACCGTCGCTTGCGCGTCAGTCTTACGGTCACTTCAAGTCAACCCATACACCCGCACCGCGTTATCGTGAAACAGCTTGCGATTGTCCTCCGCCGAGCGGTTGCGTACGATCGCGCGCAGCGCCTCGACCCATTGGCGATAGGTCGCGCGCAGCGTGCAGACGGGCCAATCGCCGGCGTACATGACGCGGTCGGGGCCAAACGTCGTCAACGTGTGGTTGATGACCGGCGCCAAATCATCGGCGCTCCAGCGTTCGCGCGCTTGCACGACGATGCCGGAGATCTTGCAGACGACGTTGCTAAGCCGAGCCAAGCGTTCCATGTCGCGCTGCCATTGCGAGCGATCTTTGGCGTAGACCGGGCCGTTGCCGCAGTGGTCGAGAATGAACTGCGTCCCCTTGCAGGCTTCGACGAGCTTGACGGCGTCGCCGATTTCTCCCGGACGCATGCACAGATCGAAGCGCAGGCCGTTCTCGCCCAGGAGCTGCACGCCGCGGACGAAGGCTTCGGTGAGGCAGAATCCCGCCTTGGCCGACGCGGAGTGCAGCACTTGACGGACGCCCTTGAGGAAGCGATTGTTGCGGAAGCGTTCGACGTACTTGCGGAAGTCGTCCTGCGCGGGCCGGCCGCCGATCACCGCGGCGACGAGCGGCGTGTTCGCTTGTCGGCAGATGTCGAGCACGTACTCCGCCTCGGCGACAAGCTGCTTGGGATCGACATCGACTTCCATGTAAACCCCCTTGACGACGTTCAAGCCCTCGATGGCCGTCTGATAATCCTTCATGACGAAGCTGCGCGCCAGCGGCGTGTCCTTCTGCAGCCAGGGCAAGCTGAGGCGGCTGAGGTCCCACAGATGGACGTGCGTGTCAACGATGCGCATGGTTTGTCCCTCGGCTTGCGCGCTGCGGAGCGGCCCCGCCTGCGCAAGGTGCGGCTTGAGCACGCCAGCGCCCGCTGCCAGCGCGCATTGACGAAGATAGTCGCGACGATTCATTGTAAGTCTCCCGGATAAATCGCGGTGAAGAGTTGATGATAACGTAGCGAACGCTGAGCGAAAGGGCCTGTTTCGTTTGAATGGAGACGAAATCATGAACCGCGACGATCAGGAAGCGGGGGCATGTTTCACCCCCTGACGGTCGCGGCTGTTGGAAGGACTGAGTGAGTGTCACGCACGTTCTGCGCGGTCGTAACCGTTCACCTCTCTCCCCTGTACTCAGGGGAGAGGGGCCGGGGGTGAGGAGTTGGGGCGTCGCGCAGCAGTCTGTTTCTCCCCCTCACCCCCGACCCCTCTCCCCCTGAGTACAGGGGGAGAGGGGAGGTAAGGGTACGCGCGGTCATCGGCCATTGCCATACCAATAGTTAGGAACCGCTTGGTTCCAACCGTGATTCATCGGTGTGTAATAGGCCGGATAGGAAACGGGCATACGTCCCGGATAGCTCGCCGGCGTTACTTCTCCCAGCATGGATGGTAAGCTCGAGCCGATCGGTCCCGGCTGTGGTCCAGCTCCCGGTCCGAATGGCCCCGAACTCGGCCCGTATGGTCCTGGCCCCGGTCCCGGTCCTGGCCCGTATGGTCCCGGCTGCGGAGGTCCCATGTAAGGTCCCGGTCCGTATGCTCCCGGCTGCGGCGGTGGCCCCATGAAAGGTCCTGGCCCAGGGCCGTAGGGCCCCGGCTGCGGCGGCGGTCCCATGTAAGGTCCCGGCCCAGGGCCGTAGGGCCCGGGCTGCGGCCCCATGAAGGGTCCCGGTCCAGGGCCATAGGGTCCCGGCTGCGGCTGCGGTCCCATGAAGGGGCCCGGCCCAGGTCCGTAGGGATTTCCCCCAGGCATTGGTCCCATGATGTTAGGATTCGGATTTGGTCCTGGAATCGGTCCCGGTCCATTGTAGACCGGCGGCAACATGTGCGGCATCACCCCATGCATCTGATGCGGCATCACCCCATACATTTGAGGATTGTAGAACATCCCCATGTCCGATGCACCGCACGCGTCTCCCATGCACGGTCTACCGCCATAGCATGACGCAAACGGAGAGACTCCGCAATGCATCGGTAGACTGGCCGCGGGATTGCACGGGTTCGGATTGCAGCCGTCGCACACGAGGTTGCCCCAGCAAATCGGCGTGAAGGCGTTGTAAGGTCGAACCGTGATGGTGCTGGTGTAGCGGTTTTGCCGATTCCAGAAAGAGCCCGGATTCAGGGATCGCGCTTCACCCACGAATCCGCCCAGGAAGCCCAGGCCAAGTAGACCGCAGAAGAGTGTTTTTCGATTCATGATCTGCCATCTCCGTTGGGCGCCCGCGAGAAGGATGCGGCATGGGTTTGCTACGGGACGCTCGCTTCTGTTTTCATCGTCTGTATTGCAAGTCGAAATTGGCGGAGAGGCTGGGGATTCGCTGCGATCTGGGAGCGCAACGCAGGAGTAAAGTGCACAGAGCGCACATGGCGCACGGTCGTTACAACGCGCAGGCATGGCTTGCTCGTGCCGAGAATTGTCCGAATGTGGGTCAAGATTGCATTCCGAGATGCCGACGGGGTCAGTTTTTGCCTTGATAGGTCGGCACGGCATCGAGATCGAGCGGCGCGTACATCTGCCGGCGCCATTTTTCGACGGCGACGGCGGCCATCGCGGCGTTGTCCGTACACAAGGACAAGGGCGGGATGAAAAGCTCGACTTGCTCGCGCTCGGCCATCGCTTCGAGAGCGGCCCGCAGCGCGCGATTGGCGCTCACGCCGCCGCCGACTGCCAGGCGCGTCAGCTTTGTCCGGCGCAATGCCTGGCGCGACTTTGCGACCAGCACATCGATGACCGCTTGCTGAAAGCTGGCGGCCAGGTCGGCTCTCCGCTGGCCGGGCTCGGGCTTGGGCCCGCGCGTGATGCCCGTGCCGTAAAGGGCGTACAGCACCGCCGTCTTGAGGCCGCTAAAGCTGAATTCGAGCCGTTCGTCCTTCAAGAATGAACGGGGCAGGGCGTGCGCTTTCGGATCGCCGGACGCCGCCTCGCGTTCGACCGCGGGGCCGCCGGGAAAGCCAAGTCCAAGGATGGCGGCGACCTTGTCAAACGCTTCGCCGGCCGCGTCGTCGATGGTGCCGCCGAGCAAATCGAAATCGAGCGGCGTCTTGCAATGAAACAAACTCGTGTGCCCGCCGCTGACGACCAGCCCGACGCACGGGAAGATGTCGCGTCCCGCCGCCATGCGCGCGGCGAAAATATGCGCTTCGATGTGGTTGGCGTTGAGCAGCGGCACCTCGAGCGTCAAGGCGAGCATCTTGGCCGCGCTGACGCCGACGAGCAGAGCGCCGACCAGCCCCGGCGAATTCATGACGACAACGGCGCCGATGTCGGCGAGCGTGAGGTTTGCCTGGCGCAGTGCTTCCTCCATCGTCGGCAGCAAGCGTTGCAGATGGGCACGTGCAGCGACTTCAGGAACGACGCCGCCGAAGCGCGCGTGCAGATCGATCTGGGAGGCGACGACGTTCGCGAGAATCTGCAGCTCGTCGGTGAAGATCGCGACGGAGGTTTCGTCACAGGAGGTTTCGATGGCGAGGAAGTGCACGTCAATCTTTCCAGAGGATTGTCGGCAAGAAGATATGATGGCGCAGCGATTCTTCCTTGTGTGGAAAGACCTCGATGGCGGCCATCTCGTCGTTCAGCACGAGATCGTCCGGCCTGATCGGTGACTTGTCCTTGATCTGGGAGGCCGGATCATATCGTGCTGGAAAATAATCGGCGATATCAAAGGTGCGCGTGAATCGGGCGCCCGGAAACGTCGCGTAAGCGGTCAACGTGACCTCTCGCCCGCGCATGCTGAACCGCAACCAGTTGTTCTCGATCATCAGATTGGTCCAGCGCCCCTCGACATGCCGACGCAACTCGGTCACCTCGGCCTGGAGCGCCTTGAGGATCTTGCCAGGGATTTTTCCGACCGGCTCAAAGACGCGCTTGCCGTCTCTTTCGAGCCAGACCTTGTACCGATTGAGACTCTTGGTGTCCACAATCTGCAAGTGCATGCGGGGATCTTCGCGTGAATACCAGCCCCAATCCAGGCCCTTGGGCACGCAGCGCAGGATCACGGTCATTTTTGGGGCCTGCTTTCTTTTCGAAATGGTCGTAGTTGCACTCATGGCGTACTTTTCCCTTCCTCAATTCTCGTTAAGGCCGAATTGGCGTGTCTGAAGGCGGATTTTCCAGGTATTTTCGCGTTTGATAATCTCCGCGACCTCCAAATCTGGTGAGACCCTTTCAAGGATGCTGAAACGAAGGTTTCGTGCTTTGCGTTTCCGCAAAAGTTTGTTCCCTCCGTGGCCCGTTTTCGCATAATTGAGCCATCGTCCCAGAATATTGTCGATTCCGTAGGCTGAGCCGACGTAGCCTTTGCCATCGGTCACATCCAGGATGTAGTAGATTCCGCGCGAGGCCTCCAGAAACTCCCGCCATTTTCGTGGAATTACGTGAAGCTCATCCCAAGAGAGGACCAACTCGCGCCAATCAGGCATCCTTGCGTGAAGGATGGACTCCTCGAGTATCGCATCCACCTCGAAATGGTTGTTTGCGGCCCAGCGGCTCCAAGACCTCTCAGGCGGAGGCCAACGGACAATCAGTTTGCCTTTCCAATCCGCATACGGCTCGATCTGCGCCAGGTCAAACAACAATTGCACCTTTCTATCCCCTGTGTCCATGCCATACTTGAGTAACTCTCGTTGAGCAGGAACCTTATCCAATGCGGCGCGGGTGATTTGGCGGAATCCCCGAATTTGGTACAGCCCAATAAATATGGCCTTACCGGCTTCATGCCCAATGAAGGAAGCGACGAAGCTTGCCTTCTGCATCTGGCTTTCAACTCGACTCGTTTGGGTCTGTTGATAGAAATTGAAACCCAGAGGATTTTCTGAAGCCAGCCATGGCAGGATTTTACGTAGATTGGGCTCAGTTGGCCGGTGCCGCAAAACAAGAACCTCATTAGGCTCGATTGCCTTCCTCTGAAGAAGGTCGTTGAGTTCCATGACTGGTGCCCCCAGACCTGTTCCACGTTTCGGCAGTCACACCCGCGCTTTCTCTTTCTTCTTCTTCGGCTCAGTCTCCTCTTCCGGCCACTCCTGCCAGCGGTTGCTCATGCGCCAGAACGCCAGCGGGTTGTCGAACACGAGCTTGTCGATGGCGCTCTCCGGATGGTCGCCGCACTTCAAGCGATCATGGAAGCCAATTCTCCGTGCGAATTTCCGGTAGGGCTTGAAAATCCGCATCCGTGGTCAGGACGGTCGCATTCTCGTGCTGGGCCAACGCCGCGAGCAACTTGTCTACAAACGATAGCGCACGTCCTTCTCGTTTCAGACGCAGATGGATCTGACCAAATACTGGCATCAAATCCCAATCAAGCGGGCGCAGGCGTACTTCTTTCATGAGAATGCGCAGATTGCGCCGACACGCTTCGGGATCTTTCGTTTGCACCATGCCCATTTCCAGCTCGAACAATACAGGCCAACACGTGCCGAACCTGTGGCCTTGGCGGCGCATTTGGCGAATGCGATCGCGCAGCACCGACACTTTGTCGATCGCATCGCTCAGGTGATTGGTGTCGACCAGATACCTCATCACAGCCCCGCTTCCTTGCGTGCCCGCTCTTTCTCTTGTCGCTTGACCTCGAAGACCGCGGCCCTCAGTATTCGAGAATCCTCCGCGTCCATCTGTGCGCATGAGCTTTCAAGCTCCGCGTACCAGTTATCCAGGTCGTCGGGCGCGCCATTGGCGCTTGGCGTGGACGATTTCTCCACTTCCAATTCGGTGCCTTCGACCCAGTTTGATGGTACGGCTTCTTTGGGGTGGATCAGGCCGTTCTTCAGGATCGCTTTCATGATGGTCTCCCTTGTTATACCCGCGCCT
Organism: Planctomycetia bacterium; assembly: GCA_005799265.1. Lineage (GTDB taxonomy): Bacteria > Planctomycetota > Planctomycetia > Gemmatales > Gemmataceae > SIAQ01. The sequence goes on along the minus strand of SYHD01000196.1, from coordinate 6,535 downwards.
TATCCTTCTTTTTCTTCGCCGCAACCTCCTCCACCGGCCACTCCTGCCAGCGATTGCTCATGCGCCAGAACGAGAGCGGGTTCTCAAACACGAGCTTGCGGATGACGCTTTCCGGATGTCCGCGGCGGCGCAGTTCGAGGATCAACTCCGGAACGGCGAGTGGGTCGGACTTGCCCCAGTCGCCCGCGGAGTTGGCCATGATGCGCTCGGTGCCGACCATTTCGATGATGTCGGCCGCCCGTTGCGGCGTGCATTTCGTCGTCGGATAGAGCGTCATCGCGCACCAGAAGCCGTTGTCGAGCGCGTGCCGGACCGTATGTTCCTCGACGTGATCGATGAGCACGCGTTCCGGGTTGACGCGTTTATCGTTCTTGAGCATGTCGATGATCATGCGCGTCCCCTTGTACTTGTCCTCCAGGTGCGGCGTGTGGATCAGAATCAGCTCGTTCGTTTTCATCGCCAGATCGACGTGCTCCTGGAAGATGATCGCCTCGTTCTTCGTGTTCTTATTGAGGCCGATCTCGCCGATGCCGAGCACGTTCGGCTTGTTGAGGAACTCCGGGATCATCTGAATGACGCCGCGCGAGAGCTCGACGTTCTCGGCTTCCTTGGCGTTGATGCAGAGCCAGGAGTAATGGCGAATGCCGAAGAGGGCGGCGCGTTTCGGCTCGACCTCGGTGAGATGATGGAAGTAATCGCGAAAGCCATCGACGGAGCCGCGATCGAACCCGGCCCAGAAAGCAGGCTCGGAGATTGCGGCACAGCCGGAGAGGGCCATGCGATGATAGTCATCGGTGACGCGCGAGATCATGTGAATGTGGGGGTCGATGTAATTCATGGCTTGTTTTCCTTGATGAGTATCACAAGACTACTCGATGTGTCCAATGTTGTTGAAATAGACAATTAGCAGGCGACCTTCGCGCTGGATAAAGGCAGCGCCTCTTCGGCTGCCCTTTTCCAGATAAAGCGCGTAGCAATCGGCGGGAGAAATCTCTCGTTCTTTCGTAATACGTGTAACGTCAAATTCATCGAGCCAATCCACCAGTTTTCCCCATTGGCCCTTTCCTTCGAGCCGAGCAATTCCTTTTTCCCCCAGCTCTGCGTCGAGAAGTTTGGGATTCGACAGTTCTTGGAATCCTTCCTTCAATTTTGCTCTTTCGTTCTTGAATTTTTCCGGAAGATAGATGAAGGCCAGCGCCTTGTCGAAATCCTTGGAGTGAAGAGCTTGCCGAAAATCCCTCAACACACGGACGGCATCTTTTTTAGTGGGAGCTGCCTTGTTCTTCTTGTCGCCAGCGAAGCCCGTACCTGGGGACTTCAGTGCAATCAGAGCGCCTGAAAATGCCACCAATGTGAAAACCTGGGTCTTGAAATCCCGTGGGCTCATTTCGTTTGCCTCTCGTTCCGCCTGTGTGTGCATACAATTCCCGCCACCGCGTCCGCATCAATAGATCGGCTTCGGCTTCGTCCAGGCGAGTGGGCATGGACTTCCCACAGCGCATCTTACCCGGTTTTTTCGTGGTTTCCAATGGTTTCTTGTCGACCAGATGGGGCGACCAACCAGCTATTGATAGGCGGCATGAACAGGTGCAGAGAGCAGTGGTAGAACGTACGCCTTGAGAAAGTCAGGGCGGAGACTGCCGGAATGCTCACCGAAGTTGCCTGTCCAGTTGACGTTGGGATCCCAGGGATGCTGGCGCAGGCGGCTGGCCAGGGCGACGTCATTGACGGTGCTGGCGGGAACATCGAATCCGTGGCGACCCGCTGCGGGAACGCCGCGCTTGCCGTCCGCCGTACCGACGACCCCTGTGCCGAGACCGAGAAAGAGGCGATCGCGCCGGCTGGTGAAAACATCGATGCCTTGCCGGGCGGTGCTGAGGGCACGCCGCAGATCGTAGTCCGCCGAGACGGCCGGCGCCAGCAGGACGATTCGCTCGATGCTATCGGGAGCGAGCCATTGGGTGGACTCGAGTGCCACCATGGTGCCGGCACTGTGGGCTATTACATAGACGGGGGTGGTGGGGTAATTGGCGCGATACCAGGAGACTTGCTCCGCGAGGCGGTGGGCTTGCGCCCGGGCGTGAGCGATATCTGTCATATCGGCCACGCCGAGGTTGTCGCCAAGGGTCCAGTCGAACGATCGAACGTAAAGCGGCAGGCGGGCTGTTTCCACCGCGGCTGTGATTGCACGCGGCGAAGCCTGATAGCCCCCTGCACCATCAACAACCAACACAATACCGCGCGGCGGCGTCGGCGAATAGCGCGATTCGACAACGACCTGCCTGCCGGCGCAACCGCCGAGCATACACGGAACGAACAGGAAAACCAAGGACCGAGGAAACGCCAAGGACATGACTTTCTCGGAAACGAGCGGTAGCAAACACCGAAACTATCATAGACTCGGCGTTATCACTCATCTCGGCAAATCCAGCAATTTCGTGAACCGCGCGACGACCGGTCTGGCGCAATCGTTACAATCGACAGAGTTTTCTTCAGCGCCGGCGTTCAATAGCGAGGCTTCGGCTTCTCCCAGGTTGAATCGTATTCCAATGAGAAGATCTGCTGAATGCGTTCGGCCCTACCGCCGGACTGGTCGTGCAGGACTTCGAGGGCCTTGCGGATCTTGTCGATGCGCGGATCGTCGGCCTTGACTTCGCCGGCTTCCTGGCCGCGGTTGATGCGGTCGAGAATGGCGGCCACGTCGAGCAGCTTGCAACGTGCTTCAAGGAAGAATTGCTCCAGGGCTTTGTTCGCGGGCAGGGGTTTCATGATGATCCCTCGTATTATTTGGCGGGTGTTGACGGAACCTCGACACCGGTCAGGTGAAGCATGGACAGCCACGCTGTTCGGTCCGTCTCCGGATAATAGATGATGAGATTTGCGCCGGCGAGAAGCACGTTCTCCGGATGCGTGACACGATAGATATCGCCGCTCGAGGCATGCAATTCAAATGGAACGAACGGCTGACGCTTCAGTAGTTCGCGAACGGTGGTTGCATTCATGAGGTAGTAATCCTTTCTGCCAGATTCTGTCGCATGGACGTGCGAAGCTCCAGCGGGATCAACTCATTCAAGCTGCCGCTACGGAAGCCCTCCATGTCGAGCGTCACGTAGCGGAAGCCGAGGCTCTTCAGATATCGTACCAAATCAGCGCAAATCTGAGGGTCGGCTAGCTTCGCGATCGCGTCGGGCGGCACCTCGATGCGGGCCAACTCGCCTTCGTGCAGGCGGACGCGGAACTCGCGCAGGCCAAGCGATTTCACATAAGCTTCAGCCGCCTCGACGCGCGCGGTCCGTTCGGCGGTTGCCTCGACGCCCGGCGCGATCCGGCTCGACAGGCACGGCGACGCGGGTTTGTCCCAGGTCGGCAGGTCCCACGCCAACGCCAACGCGCGCACGTCCGCCTTCGTGAAACCAGCTTCTTGCAAGGGATGTCTCACCTTGTGTTCCGCCGCTGCGATCAGGCCGGGGCGATAGTCGCCGCGATCGTCGAGATTGGCGCCGCTGACGATCAGCTCGCATTCCAGGCTCGGCAGCAACTCCTCGATGCGGTGATAAAGCTCATCCTTGCAAAAATAGCAACGTGTGCCGTCATTCTTGACGTAGTCGGGATTGGTGAACTCGCTGGTTGACACGGTGCGATGGCGAATACCGATGCGCGCGGCGAGCGCCTTCGCCTCGTCAATCTCGGCGCGTGGCACGCTGGGACTGTCGGCCGTAATGGCGACGGCGTTGTCGCCCAGCGCGACGTGGGCGGCCTTGGCGACGACCGTGCTGTCGATGCCGCCGCTGAAAGCCACGGCAACGCGCTTAAGCGAGCGCAGCAGCGCGACGAGGTGATCGCGTTTGGATGTAAGGGAGTCCATGATGTCATGATAAGTTGTCGGGCGGGGAATCTCAAGCGCTCCCTCTCCGTTTAGCGTTTGCGCGGCGCCGTGCGTGCGCTAAACAAAGACGCCATCACCCCATCACGCGCTTCAAGAAGAGCCCCATGCGTTCCGTGCGCGGCCGTTCCAGTACCTCGGCCGGCGGGCCTTCCTCCAGAATGCGGCCATCGCACAGCATGACGACGCGGTCGGCGGCGCGGCGTGCGAAGCCGATCTCGTGCGTGACGAGGATCATGGTCAGCCCGTCGCGTTTCAGGTCCTCCAGCACGTTAAGCACCTCGCCCTTCAACTCCGGATCGAGCGCGCTGGTTATCTCGTCGCACAACAGTCCGCGCGGCTCCATCGCCAGAGCCCGCGCAATCGCGACACGCTGCTTCTGCCCACCGGAGAGTTGCTGCGGAAACGCGCTCGCATGGGACGTCATCCCGACACGCTCGAGCAGGCGGGTCGCGCGGTCGCGGACTTCGCGCGCGGGCAATCCCAGCACGCGCAAGGGCGCCTCCATGATGTTGTCGAGCACGCTCAGGTGTGGGAAGAGCTGGAAGTCCTGGAAGATCATGCCAAATGATCGCCGCACCTGCTCGACCGCGCTGCGTTGATTGCGTACACCAGGCGCGAGGCGATGCGGGCCAATTTCGATCGCGCCGGCGTCGAACGTGTTGAGCCCGTTGAGGCAGCGAATCAGTGTCGATTTCCCGCCCCCCGATGGACCCAAGAGCGCGACCGTCTCGCCGTGCGGGATCGTCAGTGAAATGTCGTCGAGGATGGTGCGCGCGCCGAATCGCTTCGTCACATTGCGTATCACGATGGGCCAGGACATTTACGATTCTCCCATGCCGCTTGCGGCGCAGCAACGCCCATGCTACGCCGCAAGCGGCTACTTGGCGCCCCAGCGCTTTTCGAGGTAACGCGACAAATACCCCAGCGGCACCGACATCATCAAATACAGCGCGGCCGTGGTCAGACCGATTTCGACGTAGCCGCCGTAAGAGTTCGTCAGAATCTGATACTCCTTGGTGAGCTCGACGACGGAGATCACGCTGACGACGCTGGTGTCCTTGAAAAGGGCGATGAAGTCGTTCGTCATCGGCGGCAGAATCACGCGGGTGGATTGCGGGAAGATGATGCGGCGAAAAATCAAGAACGGCGACATGCCTAGCGATGCGCCCGCCTCCCATTGCCCCACCGGGATCGACTGAATGCCGCCGCGGTAGATCTCTGCCTCGTAAGCCGCGTAGTTCAGACCGAAGCCGATGATGGCCGCGACCAGAGCATTGAGCTTGATGCCGATGACGCCCGGCAACCCGTAGTAGAGAAAGATGAGTAGCAGCAACACCGGGATGCCGCGAAAGAACTCGACGTAACCGATCGCCAGCCAGCGCAATGGCCAGGGAGCGTATAACCGGGTGGCGGTGATGGGCAGGCCAAGCGCGACCGCGAAGGCCATGCTGGCGAGCGTGATGAATACGGTCATGCCCGCCGCCTGGGCGAGCAACAGCGGGATCACGAAAATCGGCAGCGAAATCGTCGCGGCTTCGGCCGTCTTGATTGGCGTGTAGAGGCGATATTGGTCCGGCGACCAGAGGTGCCATTTCGTGAGGATGCGCTTCAGCTCACCCGATTGGATGACGCGCCCCAGCGCCGTGTCGAGTTCGCGGGCCAGTTTCTCGTCGTTCTGCTTGAGTGCGATGCCATAGTAGCCTTCCGCGATCGGTTGACCGACAAACTTGAATCGGCCCACATAGGATTTCTTGCGATAGGCGATCTCTGGGTCCGGCATCACGTAATAGACGGCGATTGGCATGTCGAAGAGGACCGCGTCGATCGCCTTGTCGCGCAGGTCGTCGAAGGCGGTCTCTTGTTTGTCGTAATGCCCGACGTAGCGATCTTCGAGCTGGCCCTTGAGCACTTCCATCGCGGCGGAACCGTCGAGCGTGCCGACCGTCAGATCCTTGTCCCGGCACTCCTTGAGCGAGGTGAAACGTGTTTCGTCGATGCGGCTGATGAGCTGGAGCTGGTAGATGTAATACGGACGCGAGAAGCGGACTTTGCGAAGATTCTCCGGCGTGATCTCCAGACCATTCAAGGCGAAGTCGAACTTGCCCAGGTTGAGCGTGTCGAGCAGCTTGGCGAAGTCGGCGTGCTCGCGCTCGATCGGGCGGCCGAGTTCTTTCGACAGGGCATCGATCAAGTCGACTTCAAAGCCGATGCGTGCGCCCGCGTCGTGCGGGGCGCTGAAATAGTAGGGGACGCCGCCTTCGTCATCGACGCCCCACTTGAGGGGCTGGTCCTGCGCGTCGAGCGAGTGCGGAAAGCAGAGGAAGAGACTTGCGAAAAGAAGTGGCAAACGGATGTTGGTCAACGACGGGTCCCTCCTTTTTGTCGGATGATGTTGTTTGATGCTATCCGAAATGCGCCGACGAAGAAAGGAAAAAACTCTGTTACCGTTCACCCCTCTCCCCTGTACTCAGGGAAAAGGGGGGTGAACGGTGAAAAAAAATCCTCAAGCCTAACGCGGGCTTCGCCCGCAACCCTTGGATAGTGAAAACAGGCATCCAACTTCCGAAAATGATTGTTACCAGCAGTCATTCCGAAAGCGGATGCCATGAAAACAGTATGCTCTTTCGTCGCCAAGTTTGCCAGTCTGAT
>SYHD01000195.1 GCA_005799265.1 Planctomycetia bacterium | reverse complement strand
CGGCAAGATGTTCGCGATGGAGCACTGGAACGTGGAGCCGGACATCCTGTGCATCGCGAAGGGCATCGCGAGCGGCATGCCGTTGGGTGCCATTATCGCTCGCGGCGACGTCATGGATTGGCCGCCCGGGAGCCACGCCAGCACCTTCGGCGGCAATCCGGTTAGCTGCCGGGCGGCGCTGGCGACGATCGAACTGTTGAAATCGGAGTACATCGCCAACGCCGCCGCGCGCGGCGAACAACTACGCACAGGATTGGCTCAATTGCGGCGTGAGTTCCCGATCATCGTCGACATCCGTGGCCTCGGCCTGATGACCGCGATGGACATTGGCAAAGCGCCGGGCGATTCGACGCCGAACCCGGAGTTGCGCGAGTCGATCGTGCAATCCGCGTTTCGCCGCGGTCTGTTGCTGCTCGGCTGCGGCGAGAGCGCTATCCGCTTTTGCCCGCCATTGTGCATCAGTTCCGCCCAAGTCGATACGGCTCTCGGCATCCTGCGGACGATTCTCAAAGGCGGGTGATCCACATCAGAACGGCAGCTTGCCTTCGCCGCGCGGCTGGACCTTGCCGTAGCCGCCGGTCTTGTCATAGACGCGCACGTAATCGACGAGCATCTCGGCGGGGAAGGGCGTCGTCTTGTCGGGATTGCCGGGGAATTGGCCGCCGACTGCCAGGTTGATGAGGAGGTAGAACGGCTGGTCGAACGGGGCTGGCCACGGATTGAGGTCGGACTCTTGCGTCGGCTTCGCGCCTTTTTTCTTCTCGGTCTTGCTGCTGCTCCACCAAAACGATTGCGTCGAGTAGGTCTTGCCATCGACGGTCCAGCGGAACTCGCTCGGCGCCCACTCGAGCGTGTAGGTGTGGTAGTCGGCGATGGTGCCGGCATTCGGGAGCGTGTAGGACTTCGTCGCCTGGGCGTTGACGGGCCAGCGCGAGCCGAAGTGGAGCGTGCCGTGGATTTTCGTCGGCTCGTGGCCTTTCACTTCGAGGATGTCGATCTCGCCGGAGGCCGCCCAGCCGCCATATTTCTCGTTTTGCGGCAACATCCACACGGCGGGCCAGATGCCTTTGCCGGTGGGGAGCTTGGCGCGGAACTCGACCTTGCCGTACTTCATGGCGAAAAGCGAAGTGCCGTCCCGCTTTTTGGTTTTGAGTTTGGCTGAGGTGTAGCCGAAGCCGTGCAGCGACTCCTTGAGGGCGCGAATGTGGAGGGCGCCGTCCTTGACGAAGGCATTGTCGGGCTCGCGCGTGTAGTATTGGAGTTCGCCGTTGCCCCAGCCGGCGACCCAGGTATTGGCTTCGTAGTTGAAGAAGCCATTTCCGAGCTCGCAGTCCCATTTGTCGCGGTCAATGTCTTTGCCGTCGAATTCATCCTGCCAGACGAGCTTCCATTTGTCGGCGTTTTGAGCGTCGGCGTCAGGATGGAGGAAGAGGCAGAGCGCGGCGACGAGCAGGCAGAGCAGAGGGGCGGCCAGGAAGGGTTGACTCATGCGCATGGCAAGGCTCCTTTCATTACGAGCTGTCTTCAATTCATGATGGTTGCCAGCCATTCGCTAGAAGGACTTTCACGACCCGTGCTATTGACACACCTGTTCATCGTCATGATGCAGGCCGAGGCTTGGCTTCTCCTCACGAAAACGGCCAGGTGAACGCGGCAATTAGCTCCCGCTATTGGCGATTTTCTTGCGTGCAATTCGCACATTCATTGCATACAATATGGCGCAAGGAGTTGGTGCTCCTCTGCAAAGGAGAACATGACGATGCGTCGATTCATGCCGTTCCTGGCCTTGGCTGTGGCAGCGTGCGCCCCCTTGGCCGTTCACGCCCAAGTGGTGGCGGTCCAGCTCACGCGTTCGTACACGCCGGTGATCGTCCAACCCAGTTATCTGCCGCCGCTGTATTATCCGCAGTTGAACGCCTACAATATCTACCCGGTCATCGCGCCGTCTTACGCTTCGACGCTCAATCTCTATCCCCAATTTCCCAGGACGTACACTTACGTGGCGATGCCGATCGCGCCGTTTCCGGCTCCCGCGCCGGGCATCTATAGCGCCAGTTATTCCACCAGCAGCGGGTTTGGCCCATTTCGGCCGCGTGCTTCCTTCAGCCAGTTGTATTATTACCCCTGAGCATTTAGGCGCGGTTCGCATAACCGCGCGGTCCTGCGAACCGCGGCTAAACGGAGCGCGCCTCGCGAATCGCATCCTTCATCTCGCGAACCGCGCGCTCCAGGCCGACCAGGATCGCGCGCGCCACGATGCTGTGCCCGATGTTTAGCTCCTCGACGCCGGGGATCTGTGCCACCGCGTGAACGTTGATGTAGTTAAGCCCGTGCCCCATATGTACGTTCAGGCCCTGCTGCTTGGCGTACTCGGTCGCTTCCTGCAAGGCGTTCAGCTCGGTTTGCCGATCGGCGTGGGTCTTCGCCTCGGAGTAACGCGCAGTCTGGATTTCGATGGCCTTGGCGCCGAGCCGTTTGGCGACCTCGATCTGGCGTAGATCGGGATCGATGAACAGCGCGACCGGAATGCCCGCCTGCTTGAGGGCCGCCATCGCCCTCGTCACGGCGGGCTGATGTGCAATCACGTCG
>SYHD01000194.1 GCA_005799265.1 Planctomycetia bacterium | reverse complement strand
GTTGGTCGTAGCCTATGCGTTGGCCGGGCGCATCGACATCGAGTTCGACAAGGAGCCGCTCGGCACGAGCAGTGACGGCAAGCCGGTATTGCTGAAAGATATCTGGCCGACCCAGCAAGAGGTGCGTGATGCCGTCAAGAAGGCCGTGACGGCGGAGGCATTCAAACGCGTCTACGCCGACGTGTTCACCGGCGACGTCCACTGGCAGAAACTGCAAGTGCCGTCGGGCGATCTGTTTGCCTGGGATGGGAATAGCACCTATGTCAAGAATCCACCCTACTTCGACAACATGCCCAAGCAGCCGGGCCCGATCAGCGACATCACCGGTGCGCGCGTTCTGGCCTTGCTCGGCGATAGCATCACGACCGATCACATCTCGCCAGCGGGCTCGAACAAGAAGGACAGCCCCGCCGGCAAGTACCTGATCGAGCGCGGCGTGCAGCCCGCCGACTTCAATCAGTACGGCGCCCGCCGCGGCAACGACGAGGTTATGGTCCGCGGTACCTTTGCCAACGTCCGTTTGAAGAATAAACTCGCACCAGGCACGGAAGGTGGCGTCACTCGTTACTTTCCGAAAGCCCAGGGACAGCCGTCTCCGGGCTTGGGCGAGGTCATGTCGATCTTCGACGCCGCCATGCGGTACAAGCAAGAAAAAACCCCGCTCGTCGTCATCGCCGGCAAGGAGTACGGCAGCGGCAGTTCGCGCGACTGGGCAGCAAAAGGCCCGTACCTGCTCGGCATCAAGGCCGCGATCGCTGAGAGCTACGAGCGCATCCATCGCTCGAATTTAGTCGGCATGGGCATTCTTCCCTTACAGTTCCAGGCGGGCGAAAACGCGGAGTCGCTCGGCCTCACGGGCGAGGAAGTTTTCGACATTACCGGCCTGGCCGACGCTCTCGCCAAGGGCGCCAAGACGATCACCGTCACGGCCGTCAAGGCCGACGGCGCCAAGAAGATGTTCCAGGCTATCGTTCGTATCGACACGCCGCAGGAGGTGCTCTACTATCAGCACGGCGGCATCCTGCAATACGTGTTGCGGCAATTGTTGACGGGAAAATAGACCGCATTCGCATGCCGCCGATTATGACCCAGGAGGCAAGGCTTCGCCGCGGTCGTAGCGATTGATTCGGGCGCGCAATTGTTCGATTAGTCCCGGATCCGACGCCAAGCGCAGAGCGATTGTAGCGGTTTCTTTGGCCTTGGCAAAATTCCCGGCGGCGGCCTGTGTGGCAGCAAGGGTGTTCAGCCATCGCGCGTCGCGGAATTCGGTCGCCTCGCAGATTTGCGTCGCCAACTCCTCCGCCATTCTGAAGTCGAAGACCCGGGGGTTTGTGATCAGCGTCATGGCCAGGTTGTTATTTTGCTCAATCCAGCCCGGAAACTGCTCCCGCAGGCGTGCGTAATTCTGGGCAGCCAACTCCATTTTCCCTTGCCGCGCGATTACGTACGCCATGTAGCCGCGCATGATGGCATCGTTGGGGGCCAGATCTGTGAAATTGCGCAGGGCGTTTTCCGCTTGCTCCCAACGTGCCAGCAGTGCCAGCGCGATTCCCGTAAATTGCAGGCTCCGCGCGTCTTCGGGGCACAACTCGCCTGCAATGCGAAAGTAGTGAAGCGCCGCTTGGGGCCGTCCTTCAGCCAGTTCGATTTCGCCTAGTACCTGGAGCGCTTGCGCCTGGTGAAGCGTGCGTTCTTTCTTGACGCTCGGATTTCGGGGAGGGTACTCATCCCAGAAGGACAATGCAAAATGCAGATGATGCCGGCCCTGCTGGCGGCGCCCCTGCTGCACTCCTAGACGTCCGACGTAGTAGTGGGCATGGCCATATTCGGCAGGCCGCCCAATAGAGGCTTCTGCGGCGGCCAACGCACCCTCGAAATGCTCAAACGCCTTATCGAGATCCTCGCGCCCGAGATAGTAGTTGCCCAGCGAATAATGCATGCCGAAGTTGTTCTCGGTGACGCTCAACGTTTGCTTGAACAGCACTTCGCTGTTGCGCCAATAAGAGGTTTGGCCCCAGGACAGGTACCCCAACACGATGATCACGGGGACGGCGCTCTTTTGCGCCCACGCGGGGATTCTCTCCCAGACCGCTAAGCCATTGACGGTCCAAACGATGCCGGCAAACAGACCGAGATGAGGAACATACGTAAATCGATCCGCAAATGCTTGCGGCCCGGCCTGAACCACGCCGCTATTCGGCACCAAGGTGCCAAGGAACCAGAACCAACCGACAAACAGCGCCGGCTGACTCCTGGCCAGATAACACACGCCAGCAGTAATGCTCAACACAACCAGGGCGGCTAGCACCGCCCGCGCCGGAGAGGGCAACTGAAAGGGATACAACACCCCGAGCTTGACGGGCCATAGCGTGTTCTCGATATTCGAGAGAACGCCGGACACACCGACCTGGAGACGGTCGAGCAAGGGAACCTCGGAATTGATCGTTCCCGCAACGGTGTGAAAGTGCATGGTCAAGGCGCTGAAAAGCAGGCCCAACGTCAGCAGCGGCAGCTTCTCCAGCACCAGGTGTTTCCAATTCACCTCTGTCAAAGCCCGCGATTCTTTTAGGACTCTATCTCCAAGTCGCAATCGATAAAGCGGCCAGTAGTCCAGCAGCAGCAAGGCGAAAGGCATCGTGACCAACGATGGCTTGCACATCAGCCCCAACAGGTAACTCCCAAACACGAGCGCGTAGCGTCCCAGGCTGGGGCGCTCGGCATAATGGTAGTAGGCGAAAAGCGTAAGCGTGAGGAACAGCGCGCTGAGAACGTCTTTTCGTTCGGTAACCCACGCCACAGACTCCACGCGCAGGGGATGAACGGCGAACAGCATGGCCGCAATCGCGCTGCAGTGAAGGGCCCCCGTCATTCGCTTGAGGCACAGGAAGAACAACACGACGACAGCACCGTGCAAGAGGAGATTGGTGAGATGAAACCCCCATGCTCCCGATGGACCGAATAGCGTTGCATCTACTTGCAACGACAGCCACGTCAGCGGAAACCACATGCCGGAGACGTAGCAGGAATCGGTAAATGCCCAACGAACGTTTGGCCAGGTCAAGCCACCCAGGACGGAGGGGTTTTTCGTGATATAGAAGTCGTCATCCAATGAAATGAAATCACAAGCACAGACGCGGCAAAAGCAGGCGAGGGTCAGGGCGAAGATGCCGATCGCAAACTTCTGATTTCGCGTCATCGCTCTTCCTTCCTTTGCATTGGTGTCCAAAGCCAAGAGGATAGAACAACCCGGAGAGTTTATGCATCCTGCTCAACTCCGTCAACGCTGCGAATTCGGCGCCACGTTGTCGCTTTTGCCGATTCTCGCCCTCGGAATTCGTAGAATACCAAACAAGCACCCGCGACGTTACTCGAGGTCGCCCGTGTAAAGGCCAACCAAAAAAAAAGGCTTCTACTCCGAGTTCACGAACGTCGTTGGAGATGGAACCAATTCTGCCTTCGCGCCCGTCATGAGTACTTACGGCACGCTGCGGTGTTTAGTGATGTGAGCCAATCCACAAGGAGTTTCAACGATGCGCTTTTCCTGGTACGCTAGATCACTTGCCGCCGTCTTCGCCGCCTTCGTGCTCTACTGCTTCATCCCCGATGCGGACCCCGCGTCCGGCCAGGACAAGGCCCAGGACAAGAAGGAAAAGAAGAAGAAAAAAGTTGTCGTCGAACTCGACTTCCCGCCCAAGCTGCCCGACGGCAAGGACATCCATACCGTCACCTCCGATGAGTTTCTGAAAGCGCCTGCGACCATCGAGAAGGGCGTCCTCATCGCCAAGAGCGCGCCGACGGTAGACTTCCTCTACTATCCAGGCCAGACCTACAAGGCCAGCATCTGGTCCAACTGGGGCGACGGCCTGGCCGTCAACGGCAAATACTACTCCTCCATCGGCGATCATAACGCCCCCAAGGGCAACGCCTTCGTTTATGAATACGACCCGGCCAAGAAAGCGCTGCGCCTGCTTACCGACGTCGTTTCGGTCATTCGCGACATGTTGCTGTACCTGCCCGGCAAGATTCATGGCCGGCTCGACATGGGGAAGGACGGTTTCCTCTATTTCTCGACCCATCGCGGCGGCACCAAGGTCACCTCGGACGCCAACAAATATCAAGGCGACTGGATCCTCAAATGCGACCCGAAGACAGGCAAGGCCGAGGTCGTCGCCCACGGTCCGGTCCCCAAGCATTGCATTCCCACCAGCGTGCTCGATCCCGAACGCATGATCTTCTACGGCGGCACCGCCCCGGGCAACGACGTTCCGGACGGCGTCAAGTTCTTCGCCTACGATGTCGTCAACAAGAAGCTCCTCTACTCCTGCCCGGACGGCCCGCCGCGCTACATGATCCTCGCCAACTCGACCGGCCGAGTCTACTACGTCCCCGGCAGCGACGGCAACTTCGGCCCGATGATGCGCTACGACCCCGCCAAGCCGAGCGATGCCCCCGTCAAGATCGGCGCCCAGCTCGGCCTCCGCGCCGCCACCCAGGAAACGAAGAACGGCATGGTCTACACGTGCTCCAAGGGGAGCAAAACCGGTCGGACGATGATCTACTCCTTCAACACCAAGACGGAAGAAGCCAAGGAGATCGGCCAGGCCGCGGTAGGCACTCAGGAATACATCACCTCGATCGATGTCGATGCCACGGGCCGCTACCTCTATTACGTCCCCGCCGCGCACGGCCACGCCGAGAACGACGGCAGTCCGGTCGTGCAGTTTGACACAAAGACGAACACGCGGAAGGTCATCGCCTTCCTGCATCCGTACTTTAGCGACAAGATCAAGGCGATTCCGACCGGCACGTTCGGCACGGCCATCGATCCCGCCGGCGACAAGCTCTACATCACCTGGAACGTCAAACGTGGCACCGCAGCCTGGGATTGCTGCGCGCTGACGGTGATCCACATTCCGGCGGCGGAACGGATGCCGTGAGGCTAGAGGGTTTGGCCATGCCACGAGAAATTTTCGAGGTGCTGCGATGAGTGAAGCTGTCCATGAAATCCTCGACCGCATTCAACGGCTGCCGGAAGAGGACCGCTTGCTGCTGGAAGATTGTCTGGCGCAGCAAGTGGAAGTGGAATGGCAGCACGAGGCGAAAGAGGCCCGGCGATTGGCACGCCAAAAAGGCATTGATCAAGCAACCATCGACGGCGCCGTCGAGAAGGTCCGCTATGGCCCATGAAAATCTTCTTCGACACCAACGTCTACGTGGCCGAAGCCCTGCTGGGCGAGGCCGCCGAGGAAATGATTGCGGCCACAGAACGAGCGTCCTGGCGCGTTTACGTCAGCACGAATGTGCTTGATGAACTCGAACGTGTAATGACACAGGAACTTGGCTGTTCCGCGCGCCTGGCGGCCCTGTCCCGGCGCAGGATCGTTCGCCGATCCAGTGTGATTGAGCCTGGCGCTTCTCGTCACGACGTGCCCAAAGACACCAAAGACACTCCGATACTTCGTGCTGCCCTGGATGCCGGAGTCGATTACCTGGCGACCAATGACCGCCATCTGCTCGATCTCAATCCATATGAAGGGCTGCGTATCGTTTCCATGACCGAATACCATGACATCCTTGTTGCGGAGGGGATCATTCTCTCGTGATAGCGTGCATCCCCTCCGCAATCTCGCTTTCGTCCGGCCGCACCGCTCGAAACACCACTTTGCCCTCGTATATGAAAACGAGCGTCGGCCATAGCTTCACGCGGAAGGACCGGCCGAGCGGCTGGCCTTTGCCGTCGTAGATTTTGATGTGCCGCACGTCGGGATGCTGCTTCATCAACTCCGCCAGCGTTTGTTGCACGGCGAGACAATGGCCGCACCAGGGTGTTCCGAATTCTACGACGAGCGGCCCGGCAACAGTGTCGATCTCGGCGCGAGTAGGCTCCCGTTCGCAGTATTCCGCAGTGAAAGCCATGACATGTGTCCCTTTGTGGCGGCAACCGCTTTTCTCTCGCGCCATTCGCCAGCCTTCAGTGTATCATGTCCCTCCGTGGCGCAGGCGTCTTGCCCGCGCTTTCGTGTAAGCCTGACGCTTGCACTACGGGAGGTCGGATGCTCTTCGCCGCCGAAACCGCCGCCTGGCAACAATTGCTCGGCCTCGCCGTCATCGTCCTGGCAGTGTGGGCGATCGTGCGCGAGTTCGAAGTTCGGCTCGTGCTTATAACTGCGGCATTGGCCCTTGGTCTCATCGCCGGCGCGCCCACGGCCATCGTGCGCGAGTTCTTCACCACCTTCACCAATGAGCGCTTCGTCATTCCGCTTTGCTGCGGCATGGGTTTTGCTCACGTTCTCAAGCACACCGGCTGCGATCAGAACCTCGTCCATCTGCTCGTGCGGCCGCTCACCTATGTGCGCTTTCTGTTGATTCCCGGGACGGTTCTCGTCGGCTTCTTGGTGAACATGCCGATCGTCAGCCAATCGAGCACCGCGGTCACGATCGGCGCCGTCATCATCCCGTTGCTTCGCGTCGCACGCATCTCTCCGGCAACGAGCGGCGCCGCGCTGTTGCTCGGCTGTTCGATCGGCGGCGAGTTGCTCAACCCCGGCGCGCCGGAGTTATTGACAACGATCGAGAAAAGCCAGGAAGCGGCGCGAGACAACCCGCAGTTAGGACATGATCCCGCGAAATTCAACAGCGAGCGTTGCGTCCAGCGCATCGTGCCGCTCGACCTGGTCAGCCTGATCGCCGGCGCCCTCTCCTTCTGGTTCATCGCCCATCGCTACGAAAAACGCCAGCCTTCGCTCGCTGACGAGCCCACGGCGGCACCTCAAGGTGATCCGTTCGTGGCACCGGACAGCGTCATCGCGTGGACGATTTTCCTCGCCAAGGCGGCCGTGCCATTGTTGCCCCTGGTGCTCTTGTATCTTTGTTCGTATCCCTTTCGTTGGATCGAGATCCCGCAATGGTGGCTCGAACCGGTGACGCCCGACGGCCGACCCAGCGTGCGCTTCGACACCCGGCTCATCGGCTTCGCGATGCTACTGGGCGTGGTAGCCGCAGCGCTGGTCGCTCCCTCGAATATCAAGGGCGTGGCGATCGCCTTCTGCGAAGGCGCGGGCTTCGGCTTCGGGCACATCGTATCGCTGATCGTCGTCGCCAACTGCTTCGGCGAAGGGATCAAGGCGATCGGCATCGCCAACACAATCGGCGGAATCATCGTCCTCTGGCCCAACGTCCTCATGCCAGCCGCCGGGATCTTGCCGCTCGCCTTCGGGACATTGTGCGGGTCGGGTATGGCGACCACGCAGAGCCTGTTCGGCTTTTTCGCGGAACCGGCGCTCAAGCTCGAAGTCGATCCGACGCACGTCGGCGCGGTTGTGTCGATCGCATCGGCCGCCGGTCGCACGATGTCGCCTGCGGCCGCCGTGACGCTGATGTGTGCCCGCATGACGGGAACCAAGCCGCTCGATCTTGTCAAACTCGTTGCGATTCCGCTCATGATTTCTGTTGCAATCGTCATCGTGATTGCGATGATAATAGCTCCTGCCCCATGATCGCCGCTTGCGGGTTAGCGCTCGCGTCGAAACGTAGGCGTATTGGCGCTTCGACGCGAGCGCTAACCCGCAAGCGGCCAAGGAGTCACTATGATTATCTTCGACGCACACCTCGACCTCGCCTGGAACGCCATCGACTGGAATCGCGATCTGCGCCTCACCTGCGAAGAAATCCGTCAGGTCGAGAAAGACGCCGGCATGACCGACAAGGGTCGCTGCTGCAACACCGTTTCCTTGCCGGATCTACGGCGCGGCAAGATCATCATCGTCATCGCCACGCTGTTGCCGCGGATATTGCGCATCGGGGCGATGCCTGCGATCCAGCGTTTCGCCCACATGGAGGCCGCGTTCGGACATGCCTACGGGCAGATGGGCTATTACCACGGCATGTGCCAGCAAGGCCATATGCGCTGGATAAAGGATTGGCCCGCCCTCGACAACCACATCCGAGAATGGAAAGCCGACGAGGAATCGAAATCGCTGCCGATCGGCTTCATCCTCAGCATGGAGGGCGCCGACGCGATTCTGCGGCCCGAGCAAGTCGAAGAATGGTTCAACTACGGCTTGCGCATCGTCGGCCCGACGCACTACGGCGTCAGCCCCTACGGCCACGGAACATCAACGGAAGGCGGCTTCTTCGAGCAAGGCCCCGCCCTCTTGCGCGAGATGGAGCGTGTCGGCATGATCCTCGACGTGACGCACCTTTCGGATCAATGCTTCGATGAAGCGATGGACCTCTACCACGGGCCAGTGCTCGCCAGCCATCACAACAATCGCACGCTGGTTCCCAATCAGCGCCAGCTCACCGACGAACAAACCAAACGTCTGATCGAGCGCGGCGCCATCATCGGCCACGCTCTCGACACGTGGATGATGATCCCGAACTGGGTGCGCGGCCAAACGAAGACGCACGTGCCGCTGGAAGTGATCTGCGACCACATCGACCGCGTTTGTCAGATCGCCGGCAACGCCAAGCACGCTGCCATCGGCACCGACCTGGACGGCGGCTACGGTCGCGAACAATCCCCCGGCGATCTCGACACCATTGCCGACCTGCAACGCGTCCCCGGCTATCTCAAGATGCGCGGCTACTCCGACGCCGACATCGAAGGCATCATGCATGGTAACTGGCTGCGCTTCTTCAAGAACGCGTGGACAAAAAAGAAGTAACCTCCCAAGCCCAGGGGCGAGGTACCCAACCCCCTGGGATCTAGCTTGATGAGATTCCACTCCATGGGCATGGATCAAAAGGTCATCTTCGCGCGCGAAAAAGCTCCAACGTGGCCACAGTTCGCCGGCTTCATGGCCGCGCAAAAGTTCCCTATCGACATGCGCATGATCGACGGCGAACTTTCTTTCCCTGACGAAACGCCACCAGAAACCTGGCGCGAACTGCGTGTCGGCACCCCCGCCGGCATGGTAACGCTGCGCCGCGAACCCGATGGCATCACGCTCGTCACCTGGGGCAACGCCGACGCCAAAATGCGGCAAGCATGGAACGCGCTGACGGGGGCCATCGCCCATCTCACGGGCGGACAGATTCGCACGTCGAACGGAGAAATGTCGCTCGCGGATTTCCTCGCCTCCGCGGAGTTGCCGAAATCGGAGCCTTGAACTCGCTACTGCTCAACGACATCGCTCAGACGCGAAATCGCCACGATGTCGCCGCGCACGAGCAAGAGCTTCTTGCGGTTGCGTTTGACGCCCGTCGCCGCGGAATCAGCGACGTATTTTTCACGCGTCGTCTCAGTGTCGCGCAGATCGTGCAGGTCCGCGTTCCTTATATCTAGGAAATCGACCGTTACGCCTTTCAACGTGCCGATGCAGAGGTACGAGCTCCGCAAATCGACCACGACGACTTCGCCGATCAGTTCTTCCATGTGCGTTTCCACTTCCAGAGCGATCCGTACATTGATCGTAGACCTCACGCTCCGCGCGAGGAAATCATCACGCGGAGCGTGATGCCTACATTATTCTGACGACCCCCACGCCAATGTCAACTACCTCGCTTGCCGCTGCCGAACGATACTATCAGGAGGCCATGTCGCGCCTGCCTGGCCTGCTTGATACGCAACGCGCCGCTCTCGACCGTGCATCCACGCTTTGCACCGACGCCATTGCCGCGGACGGGCTCGTGCACCTTTTCGGCTGCGGGCACAGTCGAATGATGTGCGAGGAGATGACGCCGCGCCAGGGCTGCTACGTCGGTTGGCACACGATCGTCGAACTCGGCCTGACGTTCCACAACGTCATCGTCGGCCCCAATGGGCTGCGACAGAGCTTGCATCTCGAAAAAACGCTCGGCTATGCGGAGGCAATCCTGCGCAATTTCGCGTTCGGGCCGAAAGACGTCATGATCGTCGTCTCGACGAGCGGCATCCGCGAAGTCATCATTGAGATGGCCGACGGGGCAAAAAAGCGCGGCCTCGGCGTGATCGCCCTCGTCAGCAAGGCGCACTGCGAGCAAGCCAAGCCCGCGCATCCATCGGGCAAGAAGCTGATGGATGTCGCCGACGTTGTGCTCGACAACGGGGCTCCGATCGGCGATTCGCTGCTCAGCATCGAAGGCTGCAAGAACAAGACCGGCCCGTTCAGCACGCTCGGCGGCGCCATGGTCATGAACATGCTCCGCTGCGAAGTCGCACAGCGTTTGATGGATCGCGGCGTCGAACCCGTGTTTCTGCCGAGCCATCAGTTTGTCGGCAGCCGCAGCGTGGAGGAGCAGTTGGAGTATTTCTATGCTCAATATGCGCGGCGCGTTGCGCCGCTGTATGGGCGACAAGGGTGATATCATTAAGCTCTCGCGCGGCGCCAGGCGTGCGCTAGACGAATGCGGCAAATGTCATGGAAAATCGTTTACACGCAAAACGCTGCCTCATCGTCGGCGGCACCAGCGGCATTGGCCTCGCGGCGGCCCGGCGCTTTCTGCGCGAGGGCGCACGCCTCGCCATCGTCGGCCTCGATCGCGGTCAGGTGCAGGAGTTGACAGGCGATTTTCTATTTCGCGCTGGCGATGTCACCGTTGCCGCTCAGGTCGATGCGCTCTTCGACGAAGTCGTCCATCATCTCGGGGGCCTCGATGTCGTCTACCACGTTGCCGGCGGCAGCGGACGCAAGCACGGCGACGGCCCGTTGCACGAATGCACTGACGCCGGCTGGCAGACCACCATCGACGCAAATCTCAAGAGCGTCTTCCTCACCAATCGCGCGGCGGTGCGGCAATTTCTGAGCCAGGGCGGCGGCGGCGCCATCTTGAACATGTCGAGCGTACTCGCAATCTCCCCGTCGCCGCAGCACTTCGATACGATCGCCTACGCCGCGGCCAAGGGCGGCATCCTCGCCATGAGCCGGCAGGCGGCGGCGCGCTATGCGAGGGATCGGATTCGCGTTAACGTTCTCGCGCCGGGATTGATCGACACGCCGATGGCCGCCCGCGCCGTCAACGATCCGGCGATTCACGCGTTCCTGACGACGAAGCAACCGCTCAGCCAGGGGCCGGGATCGCCGGAGGATTGCGCGGACGCCGCGGTGTTCTTGTGCTGTGACGAGGCGAAGCTCATCACGGGCATCGTATTGCCAATCGACGCCGGCTGGCAACTATCATGAATGGCGGCAAGACACCAATCTTGCCGATTGGATTTCCGCGCCGGCAAGATTGGCATCTCGCTGCTACGAAATAGAAAGAGATGCATGGACGCGCACGAGGAATTCGTCATCGCAGACCCCCACAGTCTAGCCAAGTGCTGCGCGCGCCTCGCGCAGACCACGCAGCTCGGCTTCGATACCGAATTCGTCGGCGAGGACACCTATGAGCCGAGTCTGTGCTTGATTCAGGTCTCGACGCCGGACGCGCTATATCTGATCGATCCCTTGAGTGCTGGACCGCTGGATGCGTTCTGGCAATTGCTCGTCGAACCGACACGTACAGTCATCGTCCACGCGGGTCGAGAGGAAACGCGGCAGTGCCAGCGTTTGAGCGGCAAGACTCCGACGAACTGGTTCGACTTGCAAATCGCTGCCGGGCTGGTTGGGCATAACTATCCGATGGGGCACGCGTCGCTGGTTTATCAAGTCCTCGGCCGGCAACTCGACAAGCACGACACGCTTACCGAATGGCGGCATCGCCCACTGTCGGCCTCGCAAATCCAATATGCCTTTGATGATGTACGCTACCTGTTGCCTCTCTGGCAAACACTCGACGGGCACCTGGCGAAGCTCGGCCGGCGCGACTGGGCGCGTGACGAGTTCGCTCGCTTCATCGCACAGGCCGTGCCGACTCCCTCACCCCTTTCCCCTCTCCCTCAGGGAGAGGGGAAAGGGGTGAGGGGTGCGGCCGAAAAATGGCGCAAGCTCAAGGGCGTCGGCGTACTCGATCGCAAACGATTGGCCTTGCTGCGCGAGATGTTTAATGCGCGCGAGGCTATCGCCGCGCAAATGAACCGCCCGCCGCGCGTGCTAGTTCGCGATGACTTGCTGGTCGAGGTCGCACGCCGCAATCCGAAGTCGGCGGACGAAATTCAGGTGATGCGCGGCATGGCCAGGCGCTTCGTGCAGCCCTTGTGGGAGGCCATCGAGCGTGCGCGCCAGCTCCCGTCCAGCGAGATGCCGGAGCCGCTTGAGCGCGAACAGGATCGGCCGCAGGTCGCGTTGATCGTCGGCTTGCTGAGCGCAGTGCTCAACGACTTCTGCGTCCGGGAAAAGCTCGCCGTCGGCTTGACCTTCACGATGAGCGATCTGCGCGAACTCGTCCGCGCCAAGATGCAAAATGAAAACGTGCCGGCGACGAATCTGCTCATGACCGGCTGGCGGCGCGATTTCGTTCTGCCCGTGATTCTCGATGTACTCGAAGGCCGACGCCGCGTGCGCATCGCCAATGTGCAGGCGGATTCGCCGTTCGCGCTCGAATGAAAACTCGACGTGCCGTCACCGTCGATAACGGTACAACAACTTCATTCCGTTCCTGCCGTTTGCGGCTTAGCGCTCGCAAGGCGTCACGCGATCGCTTAGCCGTATGCGGCAATGGGAGGATCGCTCATGGCCGTCGTGGAAACGATTGACCTGCAAAAACGATACGGGAGCATCAAGGCGCTCGCCGGCGTCACCCTCAATGTTAAAGAGGGCGAGATCTACGGCCTGCTCGGCCAAAACGGCGCGGGTAAGACGACGCTCATTAAAGTGCTCCTTGGCATCAACGGCGGCTGGCAAGGCGATGCGCGCCTGCTCGGCGAACGCGCTGGTACGCCGCACGTCCGCTCGCGCGTCGGTTACCTTCCCGAAGATCACAACTTTCCCGATTATCACACCGGCTACAGCCTTCTCGATTTCTACGGCGAACTGCTAGGCGTTGCGGGAGCCGAGCGCCGTAAACGCATTCCAAAAATACTCGAACAGGTCGGTATCGCCGACCGCATGCACTACAAGATCCGCACCTACTCCAAGGGCATGAAACAACGCGTCGGCATCGGACAGGCGCTCATGCACAATCCGGAAGTCATCTTCCTCGACGAGCCCACCGACGGCGTCGACCCCGTCGGCCGTCGGGATATTCGTGGACTCTTGCTCGATCTCAAGAAACGCGGCAGCACCATCTTCATCAACTCGCATCTTCTGGGCGAGGTCGAGTTGATCTGCGATCGCGTTGCCATTCTCCGCAAGGGGACGATGCTCCGCGAAGGTTCCGTCGCCGCCCTGACCCGGCAAAAGGGCCGCTTCCTCATCGGTCTGGCGCCGGGGCAGGTCTTCCCGATCGCCGAGGTGCGCAACTTGGGCTACGACGCCAACCCGCTGGACGATCGCTGGGAAGTCCATCTGCTCGAGGATCAATCGATCGATCCGGTTGTCGATTACCTGCGTGCCCAGGGTCTGCACCTGCGGCATCTCGTCGAGAAACGGCAATCACTGGAAGATCTCTTCTTGGAGACGCATGGCGACAAAACGCCGGATCGCGAACGGAACCGCGGTCGCGGCGAGCAATCCGAAAACATCAAAGTCCTCGATGCCATTGAAGAGGAGCGCCGCACATGAAGTATCTTGCCATTCTCAAGGATTCCCTGCGTGAAGCCTGGGACAGCTGGGTCCTCCTGGGATTGCTGGCACTGTCGTCGCTGGTGATTCTGTTCGCCGCGCAGCTTTCGTTCAAGCCGCAGACCGCCGAGAAAACCATGCGGTATTTCTTCGCACAGAACATGTTTCAACAACCCGTAATGACCGAGGCGTTGAATAGCCGCAAGCCGGAAAAAATCCTGGGTATGCGGGGGAATTGGTCCCGTTTCCGCCTGGAAAAAGTGGAGCTGACACGCGGCGAGCCCGATTCTCCGCTAAGTGATTATGCGTTAATCGTTGCCGCCGATGGCCGAGGATTCGGGATGGGCGGTAATTTCATTGTGCCGGCAATCGAAGTACAGGGCAAAGGCCCTGTTGAAAAGAAGAAGCCGGTCGTGGACACCAAAGCGGACATCGCTCAACTCCGCACGTTATTCGAGGATGCCGAGGAGATTGGCTACATCAAGATCGACGCCATTGAGCCCATCGCCGACGACGACGGGAAAGGCGTGCCACGCTATCGTGTGAATCTCCTCTCCACGCCAAACACCTATCGCATCTGGGGCACCGAGCCGGGCGTTCTCTTCGGCCTGTTCACGCATGAGTTCTTCGAGATCTTCGCCGAGCCGCTCGGCTGGCGCATGTACAAACTCGCCCAATACATAATCGCCGTCGGTTCCTGGATCGCCGTTCTCTTTGGAATCGTCATCACCTCGTTCTTTATCCCCAACATGTTGCGCAAGGGGACGATCGATCTGTTGCTCGTCAAGCCGATTAGCCGCTGGCTGCTGCTCACCTACAAGTTCCTCGGCGGCTTGACATTCATTTTCTTGACGACCGGCTACGCCATCGGCGGCGTTTGGCTTGTCCTCGGTCTACGCTCCGGACTCTGGGCGAACGGCGCCTTGCTCCTGATCCCGAGTATCACCTTCTTCTTCGCCATCCTTTACGCCGTCTCGACCTTTGTCGGCGTCGTCACGCGCAGCGTCGTCGCGTCCATTTTGCTCACGATCGGCGCCTGGGTGGCCTTTTTCGGTATCGGCATGGTCTATCGCGGCATTGATCTCCTCGAGAAACTTGAAAAAGTGGAAGCCGACAGAAAAGAAGTAGATGGACAGCAGCCAAAACTTGCGGAGGAGCGCTGGGCAGGCGGTTGGACGTTCACGACCATCAAGGTGATTCATGCCATCTCGCCGCGCACCGAGGACCTCAATCAACTCAACGATTTGATCGTCTACACCGATTTCATGACCGGCAACCTCGGCAACATGAACAAATTCGACAACAGCAATCGCTCCTGGTGGGACAGTCTGCTCGTCTCATGCATCTGGATCGGCATCTTCCTCGGCCTGGCAAGCGCGTGGTTCTACTGGAAGGACTACTGACGACCGCATTCGATTCATAAATCAATCAGCGAGCACTATTGGAAAGATCAGGGATGAAGGATGAAGGATGAAAAGTTCCCCAATTTTTCATCCTTCATCCTTCATCTTTCATCCTTCCGAGAATGAGGATCCTTCTGTGGCCGCTGACGCCGTCTTTCAACGCTGCATCCATCCCACCTGCGGAGCGACCGTCGCCGCCGAGGACACGTCGTTTGCTTGCCCGAAGTGCGGCGGTCTCCTCGATGTCGCCTACGATTGGAACCGCCTTGCGCCGCCGAAAACGCTTGCCTCGTTCGAGAGCAAATGGGCGACGCGCTCCCATCCGCTCGACTTCAGCGGCGTCTGGCGCTTCCGTGAATTGCTGCCATTCGCGCCGCCCGAAAAAATCATGACGATCGGCGAAGGCCAAACGATTCTGCAACGTGCCGATCTGGTTGGCCAATTCGTCGGCATGAACGCGGGGTGTCTCGCGCTGCAATATGAAGGCATGAACCCGTCCGGCAGCTTCAAGGACAACGGCATGACCGCCGCCTTCACGCATGCCCGCATGGTTGGCGCGTCGCGCGCGGCCTGTGCATCGACGGGCAACACCAGCGCATCGCTCGCCGTCTTTTGCTCCGCGACCGGACTGATGCGGGCGATTATCTTCATCGGCTCCGGCAAAATCTCCTACGGCAAGCTCGCCCAGGCTCTCGATCACGGCGCCCTCACCGTGCAGATCACCGGCGACTTCGACGACGCCATGCAGCGCGTTCAGCAAGTCTCCAAGAAGCTCGGCATCTACCTCGTCAACAGCGTCAACCCCTTCCGCCTCGAAGGGCAGAAGACGATCATGTTCCGCATTTTGGAGGCGATGCGCTGGGAAGTCCCCGACTGGATCGTCGTCCCCGGCGGCAACCTCGGCAACGTGTCCAGCTTCGGCAAAGCCTTCATCGAGCTGATGGAGCTCGGACTCATCAAACGCCCGCCGCGTCTCGCCGTCATCAACGCCGCCGGCGCGAACACGTTTTATCAACTCTACGAACGCTTTGGCCTGCGCTGGAACGCCGGGGCGCCGGATCGTCAGAAGATTGACGGTTACTATCAAAGCCTCGAGGTCGAAAAAATCCGCGCCGCGACGATCGCCAGCGCCATCGAGATCAATCATCCGGTCAACCTACACAAGGCGTTAAGGGCGCTCGATCGCTGCGGCGGCGTGGTGCGCGAGGCGTCTGATCAGGAGATTCTCGACGCTAAAGCGAAGGTCGGCGCCGGCGGCCTGGGCTGCGAACCTGCATCGGCGGCGAGCGTCGCCGGAGCCAAAAAGCTTCGCCGTGAAGGCATCATCGCGCCGAGCGACCGCGTCGTCTGCGTCCTGACGGGCCATCAGTTGAAGGACCCAACCGCCACGGTGGCGTACCACAGCACCGATCAAAAGACATTCGACGACGTCCTTGGCCACCGCGGCGTACGTCGCGCCACATTTGCGAACCGGGCAGTGCAGGTGCCCAACGATTTGAACGAGATCATCAAGGCGATTGAGGTATATTCTTGATAGTACTTGATTCAATCGTTCTTCGTTCAAGAACGGAGCGCAACGTGCGAATATTCTCGCGCTTCATGCCACCTCTGCGATCCGATCGGTATCCGCCGGTGACGATCACTGGCTGGCTCGTCCTTGCAATCATGGCGGGCGTTGGCGTAACTGCTCTGGGTTTCTGTGTTGGGATGATTGTAAAGGCGCCTGTGGCGTCCGCAATCGTCCTCTTGGCTTTCGGGTTCTTGATGGCTTTCGGAACATGGTCAGCCAATCGAGCTGAGCGTGCTGTCGCCCGGGAACGGCAGGGTGAAGACATCGGCTCCTTCGCCCGAGGGTTGGATCGTCGTTCTGAGCCCTTCGATCCCTGGGTCGTGCGTGCCGTCTGGGATGCGGTCTCACCCTATGCGGATTTCCCGATTCGAGCGAGGGATCGTCTCGAAGATTTCGGCATCGATCCACTGGAACTGGATTTGTTGCTAATGGAAGTAACGGAACGATCGGGTCATTCGTTGAGGAATTTGCACGATTTTTGGGAAGATGGTGCGACGCTGGGTGACCTGGTGGCATTTGTCAGCTGCCAGCCGAAAAGACCAACGGGATCATGATCGAGACGTGATTGGATTGCGTTAAGCGAGCGGTAGAAAATGAAAACCGACCCGAAGCGTTTGCAAAGGATGCTGCGGCCCTCGTTATCGCTTCAGGTTGGTATGGTAACTCCGGCCGGGCGCAGTGGAACGAACAAGAGGGAACTGAGGAACGAGCAATTTGGGAGATTGTTATGCGCTACCTCAAGAAGGCCGCGGCCGTTGGTTTCCTCGTCTTCCTGGCCCTGTGGATCGCGGGCATCGTGCGCGGCCTCACCTTGACGTTTCCGCCGCCTCCTCCCTTGGCGTTGCCGAGCATTGCCAGCAGCGTTGATCGGGATTATCCGCGCAACGCGAACTGGGCGAATAATCTCAAGCAGATCGGCCTGATCGAGACGCCGCTGCCCGTTATGCTCGATAAGCCACAGGTGGAAGAGGTTCGCGTCATCGAGAAACGGGCGACCATGACGACGGGAACGGCCGATTTCCCCACCGATGAGTCGGCGCTGCGGGCAGCCATCAAGGCCAATCAGGCGAGCGTCTTCAACGAAAAAAGCGCGGGCATCGCTCCCGCGCGCCATCTAGCGATCGAGATCGGCGTGCATCCCGACCGTTACGACTCGCTCGTGGCCACGCTGCGTGAGATAGGCCGACTGTCGACGATCACTGTCGAACAGAAGGACCGCACGGAAGAGTTTCGCAAGCTCTTCGCGCAGCGGCAGTACCTCAAGAGCAACCTCGAAGCGATGAAAGAGCTTCGCAAGGGAAAAACGCTCCCCTTCGACGAAACGTTACGCTTGGAACAGATCATCCAGGGGATGGAAAAGGAACTGCAATCGCTCACCGTGCAGTTCGGCGGTTTTCTTGGCAAGGAATCGTTCTACCACGTGCACATGACGCTCGTCGAGTATCAGCCCGGCGATCGTCGCGATGAATCCTACACGATTCCGCAGCGCGTCGGCCACGCCTTCATGTGGGCGGTCGCGTGGTGGTTCGCGGTTGCCCTGGTCGTTGGCATCATCGCCGGCGCCGGGTTGAGCGTGTGGATATTGCGGCAAAAAGAGGAGACCTCGAAATGAAGACCAAGCTCGGCATCAACGGCGCCTGCGGACGCATGGGTAAACGCATCGTCCAGCTTGCCCATGAAGACAAGTCGCTCGCGATCGTCGCCGCCATCGACGCCTTCCAGCATCCCGAACACGGCACCGACATAGGCGCAGCGTCCGGCGTCGGCGCGCTTGGCGTCAACGTCTTGTCGACGTTGCCGCTCGACGCGCGTCCCGACGTCTTCATCGATTTCTCGATGCCGGAGGGGACGATGCACGTCCTGAAGATTTGCCTGGAGCGCAAGATCCCGCTCGTGGTGGCGACGACCGGGTTCTCCGACACGCAGAAACGCGAAATCGAAGCCGCCGCCCATCACACGGCGCTGTTGATGGCGCCCAGTATGAGCCTGGTCGTCAACGTCCTCGTCAAGCTCGTGCGCGAGGCCGCGCTCGCGCTCAAGGACAAGGGGTTCGACGTCGAAATCATCGAACGCCATCACCGCTTCAAGAAGGATTCCCCCTCGGGCACGGCCCTGCACTTCGCGCAGATCATTCAGGGGGCGATGGGGGACATGAAAATCATGCATGGCCGCGAGGGGCTGGTCGGCGAACGCACGCCAAACGAGATCGGCATGCACGCGGTGCGCTCCGGCGACAACGTCGGCGAGCACACGATCCTGTTCAGCACCCTGGGCGAAACGATGGAACTGGTCCACAAGGGCCACACTCGCGACGCCTACGTGCGCGGCGCGCTGCAGGCGGCCAAGTTCCTCGCCACCAAGGGGCCAGGGCGTTATACGATGGATGATGTGTTGGGGTTGTGAGGCCTACGGGGCTAATTTCTTCACGTAGTTCAGGTCGTCGAATGGCAATCATTACGGGCAGCGCATCGAGGTGCGACTACTTGGCATTCTTGAGCGTCACGCATTCCTGCGACCGGCTTGGACCGGCAATGATAGTTCGACTTTATCGAGGACATGCTCCAGCGTGTCCGGATAGATCGGTTCCGGCGCTCCCCTGGCGCGGAACAATCCCTGTTCCTTCGCGTACGCCTCGACACGCTTGAATCGCATTATTCGTGCGCCACGCCAGCATTGGCGCGGTATATTGAGAAGAAAATGGAGGCCCCGCCGTGATCGACATCATCTACCGCTACGATCCCACCACGCAACCCGCGCTCATACCGCCGGCGACGCCGGATGAGGCGCGGGTTCGTCTGTGTGAAGGCAATCGCGAATTCATGCGGCTCGTTGATTTGCCGACTGGGGGGGAGCGCTCCACGCACATCATCCCGATCGACCTTGCCGAATTGGGTGTTGCCGAACAAGGTGGGATCCCGCGGCAGCAGCCGTTTGCCATCGTGCTCGGCTGTTCGGATGCCCGAGCGCCGATTGAATGGATTTTCAATCAAGGGTGCAATTCCCTTTTCGTCGTCCGCGTGGCAGGTAATGTGCTCGGCAACGAATGCCTCGGCAGTATCGAGTACGCCGTGCAACATTTGGGCGGCAACCTCAAGCTGCTTGTTGTCCTTGGCCATAGTGGATGTGGCGCGGTGACCGCGGCGGTCGATACGTATCTCAAGCCGGCCCGTTATCTGGCCGTCGCCAACAGCCAGGCCCTGCGGTCAATCGTCGATGGCCTGATGTTAGCCGTGCGCGCGGCGGCGGCAGCGCTCGAGCACGTCCACGGGCCGAGTGTTGCACAGGCGCCGGGTTATCGCGACGCGATGATCGAAATGGCGGTGGCGCTGAACACCGCCATGACTGCCAAGACGCTCAAATACGAGTTTCGCGATGTCGACCCTGATGAACTCCGAGTCGTCTTCGGCGTCTACCACCTTGTGTCGCGCGAAGTAGATCTGCTCTCCGCACAGGGTTACGACGGCAATCCGAATCTCTACGAGCCTCCCGCGCATGAAGCGGCCTTTCGTGAGCTTGGCGTGCGGATCGCGAGTTGTCCGGTAATAGCCGCAATGCTGCGCGCGAAATGACAAGGAGTACGCGTGTTGCCGTCGTTACACATCAGCAAATTGCTTTCCGCCTGGGTGGCCGTGGCGATGATCTATGCCGCCGCGGTGACGCTCTTCGCCCGCTGGAAGGCATTGCCGAGTTGGGAGTCCAGCAATTCCATTCTGACCGTATTGAGCGCGTGGCTTGGGGTGCTCCTGGTGTTTCGCATTAACTCTGCGAATGACCGCTGGTGGGAGGCACGTAAGCTGTGGGGACAATTAATCAACGACTTACGCAATCTGGCCTTGAAGACGCGTGCCCATGTTGACCTGTCCGTCGAGGAACGCCATCGCTTCGCCAGGCTGCTGTCTGCCTTCGCCAACGCATTGCGATTGCACTTGGGCGGGCAACACGCGAGCGCCGAATTGCCGGGTCTGGAGGTGGAAGCGAAACACATCCCGCACCTGCCCGGCTACGTCGCCGAGTTGATTCACCGAATGTTCGCGGATTGGCATCGCCAGGGCCGGCTGACAGACACGCTATGGATCCTGGACGTGCATGCCCGCGCCTTGATGGACATCTGCGGTTCCTGCGAACGCATCCGCAATACGCCGGTGCCGACGTCGTATCTCGCATTGCTGCGCGGGGCCATCGCCGTCAATGTGCTCGTATCCCCTTGGATTACTGCCACCACGATTGGCTGGTGGGGCCTGCCAGTGTTTGGTGTCGGCATTAGCTTTCTTATCGGCATTGAATTGACCGCGGAAGCCATCGAGGAACCCTTCGGCGACGACGGCGACGACTTGCCGTTGCGCACCTATTGCAAGACGATCGAAACGTTCGTCACCGCGTTCCTCGAAGAGCCTGCGCCGGAGACGCAGTCCTGAGAGGGTATCGGTCGAGACCGGCCATTCGGTGTATGGTCCCTCAAACCAGCGCAAGACCTAGATGGCCGCGTGCGGGCGAATGGACTGAACCATGCCAAGCTACGCCGACTACCTGAAGCTCGATGATCTGCTCGTGCTGCAGCAGCCTGGCAGCGATCACGACGAAATGCTCTTCATCGTCATCCATCAGACCTACGAGCTCTGGTTCAAGGAGACCCTGCACGAGCTCGATTACCTTCAAACACTCCTGGGCAAGGACGATTTGCCGCGCGCGGGGCATGCGATGAAGCGGGTGCTGACGATCCTGAAGGTGCTCGTCGCGCAGGTGGACATTCTCGAAACGATGACGCCGCTCGAGTTCGTGAGCTTCCGTGCCCGGCTCGAATCGGGCAGCGGGTTTCAGTCGGCCCAGTTTCGCGAGTTGGAGTTCGTCGTCGGGCACAAGCGCACTTCAGCGTTAGAGCCATATCAATCGGGAAGTGCCGAACGTATTCGGCTGGAGCGACGCTATCGAGCACCATCGCTTTGGGACTGGTTCGCCCTTTTTCTGGCGAAACGCGGCCATGCAGTCCCCGATGACGTGCTGAAGCGAGACGTGACGCAACCGCCGGCGCCGTCCGCAGACATGCAGCGAATCCTCATCGGCATTTATCGCAGCGACGCGGCTCTCGCGGAATTTTGCGAACGACTCGTCGATCTTGACGAAGGGTTGCAAGAATGGCGCTATCG